>JBGPND010000096.1:0-18008 GCA_041487355.1 Acetobacteraceae bacterium | reverse complement strand
GGAGTGGTCGCCGTCGATGGGCTGCTGGTGGTCGAGGAGGCTGGAGCGGGTTCAGGCTGACTGAAGCGCCTCAGGGCGCCTGTCATTGCGAGGAGCGCAGCGACACGGCAATCTCGTGGAGCACGCACCCGAGATTGCCGCGTCGCTGCGCTCCTCGCAATGACAGGCGCCCTGAGGCGCTTCAGTCAGCCTGAACCCGCTCCAGCCTCCTCGACCACCAGCAGCCCATCGACGGCGACCACTCCGGCGCGCGTCCACTTGATCGGATTCACCTCGAAGGTGAAGCGCTGCCATGGTGCGCCCGCACCCAGTTGCGAGAGGCGCGCGATGAACGCGGCCGGCGCGGATGCATCGAGCAATCCCTGTTCGTCGCGCGCCGCGCCGCGACAGCGCAGGCGCTCGACCATGTCCAAGGCAACCGCCTCCGTCACCGGCGCACGCGCCGTGACCACATCGTCGATCAGTTCGGCAAGCCGGCCGCCGCTGCCGCACGAGATCATCGTGCCGAAGATCGGATCGCGGAACACCAACACCAGCAATTCCACGCCGCCTCGCTGCATCTTCTGCACGTAGATGCCGTCGAGCGCGATATCCATCGCCCGCGCCCGGTCCTCGATGCGGCGGAAGGCACCCAGCACTTCCTCGGCACTGCGCAAATCGACCGCCAGCAGCCCGGCCGCCGCGCGGTGCGTGACGTGCTGGCTGATGCCCTTCAATGCCACGCGCAGCCCCAGTTCATGCGCGATGGGCAGCGCTGCCGCCGCGTCGATCGCCAGCCTGCCTGGCGCAACTGGCAAACCCGCCTGACGCAGGATCGCGTGAGCGCGATGCTCCGGCACCACCGTTGTGCCCGGCGGCACATGCCGCACCCAGTCGAATGTCATGGCTGCGGCATCGCCACGTTGCGGGCGGGCGAGCGCCAGTCCGTGCGCGACCAGATGGCTCAGCGCACGCAGGCCGCGATCGGGTTCATCGAACGCGACGAGACCGGCGGCGGCGAGACGCGCCAGCGCGCCGGCGGGCGGTGCCGGCCAGCTCACGCACACCGGCCTGGCGCAGCGCTGCCAGAATTCGGTGATCATGTCGGAGATTTCCGCGGCGCGTGCACCCAGGGCGCCGACGATGAACAGCAGCGCATCGATATCTGGTTGCGCCGCGAGCACGTCCATCGCGGCGGGAAGCCGTGCCAGCGATTCGGCGCGGAACGCCGTTGTCGGCGTCAGGTCCATCGGGTTGGCGGCGGACGCGACGGATACCAGCAGCGGCCGCAATTGCTCCGCCGCCGCGGCCGCGAGTGCCGGAACCTGCAATCCGTGAGACATGCATTGATCCGCCGCCAGCACCCCATTGCCGCCGCCGAAGGTGACGATGCCGACACCCACCCCGCGCGGCAGCTTCGCCTCCGGCGTGCCGGCCAGCAGCAGGCAGACATCGACCAGCTCCTCGACCGAATGAACACGGATGACCCCGAGTTCCTGGAGGATCGCGTCGAACACCCGGTCCTCGCCGACCAGCGCACCGGTATGCGCCTGCGCGGCGTGCGCGCTGGCAACGGTGGCACCCGACTTGATCATCACCACCTGCTTGCCCCGCGCACGCGCTTCCTCCAGCGCACGCACCAGCCTGGCGCCATCGCCGACGCCCTCGAGATAGGTCGCGATGATGCGCGTGCCCTCGTCGTGCGCCAGCGCATAAAGATAGTCGGCGAAACGTACGACAGCCTCGTTGCCGCTGCTGATCAGATGGCGGAAGCCCAAGCCGGCCCACTGCACCATGGAAAAGATCGCGGTGCCGATGCCGCCGCTCTGCGTCACCATCGAGATCGGGCCGGCACGCAGACTGTCGAATTCCGACAATGCGGTGGCGAAACTGGCGGTGACCGGCGTCGCGGCATTGATGATGCCGACGCAATTCGGCCCGCACAGCGTGAAGCCGGTGTCGCGGCAGACCACGGCGACCTCCCGCTGCAATGCGACACCCTTGCCGCCGGCCTCGGCAAATCCGCCGGCAAACACGATGCCGTTGCCGATGCCGCGCGCCGCACACGCGCGTATCGTCTCGGCGACCGCATTGGCGGGGATCGACAGGATGACGAGATCGGGTGTTTCCGGCAGATCGGCGACCGAGGGAAAGCACGGCACGCCCTGGACCGTCGTCGCATTCGGGTTCACCGCCCAGACCGGTCCCGGAAAACCGAATCTGACGAGACGCTGCACCGTGTCGCCGCCCAGATTCCCGGCGCGGTCGGCAGCGCCAATCACCGCCACCGATCGCGGATACAGCAGGCCGGATATGTCGACGAAGCCAGGATCGGTGGATGACGGCATGGCGGTGGATCTACGGTCGCACTGCCACTTTCGCATCGCCGTTCGTCAGCTTCATGCCATGCTCGTCCTCGCGCCAGTTCGCCATGATCATCCCGTCGGCGATGACGCCCGGGAGGCTCTCGTGCCGCGCGAATTCCGCGTCGACGTGGATCATCGTGGGCGGCCGCATCTGCCGGCCGGTCGGCATCGCGGCGGAGTGGAACCACTCCCAGTTTTCCTCCACGCCATGGGCGTATTCGCTGCACATGAAGGCGGTGAGCTCGTATTCCACCGGCTCGAACACGTCACCGGTCTGCAGATCGCTGATATAGCCGCCCAGCATTTGGCCCTCCCCGGCACGGTTCGTTGCATCGGATGGTGACGGCGTGCCAGTGCGTGTCAAGCAATGGCGGCATGGGGCGCGGCCCTGCAACGCAGGGTTCCCGTCTGTGCTGGGATGACGAAGGAAGGGGGTCGGTGAATTTGCTGTCGATTGCCCGGCGAATTTCGGCAATACTGGCCCTGCACTCTTGTGGCGGGTCCCCGGCGACCTGCCATCGGGACGCGCTGCCACGGGTGGCCTGATCGCGGACCTCGGCCCGCGAACGTCCTGAACCATAACAAGCGGCCGCGCTCGGCGCGGACCGCGCAGGGAGTGTTCGTTCATGCGCAAGACGCGCCGCATCACGCGCCGCCAGGTATTGGCGTATTCGGCCGCCACGGCTGCCTTGCCGCTGGTGCACATCCGCACCGCCGGCGCCGCCGGGAAGGTTTCGATCGGCTTCTGGGATCACTGGGTGCCCGCCGGCAATGACATCATGCGCAAGCAGGTCCAGGCCTGGGCCGACAAGAACAAGGTCGAAGTACAGCCTGATTTCATCACCTCGGTCGGCAACAAGATCCTGCTGACGGCGGCCGCCGAGCAGCAGGCGAAGACCGGGCACGATGTCATGACATTCCGCGACTGGTCGGTGCAGAACCATGGCGAATCGCTGGAGCCGCTCGACGACGTGATGAAGGAGCTGACCGGCCGCTATGGCCCGGTCAATCCGATCAGCACTTATCTCGGCACGGTGAACGGGCACTGGGTGGGGCTGCCGACCAGCACCGGCACCAACTACAAGGGACCCGTCGCGCGGATCAGCGTGCTGCGCGACAAGGCGGGCATCGACGTGACCGCGATGTACCCGGCGCGTCCGGAGCAAACCGCGTTGGCCAATGAGTGGACGTACGAGGCGCATCTGAAGGCGGCGGAGGCGTGCCACAAGGCGGGGATGGCCTTTGCCATCGGCCTCGGCACCACCGCGGACTCGGTCGACACGGCCGGCGCGCTGTTCCACGCCTATGGCGCGGATCTGGTCGATGAGAAGGGCGACATCCAGGTGAAGTCCGATGCGGTGCGGCAGGTGTTGGAGCACGCGCAGAAGCTGGCGAAGTACCTGCCGGCGGACGCAGTGAGCTACGACGACGCATCGAACAATCGTGCGCTGATCTCGGGCAAGAGCGCGCTGATCTGGAATCCGCCCTCGGCCTGGGCGGTGGCGAAGCGCGACGCACCGCAGATCGCCGCGGATTGCTGGAGCTTTCCCGCACCGTCCGGACCGAAAGGGCGGTTCACGCCGGCAGGCCCGTGGTTCTGGGGCATCTGGCAATTCAGCAAGAACAAGACCGCGGCGAAGGAGTTGGTGACCTGGCTCGCCGAACGTCCGCAGGTGGAGGAACGCTGCACGATCATCGAAGGGTTCGACGTGCCGCCGTTCCCGAGCATGACGGACTTCAAGGTGTGGGAGACCGTGGAGCCGCCGAAGGGCACGCTCTACTCGTATCCGCTGCGTGCGTTCCACGACAATCAACCGCACATATCGGGCTTCCCGGCGCCGCCGGCGACCGCCGTGCAGATCTACCAGCGCGGCACGATGCCGACGATGCTGGCGATGCTGCAGCGGGGCGAGTCGATCGAGCGTGTGGTGGCGTGGGCGGCGGAGGAACTGGAAGGCTTCAAGCGCTAGCTACAGCGGGTTCAGGGTAAGCGGAAACGCGAGCGTGCCTCTCCAGTTGTGATGGGTATCGCTGCGCTCAACCCATCCTACAGCCTGCGACGTAGGATGGGTTGAGCGCAGCGAAACCCATCACTCCGGTTGAACCTGCGTCAGTCGCCGTCGAAGATCGCCTCCGGCAGCAGCGCCGAAACCAGTTTGGAGATGCGCAGGTCGACGGCGACGCTGCAGATGACATAGGCCTGCTTACGGGTGAAGCCGCGTTCCTGCAGCAGCTCCATCATGTTGAGCACCGCATTGCGGCAGGCGAGCGTCAGGTTCTCCGCCTCGATCTCCAGCATGTCGCCCGGTTGCGCGCCCTTGACGAAGACCGGCCCGGTAAGCGGCTGCACCGCGCCGGTATCGAATGACGCGAAATCGGCGACGGTGGAGGCCGGCGTGATCTGGCCGTCGAGCACGTCGCGCGTTTCCAGCGCAATCTCCTCGTCCTCGCCGATCTCGACCGCTGGCTCGATGTCCGGGTGGTTCGTGTTTATACACAAGCCTGCCACGGATGCGGCAGCTCCGTCAGCCGACGGCGTCAGGCAGCCTCGGCCAACACCAGCCTGCGCCGCGGGACGGCCTCGACCGGCATCGCGGCATACAGGTCTTTCACCGCCTCGGTGATCGTCACGCCGGCGAACCCGGTCAGCCAGTTCCGCCCGGTCCGCTCCAGCAGCGGCGCGCTGCGCAGGACGAGGCGCCAGTTCGACGGCGGCAGATAGAGAGCGGTGTCCCGCCGTTCGACACGATACAGCGAGGCGGCCAGCAGCCGGCCGATCTGGCCGAACGAATAGGGCTGGCCGTGGCCGAACGGCGTGCTCTCCCGGTAGGCCCACATGCCGCTGCGGTTCGGCGCGACGACCAGCAGCCGCCCGTCGTCCTTCAGCACCCGCCAGGTCTCACGCAGCAGCCGGCGCGCGCTCTCCGCCGCCTCCAGACCGTGCACCAGCAGGATGCGGTCGAACATCAGGTCGGGGAACGGCAGGGCGTCCTCCTCGGCGGTGCAGGACAGGTTGGGCGCGCCCATCGGCCAGCGCGCCGCGCCCATCTGCGCCGGCGTCAGCGCGATGCAGCGCGCCGCCTGCTCGCGCCAGAGCCGCAGATAGGGGGCGGCGAAGCCGATGCCGAGCACGGACTGGCCGTGCAGGTCGGGCCAGAGCAGGGACAGCCGCTCGCGCAGCAGCCTTGCCGCCACCGCCCCGCGGGCCGTGCCGTAGAAATCCGCCGCAGCATGTGCGTCCGCCGCCATGACACAGGTCTATAACACAGCCGGCGGTTTTCCGCGGCCCCCGGCGGTGCTAGGCTCCGCCCATGACAGTCACAGCACAACCGGTCCCCATCCTGTCCGACAACTATGCCTGGATGCTGCGCGACAGCTTCTCCGGTGCGGTTGCGATCGTCGATCCGGCCGACGCCAGGCCGATCATTGCGGCGCTGGAGCATGCCGGCGGCAGGCTCGACCTGATCCTGCTGACGCATCACCACGCCGACCACATCGCCGGGGTGGACGAGGTGCGCGCGCGCTTCGGTGCGAGGGTGGTCGGCGCCGCCGCCGATGCACACCGGCTGCCGAAGCTCGACCAGGCGGTGAAGGAAGGCGACTCGGTCGTGTTCGGCAGCGCGTCCGCGCGCGTGATCGAGACCCCGGGGCATACGCGCGGCCAGATCAACTACTTCTTCCCCGACGGCGAAATACTGCTCTCCGGCGACACGCTGTTCAGCCTGGGCTGCGGCCGGCTGATCGAAGGCACCGCGGGGGAGATGTTCGCCTCGCTGCGCAGGCTCGCCGCACTGCCGGCCGGCACCAAGGTATGCTGCGGCCACGAATACACCGAGAGCAATGCGCGCTTCGCGCTCAGCGTCGATCCGGACAACGCCGCGCTGAAGGCGCGCACGGAGCAGGCACGCCAGCAGCGCGCGGCGGGCCAGCCGACGCTGCCTTCGGTGATGTCGGACGAACTCGCCGCCAATCCGTTCCTGCGCGCGCCCGATGTGGCGACGTTCGCCGACCTGAGGGCCAAGAAGGACAAGTTCTGAAGGAATACGCCAGTGAAACTGCATTTCTCCCCGACCAGCCCGTACGTGCGCAAGGTGCGCGCCTGCGCCATCACGCGCGAGATCGACGGTCAGATCGAGCTCGTGCCGACCAACGCCAACGCCTCGCTGGCGGAATTCGTCGCGGTCAATCCGTTGTCGAAGGTGCCGGCGCTGGTCACCGACGACGGCGTCGCGCTGTTCGACAGCCCGGTGATCTGCGAATACCTCGACAGCATCGGCGATGCCTTGCCGATGTTTCCCGCGCATGGCGCTGCACGCTGGCGGGCGCTGAAGTTGCAGGCGATGGGCGACGGTATCCTGGATGCCTCCGTGCCGCGCCGCGGCGAGATGCAGAAGCCGCAGGACGAGGGGCGCGTGGCGTGGATTGCGCGGCAGAAGGCGGCAGTGGACCGCACGCTCGATGCGCTGGAGGCGGACCCGCCGCACCGCACGGTCGACATTGGTTCGATCACGATAGCCTGCGCGCTCGGCTATCTGGATTTCCGCTACGCCGCGCAACCCTGGCGGCCGGCGCATCCGAAGCTTGCCGCCTGGTTCGACGCGTTCGCGCAGAATCCCGGCATCGGCAGGACGGTGCCGAAGGACGGCGGTTGATCGACCTGCGCGACGTGTCCGCTCCGGCGGAGGCGGTGATCGAGGCGCTGGGGCTGAATGCGCATCCGGAAGGCGGGCACTATCGCGAGACCTGGCGGGATGCGCCGGCGGATGGTACGCGCGGCGCCGGCACGGCGATCCTGTTCATGTTGCGCGAGGGCGAGCGCAACCACTGGCATCGCGTGGACGCCGACGAGTTGTGGATCTGGCAGGCCGGCGCGCCGTTGCTGTTGCGAAGAGATGGTGAGATGGGCTGCGTTCTTGGGCCTGATCTCGCTGCCGGCCAGAGTCTCCAGTGTCTCGTGCCGCGGCACGGCTGGCAGTCGGCGTGCGGCCTGGGAGGCTGGACGCTTTGCTCCTGCATCGTGGCCCCGGCATTCCGGTTTGCCGGGCTCGAACTGGCGCCTCCTGACTGGCAACCGGGATCGTAGCAAGAGTAGATTCACCACGACGACACGAAGGTGTTGGGATGCACCCGTCGGTGCCGCCGACTTGCTTAGCGTTATTCGCGTCTTCCGCGAATCGGAAAGTGCCTAACTCGAATTTTGTGCTGAGTCCGGTCTGGAATCTTGCCCAGGGCATGAAAGAAGGCGACCTCCTGGCCTAGTGAGCATGGCCAGAAGTAACGCACGCCGATGGATGCGCTCGCTTGGCGTGGTTTCAGTGAGGAGCCTTATCAGGCTCGAAGCTGATGCGCAGACGCGAATGGGTGGCCTTGGCAAACTGCTCAAGGGTGCGGGTAGTGTGCCTCACCCGGCCACTCTCCAGGCGCGCGATTGCCGCCTGTGTGGTCCCCATCGCCGCGGCTACCTATCCTTGGGTTATGCCCGCGTCACCACGAGCGTTGATCAGCGCGGATGCGAGGGAGAACTCCTCTTCGAGCGCATCGTAAGCGGCGATGAATTTCGGGTCTTTCCGCCACGTCCGAGCGGCCTTTTCGACGGGAATATATTTCCGTATCACCGAACCTCCTTCGCCCTGCTCAGGGCCGTATCGATCTCCCGACGGGGTGTCTACTTCTCAACAGGAACGGCGATCTCCGATGGAGACATGATCATGCATGCCCGGCGGCGGCGAGTTCGTCCTTCCCGCCCACGCGTACCACGGCGGCGAACAGGCGAAGCGCGTCGGGACCGCCGCGGTCGGCGAGGTTGCCGCATTCGATCTCGTCCGCGAGCACCTCGGCCTGTGAGGCGATGGTGGCGGCCGCCCGGCTCAGCGCCTCGCGCGAGAGGGCAAGTTGCAGTTCGTCGGGCAAGTTGTTCCAATTCCGGAACATAACGTGGACCCCTTTGTCTGGCCATTCTGGCGCGGTGTGGTCAAAGGCCAGTATCCGCCAAGTCACTTAAAAGAACGTTAGGAGAACACGCCTGAATCAGCCCAGCCGCACCTGCACCGGCGGCAGTGGCGCGAATTCCACGGTCACGTTGGCCGGCCCGGTCAGCCAGACCGGCGGGGTGACGCTGCCGAGCATCACCACCTGGCCGGCCTTCAGCCCGCCGAACGCCGCCGCGACAGACGAACCGGCCAGCCAGGCGAGGCAGTTCAGCGGATGGCCCATCAGATCGGCGCCCACCCCTTCATCGCGGAGGTGTCCGTCCACCACCAGGCGGCCACGCAGGGTCGCGATGTCGAGCGAGCGCCAGTCCTGCATGCCTGGCTCGCCGAGCACCGCGGCGCCGTGGAACACCTGGTCGGCGATCAGCGTCGGCGTGCCGAGCTCGCCGAGCTCGCCGTAGCGGTTCTCGACGATCTCGATAGCGGCGACCAGGTCGCCGACCGCCTCGGCGGCCTGTTCCTGCGTGCACGGGCCGGGCGGCAGGTCGCGGGCGAGACGCACGGCCAGCTCGCATTCCACGCCGGGACGGAAATAGTCGGCGAAGCGGACGGTGGCGCCGCTGCGATACAGGTTGCCGACGGCCATGAACCCCGCGGCCGGACCGCTCAGGCCGAGGTATTCCTGCATCCGCCTGGCGGTCGCGCCGATCTTGAAGCCGCCGGGCGAGGCGGCGCCGGTGCGCTGGGCGAGCGCGTATTGCACCGCCGCCCCCTCGGCCTCGGTGCGCGGAGCGATGGCGGCGGGGAGCGGGGCGATCTGCGCCCGGCGCTGGCGCGCCTCGTGCAACGCGGTGGCAGCCTTGTCGGGTTCGTAGCGTGTCATGATCGCCTCGTCAGTTCGTAGAGCGCCACCGCGGCGGCGGCGGACACGTTCAGGCTCTCCATGGCGCCCTTCATGGTCAGGCCGGCGATCTCGTCGCAGGTCTCGCGCGTCAGGCGGCGGAGGCCTTCGCCCTCGGCACCCAGCACCAGGGCGACGCGGCGGTCCGCGAAAGCCGGCCCGGTGAGAGCTCCGCCCCCGGCGTCCAGCCCGACCACCCAGCAGCCTGCCGCCTTCAGCGCGATCAGCGTGCGGGCGATGTTCACCGCACGCAGCAGCGGGATTGTTTCCAGCGCGCCCGATGCCGCCTTGGCCAAGGCCCCGGTTTCCTCCGGCGCGTTGCGGTCCTGCGTGATGACGGCCGCGGCACCGAAGGCGGCAGCCGAACGCAGGATGGCGCCGACATTGCGCGGGTCGGTGACCTGATCGAGCACGAGGAGCGGCCCCGGCCGTTCCAGTGCGTGCTGCAGGCTGGGCGGGGCCAGCGGGTCGGCCAGCAGGGCCGCACCCTGATGGGCGATGTCGCGGCCGAGCAGATGATCTATCCGGCCACGGTCCACTTGTTCAGGGGGCAGCGGCCAGGGCGGTGCCAGGCGTCGCGTCAGGGTCTGCTGCGCCTCCTCGGTCAGCAGCAACCGGCGGAGGCGGCGCGCGGGATTGGTAAGCGCCGCGGCGACCGCGTGCAGGCCGTAGAGCCAGACGGCGCCGCGCGGTGCATCCGGATCCGGCGTGTGGCGCGGCCCGTGCTCCTGCTGGCGGGGGCCGCGGTGGAATTCGTTGCGCTGGCCGCGGTCGCGTCCCTGGTTGTCGTGGCCATGCCGGCCCTGGAATGGCTTGCCCTGCGGCCGTGGCCCGCGCGGATCCGGCTGGCCCTCTGGCCGCGGCCCCTGGCCGCCTTGCGGCCGCCCCTGCTGCCCGCCCTGGCCCTGTCCGGGACCGACATGCTCGCGCCGCGGCTGGCGGTCTCCGGGCTGACCGTGTCCCGAAGGATGGCGAGACGATGCGCCACCTCCACGGTCGGGGCCGCGATCGGAGGGCGGGCGGCCTGAACCGCCATGACGGTTGGGGTGAGGAGGTTTCATGTCCTGCCGGGTATAGCCCGCGCCCGTGCGACTGCCCAGGCGCGGGGAACGGCCGGATTGTCGTCACGTTTCAGATGATCTGCCGCTCACCGCGTGAAGGCCGAGTGATGGCGCCGGACATGCAGCCCAGTTGGTACGAGAGGAGCGGGGCGGACGAACTCCGCCGCGCGTTCCGCTGGCTACTCGATTAGAGCAATTCGGTCTTACTGGAAAAGCGTACGCCATCCCCGCTTTCGAGCGTGTGAAAGAAAGAGCAGAAGCCTGGGTCCCCGCTTGCGCGGGGATGACGAAAAAAGCGAGCGATCGATAGGTTGTCATCCCCGCGCAAGCGGGGACCCAGGGGTCGCCGTCACCGCAAGCGCGGCGAGGCGTACTCTCGGTGCAGCGTTTCCAGTCACAATGAACTTGCGCTAGATCAGCAGATCGTCGCCTGCGCCTGCATTGCGATGGTCCCCTCCGGGGTGACCGCCCAGAGCTCGGCCGCCTGGCCGTCGTCGGTCGATCGACCGACCACGGTGAACGGCGCCGTGTCGAACAGCGGTGCCCGCGCCCGAATGGTAAAATCGCGGATCGCGCGGCCGCCGATGTTGTCGCGCAGCAGGTCGAGCAGGCACTGCTGCGAGAACGGCCCGTGCACCACGAGACCGGGATAGCCCTCCACCCCCATCGCATACGGACGATCGTAGTGGATGCGATGCGGGTTGAAGGTCAGCGCCGAGAAGCGGAACAGGGTCACCGGATCGGTGATGACGGTGCGCCGCCACGGCGTGTCGGCAGGCGGCATCTCGTGGCGGGGAATGCCGCTCTGCGCCCCCGGCGGCACCGGCTCGCGGAACACGGTGTATGCGTCCTCGGTGATCGCGAGGCCGCGCGGCGTGAAGATGCGGCGGGTCTGGGTGGCCAGGATCAGCGTGCCGGTGCTGCCGCTGCGGAACTGCACGTCGCTGAATTCGGTCTCCCGCCGCAGCGCATCGCCCACCAGCACAGGCCGGTGGAACACCAGGCGCGCGCCAGCATACATGCGCCGCGGCAATGGCATCTGCGGCAGCACATCGGAGGCAAGCGGCAGCCCGTCGGCGCCGAGTGACGCCCGGCGCGAGGCGGCCGGAAAATACGCCAGGTGCCAGCCGGGTGGCACCGCTTCGCCTTCGACCGGCGCGGTCTCGTCGCGGTCGAAGGTCACCACCATGCCGCGCAGCGGCGCCGCGGTGGCGACGTCCTCCTCGACCACCCTGCGGCCGAGCTGCCGGCGCAGGGATTCGATGTCGATCGTCGCGTCCATGGTGGTTCCCTTGCCTCGATCGCGGTCGAAGATGGAAGCAAGACAGCATTTAACACGGAGAAGCAGGGAGGACCACGGAGGGCCACGGAGTACAAAGTCCTTGGCGCTTCGCGCCGCGGTGAACTGTCTTCCTGCGCGAAGCGCAAGAAAATTTTACTCCGTGGTCCTCCCTGCTTCTCCGTGTTAAAAAAGCTTGCTTGCTTCCTTTGCAGGGCCCGCGACCGCGCATAGGCGCCCGGGCAAGGCGCTGATGCCAAATGCGATAGCCCTGCGGGGTGGGCCTTTCGCCGGATGACCTGCGGCACCTATAACCCACCCATGATCGCGCGCTTCGTGAAGATGCACGGCTGCGGCAACGACTTCGTCGTGTTCGACGAACGGTCGGCCCCGCTCGGCCTGACCGCGGCGCGCGCGGCGGCAATCGCCAACCGCCGCACCGGCGTGGGTTGCGACCAGTTCATCAGCATCGAGCCGGCGCCGGAAGGCTCCAATGCCGACGCCTTCATGCGCATCCGCAACCCGGACGGCGCCGAGGCCGGCGCCTGCGGCAATGCCACGCGCTGCGTCGCGGACCTGCTGGCAAGAGAGACGGGCAGGCGCATCCACGTCATCCGCACCGTCGCCGGCAATCTGAACTCGGAGGTGCTGGCGGACGGGCGCGTGCAGGTGGACATGGGCAAGGCACGCCTCGACTGGTCGGAGATACCGCTCGCCCGCGCGATGGACACGCTGCACCTCGATCTGGCGCGCGGACCGGTGGAAAATCCGGCCGCCGCCAGCATGGGCAACCCACATGCGACATTCTTTGTCGGCGACGTGGAGCGGCTGAACGTGGCCGAACTCGGCGCCAGCCTGGAGCATGATCCGCTGTTCCCGGAGCGGGCGAATATCGGCTTTGCCCAGATCCTGGCGCCGGACCGCATCCGGCTGCGCGTGTGGGAGCGCGGCGCCGGCCTGACCCTCGCCTGCGGCTCCGGCGCCTGCGCGGCGCTGGTGAATGCGCATCGGCGCGGGCTTGCCGGAAGGCGCGCCTCGGTGGTGATGGACGGCGGCGAGCTGGAGATCGAGTGGCGGACGGATGGCCACGTGCTGATGACCGGCCCGGTGGCGACTGCGTTCACCGGCGAGATCGACCTCGCGGCCTACCCGGCATGAGCGTCGAAATCCTCACCTTCGGCTGCCGGCTGAACGCCTACGAGAGCGAGGTCATCCGCTCGCACGCGGCTGGACTGTCCGACACGGTGATCGTCAACACCTGCGCCGTGACGGCCGAAGCCGAACGGCAGGCGCGGCAGGCGATCCGCCGTGCGGCACGCGAACGGCCGGGCGCACGCATCGTGGTGACCGGCTGCGCGGCGCAGATCGACCCGCAGGCGTGGCGCGACCTGCCAGGCGTGGACCGCGTGCTGGGCAACGCGGACAAGCTGAAGCCGGAGAGCTGGGTGCCGAACGCGCCGGGCGCGGTGTCCGACATCATGGCGGCGCGCGAGACGGCGGCGCATCTGGTGACCGGGTTCGCCGGCCGGGCGCGGGCGTTCGTCCAGGTGCAGCAGGGCTGCGACCATCGCTGCACGTTCTGCATCATCCCGTTCGGCCGCGGGCCAAGCCGCAGCGTGCCGGTCGGTGCCGTGGTGGCGCAGGTGCGCGCCCTGGTGGCGGCGGGCTACCAGGAGGTCGTGCTGACCGGGGTGGATATTGCCTCCTATGGTCCGGATCTGCCGGGGTCGCCGACCTTGGGCCAACTCGTCCGGCGCCTGCTGGCGCTGGTGCCGGAGCTGCAGCGGCTGCGGCTCTCTTCGCTCGATCCGGCGGCGATCGACGAGGCGCTGTGGCGGCTGATCGGCGAGGAGGAGCGGCTGATGCCGCATCTGCACCTGTCGCTGCAGGCGGCCAGCGACCTGATCCTGAAGCGGATGAAGCGCCGGCATCTCCGCGCCGATGCGGCGGCCGCGATCGAGCGGGCGCGGGCGCTGCGTCCCGGCATCGCCATCGGCGCCGACCTGATCGCCGGATTTCCGACCGAGACCGAGGCGCTGTTCGCCGAGACGCTGGAGTTCGTGACCGAGGCGGAGCTGCCATTCCTGCACGTGTTCCCCTACAGCGAGCGCCCCGGCACACCGGCGGCGCGGATGCCGGCCGTGCCGCACATGCTGCGGCGCGAGCGGGCGGCGCGGCTGCGCGAGGCGGGCAAGCATGCGGCGCAGCGGTTCTTCGCCACGCAGGTGGGGCGGACGGTGTCACTGCTGACCGAAACCGGCGAGAGCGGCCACTCCGAACATTTCGCCCCGGTCCGGCTCACGGCACCGGCGCAACCGGGAATGGTGCTGTCCGCGCGCGTGGTGAGCGTGGCGGGCGAAGCGCTGCTGGCGGAAGCGGCCTGATGGCACTCGGCTTCTTCTCGCGCCTGAAGGAAGGCCTGTCGCGCAGCACGCAGAAGCTGACCGAGGGGATTTCCGCCGTCTTCAAGAAGCGCCGGCTGGATGACGCGGCGCTCGAGGAGCTGGAAGAAATACTGATCTCGGCCGACCTCGGCACCGAGGTGGCGCGGCGCGTGATCGAGAACTTCCGTCGCACGCGCTTCGGCAAGGAGGTCACCGACGAGGAGATCAAGCAGTCGCTCGCCGAGGAGATTGCGGCGATCCTGACGCCGGTGGCGCAGCCTCTGCGGCTCGATCCGGCGAATAAGCCGCATGTCGTGCTGGTGGTGGGCGTCAACGGCACCGGCAAGACCACGACGATAGGCAAGCTCGCGCAGAGTTTTCGCGAACAGGGACTGCGTCCGGTGCTGGTGGCCGGCGACACGTTCCGCGCGGCGGCGGTGGAGCAGTTGCAGATCTGGGGTGAGCGCACGGGTGCTCCGGTGATCTCCGGCGGCACGAATGCCGATTCCGCCGGGCTCGCGTTCGACGCGCTGACGCGGGCGAAGGCGGACGGTGCCGATGTGCTGCTGATCGACACCGCGGGGCGGCTGCACAACAAGGCCGCGCTGATGGACGAACTGCGGAAAATCATCCGCGTGCTGCGCAAGCAGGACGCGACGGCGCCGCATTCGGTGCTGCTGGTGCTGGACGCGACGACGGGGCAGAACGCGATCCAGCAGGTGCGCGTGTTCAAGGAGATGGTCGATGTCACCGGCCTGGTGGTGACCAAGCTCGACGGCAGCGCGCGCGGCGGCATCGTGGTGGCGCTGGCCGAGACGTTTGGCCTGCCGGTGCACGCGGTCGGCGTCGGCGAAAAGGCGAGCGACCTGCGGCCATTCGATGCCGGTGATTTCGCGCGCGGGCTGGTGGGAGCCTGATTGCAGACTGGGAAGGTTGCTCTGATGCTCAAAGGAAAAGTGGCCATCGTCACCGGGTCAACCAGTGGCATCGGCCTTGGCATCGCAACGACGCTGGCAGCGCATGGGGTCGACGTGATGCTGAACGGCTTCGGCGACAGATCGGCCATCGACCGGACAAGCAGGCAACTGCAAGAGCAGCACGGCATCAGGACGGGCTACTCGCCGGCGGACATGGCGAAGCCCGCGGAGATTCGTGAACTGGTGGCGAAGACGCGCGGCGCGCTGGGGCCGGTCGATATCCTGGTCAACAACGCCGGCATCCAATACGTGGCACCGGTCGACGAGTTTCCCGACGACAAGTGGGACGCGATCATCGCGATCAATCTCTCGGCCGCCTTTCATGCGACAAAGGCGGCATTGCCGGACATGCGGCAGCGGAAGTGGGGGCGCATCATCAACATCGCCTCCGCGCATGGCCTGGTCGCGAGCGGCGGCAAGGCGGCTTACGTCGCGGCCAAGCACGGCCTGGTCGGTCTGACCAAGGTCACCGCCATCGATGCCGCGAACCATGGCGTCACCTGCAATGCCATCTGCCCCGGCTGGGTGCTGACCCCGCTGGTGCAGCAGCAGATCGAAGCCAGGGCCAAGGCGGCGAACATGTCCGTCGACGCGGCGAAGCAGGAGCTGCTGCGCGAGAAGCAGCCGATGCTACAATTTAGCACGCCGGAGCAGATCGGTGCGCTGGCGGCATTCCTGTGTGGCGACAGCGCCGCCACGATGACTGGCGCCGCCTTGTCGGTGGATGGCGGTTGGATCGCGCAATGAGCAGTGCCTGGTCTGGCGCGTCGCCAGTGCTCACGACGCCGTGACGGTGGCGGACTTTGTCGCGGGGCGGAGTGGCACCACTTGGTGGAAGCATCCGCTATGGCGAGGAGGCCTCATCGACATGCACCAGACCAGGAACGACCTGCAATCCAACGCCAAGACTGTCGCGATCGAGTTGTTGAATGCGCGGCTGGCCGACGCCATCGACCTTGCGCTGCTGACCAAGCAGGCCCACTGGAACCTGAAGGGGCCGCGGTTCATCGCGATCCACGAGATGCTGGACGGTTTCCGCACCCAGATCGACGGCTACACCGACACGATGGCCGAGCGCGTCGTCCAGCTCGGTGGCACGGCGTTGGGAACGACGCAGACGGTGGCGAAGGGCACGACCTTGCCGCCCTATCCGACGGACATCTACGCGATCAAGGACCACCTGGCCGCGCTGATCGATCGCTTCGGCAAGGTCGCCAATGCCACCCGCAAGGCGATCGACGCCGCCGACGAGGCGGGCGACGCCGACACGGCCGACATCTTCACCGAGGCGTCACGCGGCCTCGACAAGGCGCTGTGGTTCCTGGAAGCGCACACGCAGGAGCCGGATTGACGGTTCCCGCGGCTTAGCACGCCTGGCGGTGGGCTGACGTCGGATGTGAGCTACTTCACCGACAACGCTGCCGCTACAGGCGATGTTGCAACCTGCCCGCCAAAGGACTTCGGCGAAGGGAGCAACGCACATGGACAGTGTGCCGACAAACGAGGGCGGATTACGCGAGCCGCGGACAGGGCTCGCCGCTACGCCGGCCCGCGATACCGACGCCATCCTGAAGGTCATCAGGGCGCATAGCATCCTTGGCTCCCTGGCCGAGCAGGACCTGCTGGCACTGGTGCGCCAATCGCCGGTGCGGGCTCTGCCGAAGAACCGAGTGCTGTTCCGCAACGGTGACGAAGGCCGCTCGGTGGTTCTCGTCCTGCAGGGCCATGTGAAGCTGTCCACCATGGCGGCGCACGGTCGTGAGGTGGTGCTGGAGATTGCCGGTCCAGGCACAATCTTTGGCGAGCTTGCGGTGCTGAACGGCTCGCCGCGCCGGGCCGACGCCACGTCCCTGACCGCCTGCCACGTGATGGCGATCGATGGCGGGCTGTTCAGGCGCTTGGTCGCCCGCACGCCCGAGGCGATGTTCGCGGCCATCCGCCTGCTCAGCGAACGCCTGGTCGCGGTCACCACGCAGGGCATGGACGCCGTATCGCTGCCGGCGCCGGTGCGGCTGGCGAAGGCGCTGCTCCATCTGGCGGATCTGCATTCCCAGCGCGTGACCGGCGGCGTGCATATCGGCTTCCAGTTGTCGCAGCGTGAGCTGGGTGCGATGACCGGCCTGATACGCGAGAGCATCAACAAGCACCTGAAGGCCTGGCGGGCGGCCGGCTGGATTGAGCATGCGGGCGGTTCAGTGACGCTGCGTGACGTTGCCGCGTTGCAGGACTTCGTGCGCGACAACGAGGCACGGTAGCGCCATCCACGGGCAAGGAAAAATCGCGCCGGCGGAGTGAGTCGACTCACTTCGCAGGCACTTCGGTTGCGGCACTGTCCATCCTGTCAGCCCGGCCGATGCAAAGAGAACGCAAAGCCCGACTGGGACGAAACCAACAACGCAACCAGGCTCTGTCGCGGACGGAGCGCATGAAGGAGACACGACAATGAAGAAGGCGATCTTTGCTGCACTGGCGGTTCTGGGCATCTCGCTGGCAACGAGCGCTCTCGCTCCCGTTGCCAACGCCTACACCTACCTGTTCCCGCCCAATCAGAACGAAGGCGGCAACAGCTGAAGCCGCGCGCGTCAACGGCTGGAGCGACGGAGATGGCGATGACAGGCACGATTCTCGTTACGTTTGCCGCCCTGTTTGTCGCCATCGTCGGCGGAGCGTGGCTGGGGCCGGGCGGTGGAGAGGAGCGACGGCCGGACCCGCCAATGCAGCGTCGGCAGTGAAAGGATGGCGAGGTCACCGGCGCAATCGGTGCGGCAGTTCTGCGACAGGGGCCGATCCGAAAGGATCGGCCCCACCGCATCCTGGCAACCGAGTCATGGGTGTCGTCAGACGGGATGAGCTTCGCTACAGCAGAGGCAAGCCACCGGTATGAACGGCCCCGCCGCCGGTCTCGCGCATCACTAGCGCCAGCCGCTCGCTGACGATCGCACAGGGTTCGATCTGCAGGCCGGATGCCAGGACCCGAACGACCGGCACCTGGAATTCCGGCCGCGTCAGCTCGAGCAGGAACGCCGCGATCCCCCGCGCGGCCAGCCGCGCCAGGACATTCTGCAATCCGGTTGCCGCATCGACAGCGGCGCCGGAGGGAGCCAGACGGCCTCCTCGCTGTTTGGTGTGGG
>JBGPND010000095.1:0-18398 GCA_041487355.1 Acetobacteraceae bacterium | reverse complement strand
GATGCCGAGTTGCAGGCGATCGCGCTCGCCGAAGAAGCGGCCATGATCGAAGCCGAGCAGGACGCCAACCGGCAGGTTCGCGGTGGCGGGTGACTGCAATGACAGGGGCCGATTGGCCGATTTCGTCACACATTCATTCGCGGGCATGACGACGTTGCGTCATCGCCTTCACTCGACGGTATGAAACCCAGCCCGAGAACCTTGCGCCCTTCGTGACTGCGTGGCGCAGGCGTTGGCTTACTGTGGCAGACCGGTGAACGCGAGCACGACCGCGACCGACACGGCGAAGATTGCCACCGCGAGCAGGAACGGCTTCAACTGGTCATGCCCGGCCAGGAATTCCTTGTGGCTGGAGCTGAAGGTCTCGGAGGGATGGGTGACGCTCATTCCAATGTTCCTCGGACTTGCTGGAAGGAGCGCCGAAGCTGCACCGTTCGCCACGCGGGTGGCGTTGATTCAGATCAAAGAGTCAGCAATGCTGACCTACCAAACCGTCGGGAGGGAAAAGCTACACCGTGAACTGTTCCGCGATGATCCGCTCCGACAGGCCGCGGTCCGGGTCGAACAGCACGGTGATGTTGACCGAACGGTCCTCGCTCACCGCCACTGAGATCACGTCGCGCACCTCGGTGAAGTCGGCGACCGCGGCTGTGGGGCGTTTGTCCGGCTCCAGCACCTCGAAAAGCACCTCGGCGGTGCTTGGCAGCAATGCGCCACGCCACCGCCGCGGACGAAACGCGGAGATCGGCGTCAACGGCAAGAGGTTCGCCGACAGCGGCACGATCGGTCCATGCGCCGACAGATTATAGGCGGTCGAGCCGGCCGGCGTGCTGATCAGGATGCCGTCGCACATCAGTTCGGCAAGCCGCACCCGCCCGTCCACCGTGACACGGATCTTCGACGTCTGGCGAAGCTGGCGCAGCAGCGACACTTCGTTGAACGCCAGCGCCTCCTCCACCGCGCCGGTCGCCGTCACGGCGTGCATGCGCAATGGATACAGCACCGTGTCCTGCGCGTGTGCGAGCCGGCTGGGCAGATCGTCCTCGCTGAATGTATTCATCAGGAAGCCGACCGAGCCGCAGTTCATGCCGTAGACGGGCAGGTCGCGCGCCAGCACACGATGTAGCGTTTCCAGCATGAATCCGTCGCCGCCGAGCGCCACCACCACCGTGGCCTGGTCCAGCGGGCAGTCGCCGTAGCGCGCCAGCAGGCGTTCGCGGGCTTCCGTCGCCAGCACGGTGGGGGAAGCGGCAAATGCGATCCGGCCGGGCGCGAAATTGCGCTGCCGGACGACCGGGATACCGGTTTCGGGAATGTTCAAACGCGCTTCCGGTGTTCCAGCACCGGCATGTCGCGGCGCACCCGCGCCGTGACCTTGTGGTCGATGCGCGCGGTCGCCCAGCCGATGCCGTCGGAGACCTTCGCCACCACGTGACCCCACGGGTCGCAGATCATCGAATGGCCGTAGGTGAAGCGCGCCTCGCCCTTGCCCTCCAGATGCTTCCCCCAGGTGGCGGGAGCGGCGAACCAGCACTGCGTCTCGATGGCACGCGAGCGGATCATCACCTCCCAGTGGTCCTTGCCGGTGGCCAGCGTGAACGCGGACGGCAGGAAGATCAGTTCGGCGCCCTGCTCGCGCAGCTTCCAGAACAGGTCGGGGAAGCGCAGGTCGTAGCAGATGGCGCAGCCGACCTTCACCCCGTCTGCCTCGTAGGTGACCACTTCGTCGCCCGCGCCATAGGTGTTGCTTTCCCGATAGCCGGTGCCGTCCGGGGCGACGATGTCGAACAGGTGCATCTTGCGGTAGCGCGCGATCTCCGTCCCGTCCGGGTCGAACACCACGGTCGTGTTGAACAGCTTCTCCGGCCCCTTCTCGATGATCGAGCCGCCGTGCACGTGCAGCTTGGCGTGCCGCGCCGTCTCGCGCAGGAACTCGTAGGCCGGACCGCCTGGTTCGTTGGAGCCCTTGGCCGGCAGCACCTCGGCATTGGCCATGCGGCTGGCGCGGTCGCCGCCGAGCGAGGACCAGACTTCCGGCAGCGAGACGATATCGGGCTTGTCGGCCTCCACCGCGTCCTCGATCAGCCGCCGCGCCTGGGCGATATTTTCCGCTTTGTCGCTGCCCGGGTTCATCTGGACGACGCTGACGCGCATTGCTCGGCTCCGGTGATGGTCGTGGTCAGCAGTCAGAAGACCCGAACCGCTGGCTCGGTGCAACTGACCGCTATTTGGGCCAGTCCAGCCGAGGTTCGGCCCTGCCGCTGCCGGGCCTGAGCCGCTGGGCGTCCCGATCCGGTTCGCGGCGGCCAGCCCGAGGCGGCACCTCGCGCGGCTGCTCGTCTTCCAGCTCGTGCGCGGCCGGTGGGATCGGCGGGCGGGTGATCACTGGTGACGCGCGCCGCCGCGGCTCCGTGGGTTCCGGAGCGTAGATCTCATCATAGTCGGTCGCCCGCCCCGTCTCGGGCAGCCGCAGTGCCAGATGCCGTATCTCGCCCTGGATCTCGTCAAGCCGCGCCTCGATCACCTCCAGCCGGCTCTTCACGCCGATCACGCTGAACGGCATGAACAGGAAGGCCAGCGCATACAGCAGCGCCGGCACGAGAAGCACGATCGGCACCCACCAGGGCAGCCAATCGGGCAGGGTGAAGGGCAGCGTCATAGGCCAACCCTAGCACTGCGGCCCTCGGGCGATCCATCGCCTTGGCCGGTCCCCGCCCTGCGGCCATCGAAGCCATTCGGCCCCGATAGGTGGATTTCCGCCGCCCGCCGTGGCAAGCCTGCGCACCAGCTCGACCAGGTGTATCCCAATGCTGCTGCTGATTCCCGGCCCGGTCACCACCCGGCCGGAGGTGCGCGAGGCGCTCCGCTACGACTTCGCCCCCTGGGACAATGATTTTCGTCCGCTCTACGCCGGCATCCGCGAGCGCGTGCTGCGGATCGCCTGCGGCATTCCTGGCGAGCACGCGACGCTCCCGCTGCAAGGCTGCGGCCATTTCATCACCGAAGCGGCGATCCGGACCTTCGTTCCGGCCGGTCACAAGTTGCTGATCCCGGCCACCGGCTCTTACGCCGACCGCATGATACGCCTGGCACGCGAGGCCGGCCGGGTTCCGGTGCCGCTCGCGGTATCGCCGGTCGCGGCCACCGATCCGGCCGCCGTGGCGACCGCGCTCGAGGCCGACCCCGAAATCAGCCATGTCGGCATCGTCTACAGCGAGACCGGCAGCGGCATCGTACATGACGTGGCAGCAATCGGTGCCGCGGCGCGAAGGCTCGGGCGGCGACTGATCGTCGATGCGGTGTCGGCATTCGGTGCGCTGCCGCTCGACCTCTCGGCGCAGCCGGAGATCGACGTGGCGGTGTTCACCTCCAACAAGTGCCTCGAGGGCGTCCCCGGCATGGCATTCGCCGTGGCGCGCATCGATCGCGTGGAGGCGTGCGCCGGCAACGCCGGAAGCTGGTCGCTCGACCTGTCCAGCATCTACGCCCACGCGCTGCGCAGCGGCTGGGGCAGCTTCCGGTTTACGCCCCCCGCGCAGGTGCTGAACGCATTCAACACGGCGCTCGACTTCTACGATGCCGAGGGCGGACAGCCCGCCCGCCTGGCGCGCTACACTGCCAACATGCGGACGCTGTACGACGGCGTACGAAGCCTGGGCCTCACGCCGTGTCTGCGGCCTGACGTGCAGGGGCCGGTGATCGTCAACGTGCATGCCCCGGCCGATCCCGGTTGGAACCTGCAGCGCTTCGTCGATGCATTGAAGGCGCGCGGCGTGCTGATCAGCAACTTCTACAGCACGGAACAGCCAAGCTTCCGCGTCGGCTGCATCGGAGCGATCACGCCGTCGGATATGGCGAGGGCCGTCGCGGCGATGGGCGAGGCATTGGCGGAGCTTGGCATAAACCAACGCAGGGCGGCCTGATCGGCTGCCTGACTGACGGGAGGAGACAAGAAATGCCGGAAGGCACGCGCGCGCCGTACATCTACATGGTGCAGATGGACATCCAAGCCGAGCACGAGGCGGCATTCAACCGGGTCTACGACACCGAACACGTGCCGGAGATCCTGAGAGTGCCCGGGGTCAGGGCGTGCATGCGTTACGCCGTCGAGACGACGAACCGCGACGGGATGCCGCGCTATCTCGCCGTGTATGAGCTGGACTCGCCAGCGGTGGTGAACAGCCCGGCGTGGCTTGCAGCCGCGGAGAAGGGTGACTGGGCGCCGAAGATCCGCCCACACACGACCAACCGGTCGCATACCGTGATGCGCCGGATCAGCTAGGCCGAGGGAAAGAAGAATGAAAAGCGACCTGGAGATCGCCCGTTCCACCAAGCTCCGCCCCATCGCGGAGATCGCCGCGAAACTCGACATCCCGACAGACGCACTGGAGCCGTATGGCCGGCACAAGGCCAAGGTCGGCTTCGACTTCATCAAGCCGCTGGAAGACCGGGCGGACGGCGCGCTGGTGCTGGTCACCGGGATCAGTCCGACGCCGGCGGGCGAGGGCAAGACCACCACGACGGTCGGCCTCGGCGACGCGTTGAACCGCATCGGCTCGCGCGCGGTGATCTGCCTGCGCGAGCCGAGCCTCGGACCGAGCTTCGGCCAGAAGGGCGGTGCGGCCGGCGGCGGCTATTCGCAGGTGGTGCCGATGGACCAGATCAACCTGCACTTCACCGGCGACTTCCACGCGGTCACCTCGGCGAACAACCTGCTGGCCGCGATGATCGACAACCACATCTACTGGGGGAATGCGCTGGGCATCGATGCGCGGCGGATCTCCTGGCGGCGCTGCCTCGACATGAACGACCGCGCGTTGCGCTCCATCGTGGGCAGCCTGGGCGGCGTGGCGAACGGCTTCCCGCGCGAGGACGGCTTCGACATCACCGTGGCATCGGAAGTCATGGCGGTGTTCTGCCTGTCGCGCGATCTCGACGAATTGCAGGAACGCCTTGGCCGCATGATCGTCGCACAGAAGCGCGACGGTTCGGCGGTGACCGCGAAGGACCTGAAGGCGGATGGCGCCATGGCGGTGCTGCTGAGGGACGCGCTGGCGCCCAATCTGGTGCAGACGCTGGAAGGCTCGCCGGCGTTCGTGCATGGCGGCCCGTTTGCCAACATCGCGCATGGCTGCAACTCGGTGATCGCCACGCGGCTCGGCCTGAAGCTGGCCGATGTCGTGGTGACCGAGGCCGGCTTCGGCGCCGATCTCGGGGCGGAGAAATTCATCGACATCAAGTGCCGATCCGCTGGGCTGAAGCCGTCCTGTGCCGTGGTGGTGGCAACCGTCCGTGCGCTGAAGATGCATGGCGGTGTCGCCCGGTCCGATCTCGGCCGCGAGGATGTCGCCGCGGTTCAGCGCGGTGTCGCCAACCTGGCGCGTCATGTGGAGAACCTCGGAAAATTCGGCCTGCCCGTGGTGGTCGGCGTCAACCACTTCACCTCGGACACCGAAGCCGAGTTCGCGGTGATCCGCGACGCGATGGCGAAGCAGGGCGCCGAGGCGATCCTGTGCACGCACTGGGCGGATGGCAGTGCCGGTGCCGAGCCGCTGGCACGCGCGGTGCAGCAGAAGATCACGCTGGGCGAGGCACGGCCCGCTCCGCTGTATCCCGACGGGATGCAGCTCGCCGAGAAGATCCGCACCATCGCGCGCCAGATCTACCGCGCGGCAGACATTGCGATGACCGACGCCGTGGCGCGGCGCCTCGAGGGCTTCGAGAAGGCAGGCTTCGGCCATGTGCCGGTCTGCATTGCCAAGACGCAGTTCAGCTTTACTTCGGATCCAACGGTGATGGGCGCCCCGGAGGGCTTCATCCTGCCGGTGCGCGAAGTGCGACTCTCCGCCGGTGCGGGGTTCGTCGTGGCGATCTGCGGCGACATCATGACGATGCCCGGCCTGCCGCGTGTCCCGTCCGCCGAGGCGATCCATCTGCGGGAGGATGGTGAAATCGAGGGGCTGTTCTGAAAGGAGCAGCCCCTGCGGCTGAGGGCCTATCCGAGTGTCTCGGCAATCGCGCGTTTGAGCGTGGCCTGATCGGCGGCGGCGAGTTTGCCGAGTTGCCTCATGATGAGTGCCTGTTCAAGTGTCGCGAACACCGGCTTGATGGCAGAGGGCTTGAGCAAGCCTGCGGCCTGCGATTGACCGATCCAGACGTCACCAACGCCGACAGTGCGGCGACGTTGACTGGTGATGGCCATCAGAACGACGTCGGGTCTGGCGAAATTGTAGGCGTGGCTGCTGACAATGACAGCCGGTCGCTTCTTGGACGCGGTCTGGCTGGTGAACGGGAAGGGTACCAGCACGACATCGCCGAACTCACAAGGCGTCGTACACGTCGTCTTCCGGATTGCTCCACGCCCGCGCGAAGCTCGGTGCGCTCATTGCAGCAGCCGCGCGGGTGAGAGCACGCTCTTCCTCGCGCATCTGGATGAAGTCGACGAAATCCTCAACTTCGGCAATTCGATCAGCCGGCAGCGCCTCGATCTTTTCGATCAGGGCTCGCGTGTTTCCAGGCATGGCTGCTCCTTCTGGTGAACCCTTATTTCTTCTGCACGTCCGCCCCGCTCAGCACGAACCGCGCGAGAGCCTGGCCGAGGCATTCGTTCAACTCGTCCAAGGCCTTGTCCCGGTCCGCCTTCTGCGTGCGCTCCAGGTCGATCCGCCCGTCATTGGCCCAGGTGCGCATCAGATCGAAGCGCTGAAACAGCGCCACTCCCGGCATCGTGGCAACCTGCTGCAGGACGCCCTCATAGGGGTCGAGGTCAGTGTTGGCGCGCAGGAACCGGCTGAACTGCGGGTCGATCAGCACGAGGTCGCCACCCGCATCGCGTACATGCTCCGCGCCGGTGTGCAGCACCTCCAGCATGCCGTCCGGACGCAACCCGCGGACCGCCTCCACCGTGCCGGTCTGCCACAGCACCAGCGGGTAATGTTGCTGCTTCAGCGCCGCATCCAGCAAAGGCAGCATGTCCTCGGCCGTCATGCCGCGCCCACCGCGCACCGTAAGCGCGAACTTCACCCCGGGCAGCGCGGCCTGCAGCGCGCGGATCACGTGCCAGGGAAACGACGCACCCTGTGTGGTGCTGGTTTGCAGGCCGGTGGCGGTCACCGAACCGACCGTGGTGGCCGAGCCGATGGCCAGCACATCGACCGGACCTCCGGCGGCGATGGCCGCGGCGAATTGTCCCAGTGGAGCATCGGTGGTGGTGAATTCGGCGGGCGCGCCGCAGGCACCGCCCGACTCGCTGCCCGCGCGAGACGCTACCGGCAACGCAAGGATGGCACAGGCGAGCAGACGGGGAGCCAAGCGGAACATACCGATCTACCCGGTATCAGTCCGCGCGGCCGCCGGCAAGCTGACCGACTGGCGGGAAGCTGGCAAACGTCCCTTGCCGCGATACCATGCCGCGAGCCCACCGACCGCCAACATGGCGAGCGCACCGAGCAGGTTGACCGCCACCTGCATCGCCACGCCTTCGTTCGCCTCCAGACCCAGCCTGGCGAGGAAGCCGAGGAAGATGCCAGAGCAGAACACGGGCAGAGAGTTCTGGCCGATCAGCACAAGGGGCCCCGCCGCGCGGGTGCGCAGCCAGGCTGCGTCATGCGGGACCAGGCGGACAGTCAGCCAGGCGAGCGACAGGATGGAAATGAGCCGGAACGGGTGCAGGCCGGTCTTGTCCTCGGTGATGACGAAGCGGATCACCGATGCCGGCATCGAGGCCAGGATCCGCGGGTGGATGTCGATCACCCAGATGACGATGATGCCCGATAGCAGCACCAGCAGCGAGAGAACGTCGATCGGCCAGCGCAGCCGCGGCAGCCTTGGTGGCGCATAGGCCAGAATGGCGCCGATCATGAACAGAACCTGCCAGGCGAGTGGATTGAAGAACCACCCGTCGCCGGTCCAGGACTGCAGATTGATCCCGGTGACGCGCACCACGGCGTATCCAGCCAAGGATGTCGCGAACAGCAGCGCCGGCCGGCGCAACAACGGCAGGGCGAGGGCAAGGATCAGCAGCAGCGCCACATAGAGCGGCAATATGTTCAGCAGGTTGGGCTGGAAACGCAGCAGCAGCGCCTCGAGCAGCGCGCGATATGGCGCGTCGGCCAGGACGTCGAGGCGTGTCTCTTCCAGGTAGAAGGCACGGTCGAGCGCGGTAGCCGAATAGGCGACCTGGGCGGTGTAGACGACAAACAGGAAGATGTGGGCGATATAGAGGGTCCACGCCCGGCTCAGCGCGTCGGCCGCGGCATACAGGTAGCCCTGCCGGTCCATCACCGAACCGTAAGCCAGACCGGCACCGAACCCCGCCAGCAGCACGAAGACCTCGGTCGCATCGCACATGGCGAAGTTGCGCAGGCTGTAGTCGCCCAGCACATTCCCGGGGATATGGTCGGTGTAGATCCACCACAGAGCCAGGCCGCGGAAGAAGTCCACGCGCAGGTCGCGATCGCGGTTTCTGCGGATCAGCTGCATGCTCCCCTCCGCGTCGGTATGTGGGGCGACAGGCGGCGGAGGCAAAGCGGCAGCGAGGCGGCATGGAGTGTCGCTTGCGCGACGAAGTGTTACGCCGTGAGCAGGGACCAGGCGGTGGCCTCAACGTCCGCGGCGGCGGGCGAGGCCGGATGACGCATGAGCAGAAGCGTCTGGCACCGGATCGCGTCCCGCACGCGGTCATCCCGCCGGATCACGCCGGCGAGCCGGGGCGACCGGCCGAGGAAGGTCGTGCAGGCGCGCTGCAATGTGGCGAAGGTCCGCTCTCCGGCGGAGCGGGTTGTTGCCAGATTGACCACCACACGGGCGTCGCCATCATGGCGGTCCGCCGCGTGCAGCTTCAGCACGGCGTAGGCGTCGGTCAGGCTGGTCGGCTCCTCGGTGGCAAGGACCAGCAGCGTGTCGGCCCAGGCTGACATCCGGCGCACGGACCGGTCGAGCCCAGCGCCGAGATCGAGCAGGACCGCGTCGTACTGCGATGCCTCCTGGCGCAATGCGACCAGGACGCGTTCCAGCACGGCCGGATCGAGCGCCGATAGGGCGCCGGAGCCGGACCGGCCGACCACGATGTCGAAGCCGCCATCCGCATGATGCAACGCCGCTTCCGCCAGCGTGGCGCGGCCGGCGACCACACTGGCCAGATCCTGCTCGGGTCCCAGGCCAAGCTGGATATCGACATTGGCGAGCCCAAGGTCCGCGTCGAACAGCAATACGCGTCGCCCTTGGCGGGCCAGCGCGTGGGCCAGCGTGATGGCGAACCAGGTCTTGCCGACACCGCCTTTGCCGGAGGCGACGGCAACGATTCGGCCGACGGTCATTGGCGGGGTTCCATGCGGGGGAGTGCGAGAAGACGCGTGGCGAGCCAGCCGGGGGTGATCGGCAGCAGGCAGTCGGCGGCATCTGGTCCAATGCCTGCCTCAGTCAGCGCCAGTCGCGCACTGGCGGAGGCGGCCACGATGCCGCCGAGGCGGCGTGCCAGATCGAGCCGTGTCGCCACCAACAGGCTGGCGCCCGCGGCTGAGTAGGCGGCCGCCAGGTCTGCCGCCTCGGCCGGATCAAGGCCCCCCGGCAACACCAACACCACGGCCGCGTCGGCGGTAGCGGCCAGTGCCGTAAGCTCTTCGAGCTGCGCCGGATCGAAAGGATCGCAGCCCGGCGTGTCGATGAGCGCCGGCGCCGCGTGCTGCCTGTGCGTGAGGGCCCGGCCAAGCGTGACGGGATGACAGGCGACGATCAGGTTGATGCCAAGCAGTCTGGTGAAGGCGGCAAGCTGCTCCGTCGCACCAGCGCGCTTGCCATCGGCGGTGATCACCATGGGCGCGACGCCGGCCATCACCAGCCTTGTCGCCAGGCGAGCCACTGTGAGTGTCTTGCCGGCGCCTGGCGGGCCAACCAGCAGCAGCGGCTGTTGATTCGGACCCAGAGGCAATGCCGCGAATGGCAGGGTGTCGGCCAGGGCCGCCTCGAGTTCACCGCGGTGCAAGGCGGCGTGCAGTGAAGCGGGCACCGCGTGGAACTCGAGCGCGGCCAGAAGTGCAGGGTCGGGCGGTGCCAGCGGTAACGGCACTTCATCCGGTTCCAGCGCGGCGGTGATTTCCACACCATTGCCGATGCGGCGCGTGGCCAGGATCAGCGCGTTCTCACCCAGTTCGGCGCGCACCCTCGCCATCGCGTCCGCCATGCTTTGGGCACGGTAGAGTTTCAGGCGCATGATTCAGCGCCTCGTTTGATCATCAGATCGTCCCCACCGTGCGGATGCGCGCCCGCGGATAGATCTCCGCCTGCGCCAGCACCGGCGTGGTCGGGCGGATGCGCTCGACAATGGCGCGCACGTGGCTGCGGATGCCGCCGGATGTCAGCAGCACGGCCGCCTCGCCGGCCGCGCCCGCCGCGTCGAATGCGCTGCGCAGCCGCTCCATGAACTCCTGCAACCGGCTGGGGGCCATCGCGAGCTGGCGGTCCTCCGCCGGGCCGGTCAGTGCCTCGGCGAATTCCGCCTCCCATTCGCCCGACAACGTGACCAGCGGAATGTAGCCGCCGGGGCCGGTGTGACTGTCGCTGATCTGGCGGGCCAGCCGCGCGCGCACATGGGCGACGATGACCGGAATGGCGCGGCCCGCGCCGCCGCAGGCCTCCTGCACTGCCTCCAGGATCGTCGCCAGGTCGCGGATGGAAATCCGTTCGGCAAGCAATGCCTGCAGCACACGCTGCACGCCGCCGGTGGTGATCTGCGACGGGATCAGGTCCGCGACCAGCTTCTGCTGCTCGCGCGGCAGTTCGTCGAGCAGCTTCTGCGTCTCGGTATAGGAAAGCAGCTCCGCCATGTTCTCGCGCACCACCTCGGTCAGGTGGGTGGTCAGCACGCTGGGTGGATCGACGACCGTGCAGCCACGGAACATCGCCTCCTCCTTGGCGGCCGCATCGATCCACATCGCCGGGAGGCCAAAGGCCGGCTCGCGTGTCTGCTCGCCAGGCACGCCCGGAATGCCGCCCTTGGGGTCCATCGCCAGCAGCATCGTCGGGCGCAGCACGCCGCTGCCTGCCTCGATCTCCTTGATGCGGATCGAGTAGGCATCGGCGTCGAGCTGCATGTTGTCCTGGATGCGCACCGGCGGCAGGACGAAGCCCATCTCGGTGGCGATCGAGCGGCGCAGGCCCTTGACCTGCTCGGTCAGCCGCGGGGCCTCGCCACCGGCCAGAGCCAACAAACCATAGCCCAGCTCGAGGCGGATCATGTCGATGCGCAGCGCCTCGCTGATCGGCGCTTCGGTTGCGACCAGCGGTGCCGCCGCGTCGGCTGCCTGGGCCCCTACAGGGTGTTTGTAGCGCAGCCAGGCGCCGCCGCCCGCCAAGCCGGCGAGAGCCAGGAATGGCAGCGCGGGAAGGCCCGGCAACAGCGCCAGCACGGTTGCGGCACCGGCCGCCATGGCGAGGGGCTTCGGGCTGCTGCCAAGCTGCCGGATCAACGCCGCGTCGGCGGTGCCTTCCATCCCGCCCTTCGTCACAACGATGCCGGCGGCGGTGGAGACCAGCAGCGCCGGGATTTGCGAGACCAGACCGTCGCCGGCCGTCAGCGTGGTGAAGGTGGCGGCGGCGTCGGAAAATGACATGCCGTGGCGCATCAGGCCGATCGCCAGGCCGCCCAGGATGTTGATCACAGTGATGATCAGCGCCGCGATCGCATCGCCGCGGACGAATTTCGCGGCGCCGTCCATGGCGCCGTAGAAGCTGCTTTCCTCCTCCAGCTCGCGCCGCCGCCGCCGCGCCTCCTTCTCGTCGACCAGTCCGGCGGAAAGGTCGGCGTCGATCGCCATCTGCTTGCCTGGCATCGCATCCAGGCTGAACCGGGCGGCGACCTCGGCGATGCGCCCCGATCCCTTGGTGATGACCATGAAGTTCACCACCAACAGGATCGAGAAGATGATCAGGCCGATCACCACGTCGCCGCCCATCAGGAAACCGCCGAACGCGGCAACCACGTGGCCGGCGGCGAGCGGGCCCTCGTTGCCGTGCGACAGGATCAGCCGCGTGACGGCGACGTTGAGCGACAGGCGGAGCAGCGTGGTCAGCAGCAGCAGCGTGGGAAAACTGGAGAAGTCGAGCGGCCGGTTGAGGAACAGCGCCACCATGAGCACCAGCACTGCGGCGGTGATGGAAAGCGCCAGGCCGAGATCGAGCAGCAGTGTCGGCAGCGGCAAAATCAGCACCGACAGCAGCACGATTACGCCGAATGCGAGGCCTACGTCGCTGCCCGGCGTGAACTGGCGCAGCCGGGCGGTCAGTGCCGGCAAAAAGCTTTGGGCGGCAACCGTGTCAGCCATTTGAGTAAGCGCGCGGCCCCCTCCCCTTGCGGGAGGGGGTTGGGGGGGAGGGAGCCCCTAAAGTGTGCATGACGCTCAGGCGGCGATGCCGGCGGCAGGCGGGGGCACCGGGACGCCCTGGGCGGCATAGTCGCGCAGCTTGTTGCGCAGCGCGCGGATCGAGATGCCGAGGATGGTCGCCGCATGCGTCCGATTGCCCAGCGTGTGGCCGAGCGTCTCGATGATCAGGTCGCGCTCCACCTCCACCATCTTTCGCCCGACCAGCGTAGCAATGCCGCCAGCACTCGCCGTCGCGCCGGAGCCTCGGGACGCGGTTGCAGGCGGACCCAGCTCGATCGCCTCGATGCCGATCTGCGAACCGTCGGCAAGCAGCACGGCGCGATGCACAACATTCTCGAGCTCGCGCACATTGCCCCGCCAGCCATGCGACGCGAGACGGAGCAACGCTTCGCGCGAGAGCGGGCGGAACGGCAGCCCATTCACGTCGGCATAGCGACGGGCGAAATGCTCGGCGAGCGCCGCAATATCGCCAGGCCGCTCCCGCAGCGGAGGAATTTGCAGCGAAACCACGTTGAGGCGGAAATACAGATCTTCCCGGAATGTGCCACGCTGCACTTCGGATAGAAGGTCGCGGTTGGCGGTGGCGAGGATGCGCACGTTCACCCGTACGGGTGCCGCCCCGCCCAGCCGGTCGATCTCCCTTTCCTGCAAGGTGCGCAACAGCTTCGCCTGCAGGCGGATATCCATCTCGCTGATCTCATCGAGCAGCAGTGTCCCGCCATCCGCCGCCTCGAACTTGCCGATGCGGCGCGCGACGGCGCCGGAGAACGCACCCTTCTCGTGGCCGAACAGCTCGGACTCCAGCAGGTTGTCCGGGATCGCGGCGCAGTTCAGCGCGACGAAAGCTCCCGCGGAGCGGCGCGAGCGGCGATGGATGTGGCGCGCCAGCACTTCCTTCCCGGTGCCCGATTCGCCCATGATCAGCACCGAGGCATCGGAGGTCGCGACCTGCTCGGCACGGCGCACCGCTTCGTGCATGGCGGGATCGCGCACGATCATCGCGTGGGTCTCGCCGGCGGCGGCTTCCAGGATGGCGGCGATCAGGTCGGGATCAGGCGGCAGCGGCAGGAACTCGCGGGCACCCTCGCGGATGGCGCGCGCGGCTGCCTCCGCATCGTCGCCTGTGCCGCAGGCGACAACCGGCACCGCGATGCGTTCGGCGGCGAGCGCGCGTACCACCGCGCCCACGTCATGCGCCAGATCGCACAGCACGAGGTCGACGCGTCCGTCCGCGCGCAGCCGCGCCAGCGCGGTATCGGCGTCATCCGCCTGGTCGAGCTTCGCGCCGCGCGCGATCGCGATCCGCGCTGCCTGCCCGAGTTCGCCAGCCAACGAGCCGATGATCAGGACGCGCACCGGCGCCTCACATCGTCCGGTCGGTCTTGACGATTTCCGTCATGGTCACACCGAGGCGGCTGTCGTCGACCATCACCACCTCGCCGCGCGCGACCAGGCGGTTGTTGACGTAGATGTCGATCGCCTCACCCAGCTTTCGGTCCAGCTCGACCACGGCGCCGCGGCCGAGCTTGAGGAGCTGACTCACCTGCATCGTTGCCTTGCCGAGCACGGCGCTGACGGTGACCGGTATGTCGTAGACCGCCTCCAGCTCGCGGGCGCCGCGCGGTGAGCCGCTCTCGTTGCTGGATGCGGCAGGCTCGGCCAGTTCGGCCAGTTCCATGTCAGTCGCCATCGACAGTCTCCCTGATAATCATCGCATCGGTCCGCAGCAGCCCGGCAGGCGCCAGGATCGCCGCCACCTGTTCCCAAAGTGCGGCGGCGTCGCGGGCCGCCGCACCGTTGCGCCAGGCAACGCGCACGTCGCCTGGCGGCATCGCATCGCACTCGGCGATCTGCACGCGCGAGGCGAGGTCCGGATCGAGCCGGCCGATCTCGCGCACGAGAGACGGTGCGGTGCGCGGATTCGCGCGCACCGTGATCACCTGCTCCTGGGTCAGTGCCGGCAAGACGGCGCGCACGATCGCTTGCACTTCCGCCTCGCCGTAGCGGGCGCAAAGCACCGGAAAAGCCGCGGCCAGGCTGTCGAGCAGCAGCCGCGCGATCGCATCGGCCGACTGTTCGGCGAGTGCGCCCGCCGTGTCGCGGGCGTCCGCGAGTTGCGAGGCGACTGACTCGATCGCGCGCCTTGTGGCGGCGGCGTCACTGGCGGCAGCCTCCTCCAGTCCCGCGGCGTGGCCCTTCCGCGCGGCGGCTTCACGCGCACTGGCCAGTTCGGCCGCGGAAAACGCGGGCTCGATCACCTCGGGCTCGGGGGCAATCTCCGGCAGATCGAAATCCTCCTCGAACAGCGCGCCGAGGGGCCGCGGTGATTGCGTGAAATGCAGCGATCCGTCCATCTAGTAGACCAGCTCCTCGTCCTTGCTCTCGGCGATCTCGAGCTGGCCCTGCGCCGCCAGCTCCTTGGCGAGGGCCACGATGCCGGACTGTGCTTCGTCGACGTCGCGCAGCCGCACCGGGCCAAGCGCCTCGATGTCGTCCTTCAGGATATTGCCGGCGCGCTCAGACATGTTCTTGAAGAACATCTCGCGGATTTTCTCCGAGGCACCCTTCAGCGCGATCGGCAGCTTGTCCTTTTCGATTGCGCGAAGCAGGATCTGCACCGCCTGTGGCGTGAGGCGGATCAGATCGTCGAAGGTGAACATCAGCGACTTGATGCGTTCGGCCGACTCGCGGTTGCGCTCCTCGAGCGCGGCCAGGAAGCGCGTCTCCGACTGGCGGTCGAGATTGTTGAAGATTTCCGCCATCATCTCGTGCGAGTCGCGCCGCGTACTGCGGGCGAGGTTTGACATGAATTCCGCCCGCAGCGTGCGCTCGACGCCGTCGAGCACGTCCTTCTGCACGCTCTCCATGCGCAGCATGCGCATGACGACTTCCATCGCGAACGAGTCCGGCAGCAGGGTCAGCACGCGCGCCGCATGGTCCGGGCGCACCTTGGACAGCACCACCGCGACCGTCTGCGGGTATTCGTTCTTCAGGTAATTCGCCAGCACCGCCTCGTGCACGTTGCCGAGCTTGTCCCACATGGTACGCCCGGCGGGGCCACGGATTTCCTCCATGATTTGGGAGGCGCGGTCGCGCGGCAGCGATTTCTGCAGCAGCCGCTCGGTGCTCTCGTAGCTGCCGACCAGGTTGCCCGCGGCGCCCATGTTGTCGACGAAGTCGAGGCAGAGCCGCTCAACCACCTCGGCGCGCACCGCGCCGAGCTGCGACATGGCGGCGGAAATGTCCTTGATCTCGTCCTCGTGCATCAAGGCAAACAGCCGCGTGCACTGCTCTTCGCCGAGCGCCATCATGAAGAGGGCCGCCTTCTGCGGTCCGCCCAGCGCGCGGTAGTCTTCGGACTTCAGCACCTCAGCCGTTCTCCTGCACCATCCAGCCGCGCACGATCGACAGCGTCTCCTCCGGGTGCTTCTCCACGAGTTCGCCGATCCGGCGCAGCGAGGAGGCGCGCATCTGTCCCTCGATCTGGGCGATGTTCACCATGCTCTCGTCCTCGAGCAGACGCGGGGGCGACCCGGCGACCGACATGGCGGCCATGGCCGGAGCGGACAACGCGGCCGTGGCGGGACCGGCGAGCGAAGCCAGCCCCGCGCCGCCGCCACGCAGTGCGGTGTGACCGAGCGTGGTCAGCCGCATCACCATCGGCCGCAACACCAGCAGGAGCGCCAGCACGCCGATCACGCCGAACAACGCGGTCTGCGCCAGATGCAGCAGATCCGCCTTCTCCAGGTGCAAGCCGAGCAGCCCGCCGGTGTCGGCTACCGGTGCGGTGTCCTCGGAGGCGAAGCGCAGGCTCACCACCTCGACGTGGTCGCCGCGCTTCTCGTCGTAGCCGATCGCGCTCTTCACCAGGCCGGTGATGCGATCGAGTTCCTCGCCCGCGCGCGGTTGCCACGCATGCTTGCCATCGGCGCCCACGGTGTCCGTGCCATCGATCATGACCGCGAGGCTGATCCGGTCGATCTGCGGCTGCTCGCGGATCAGGGTGCGGACTGTCCGGCTGATCTCATAATTGGTTGTCTCTTCCTGCCGCGATTCCTGCGAACCGGCGCCTTCCTTCCCGGCATCCGCGTTCGGCAGGTTGTTCTGTACCGTGACCGTGCTGGAAGCCTCGGTGCTCTTGGTGGTGTTGTTGACGCTCTGCGTGCTGCGCGTCACCTGCCCGTCGGGATCGTAGCGCTCCTCGGTCTGGTTCAGCTTGTCGAAGCTCATGCGCACGGCGGCCTCGGCGCGCACATGGCCGGCGCCCAGGCTGCGCTCCAGCATCTCCTCCACCGCGCGCGCCAGTCGAAGTTCGGTGGCGCGGCGCACCTCCTCGGTGGTCAGCGCGGCCGCGGCCTGGCCCACTGGCTGGCCGGCGCGCGCCAACAGGTCGCCGCGCGAATCGACGATGGCGATGTTCTGCGGGCGCAGTCCCGGCACCGCGGCGGCGACGAGGTTCAGGATCGCCTGCACGCCCTCGCGGTCCAGCCGTGCGACGCCGGCCATCGTCAGCATTACGCTGGCCTGGGCATCCTGGCGCTCGCGCGCGAAGGGCTCGCGCCGCGGCAGCACGAGGTGCACGCGCACGCCGCGCACGCCTTGGATGACGCGGATGGTGCGTGCGAGCTCGCCCTCCAGCGCGCTGGTCTCGTTGATCTTCTGCTGGAACTCGGTGGCGGCGAGGCCGTCGCTGCGGTCGAAGATTTCATAGCCGACCGAGCCGCCGGCGGGCAGTCCCTCCTTCGCCAGCGCCAGCCGGGCTTCCGGCACCTGGTCGGCCGCCACCAGGATCTGGCTGCCGTTGCCGGCGATGCGGTATGGAATGTGGCGGCGGGTGAGCTGGTCGACCACCTGGGCGGAATCGCGCAGGTCGAGATCGCCGTAAAGCAATGCCATCGGCTCGGCGCCGCCGCGCAGCACCATCAGCGCGAGCATGCCGAGCATGCCGAGCGCGACGGCGCCCATCGCGGCGAGCCGGGCAGGGCCCAGGGCTCGCAGCCCCTCGACGAGGCCCTTCATTGCCATCACCTCTGCACCTTCGGTAAGGCGCGTACTCTGTGGCCTGGCTCGTTTCCCGGCAGCCAAGCCTCATGCCGTGGCGCGAAGCTTGCCCTGTTGCGCTTACCCTGCCGTTAACGACAGGGCAGATTGTGCCGGGTGCGCGGGTGCGCGGGCGGGATGACGATGCAGCAGGCCGAGCGGCGCCGAGGGCGGGGGCAAATTCCTGCTCTCCTGGGCAGAGAATCGGCTATGATCCTTCCAAGGATCACCTCTCAGGGAGGAAGCCGATGCTCGACCTCGACCGGTTTTTCGCCGATTGCCAGGACGCGGTGGCGCAGGACGCCAGCCACAAGGGGGTGCGGGAGGTGGTGGCCCATGCGGTGAGCGAGTCGGATTCGGTGATCGCCGCACTGGGCGAGCCGCAGCGGGCGGGGATCAACATCCTGTTCCGCTCGCCCAACCTGACGATCCTGAACCTGATCTGGGGTCCCGGCATGACGATCATGCCGCACGACCATCACATGTGGGCGGTGATCGGCATCTACACCGGGCGCGAGGACAACATCTTCTGGCGTCGCCTGCCGCCGGGTGCGAACCGCGAGATCGAGGCAGCCGGGGCGCGTTCGCTGTGTCGCGGCGACTGCACGCCGATGGGTCCTGACATCATCCACTCGGTGACCAATCCGATCCCGCGCCTGACCGGTGCGATCCACGCCTATGGCGGGGACTTCCTCAAGCAGGAGCGGAGCGAGTGGGACGCCGAGACCCTGCACGAGCGTCAGTATGACGTGGCGAAGGCGCGGCAGTTGTTCGAGGATTCGAACAGGGCGCTGCTGCGGGAATAGGGACGGCGAATTGTTGCGGTGCGCAAATCAGACAGACCGTGTGAAAACCCTGCCTAAAGGGATTCCGGCGCGGCGTAATACTTGATAGAATCCGGCATGTCCCACATCGCCGGTCACGACCGATCCCAAACCCTGCTTCTGCCAGAATCGCTGGACGAGTATGTCGGCCCCG
>JBGPND010000094.1:0-18452 GCA_041487355.1 Acetobacteraceae bacterium | reverse complement strand
GCCGCTCCCTCGCCGTCATGGCCGGGCTTGTCCCGGCCATCAGTGGTGGCACCGTGCCACGACGGATGGCCGGGACAAGCCCGGCCATGACGGGAAAAGCGAGCGCTGACCAAGGGTCATTGATTCGGGCGGTTGGTATTACCAGTAGCAGTCGGGGAGTCTGCCGGTCAGGCCCGTGTACGGGCCTCGTCAATCACGACCCATGCGTTGTGCGCGGCACGAGCAATATACGATTCCGCAAGGCGCGATACGCGGCCCTCTAAGCTTTCAGCGTTTCGACAGACAGGGCAGACGCACCGGCGAAGCAGCTCGATATCGTGCGTGCCGAGCACATTCCGAGACGTGGCTCGCTTTCGAGGCCGATCAACGACAAATTTTTCCGTTCCGCCTGGAAGAAAGACAGTTCCAAATCCCGCGGCTCGCCGCCAGCCAACTGAGTCGACTGAATCGGCGCCACTTTGAAAGGCGATAGTGATCGTTCGCGGCGATCCGACGCCAAGCACATGCAGCATTGAGGACGGAAAGGCACCTCGGACGTGCTGGATCGTCGCCTCCAGGGCTCCTCGCGCCGCAGCGGCCTTGACGCCCCGCCGACCGCTGCCTCGAAGGAGCGGGACCAAACCGCCAATGCAGATCCATCGAGGATGCGCGATCACCGACCGGACCGCTACACAATTTGCCTCAATCTCCTCCAGGCACAGGCCATGTATCACCGGTGCTAGGCGCTCGTATCCGACGCCGGCGCCAAGGTATTTCAGGTTCTCAAGTGTTTGTTGGTACTTGCGCAGTCTCACCTCCGCGGCATCGGATGCGAGCGGCGGGTGGTCGAGCGAAACCACAACGTCGGCCGATGTGGCACGAAAGACGGAGAGCACGTCCACCACCGTCAAGCATGCATGCCGCATCATCATCGTGAAGCCGCCGGAGTCGAGCATTAGCGGCCCGGTGACAAAAAGCTTTTCCTTCAGCCCCGCCGTAAAGACGGTTTGCAGCATTCGAGGCCGATGGATTGCGTCGCCAAGACTGGCCATCCACCGTTCCTGGCGCAACTCGGGGTAGGCCCGGGTAACGACGGTCGTTCTCGCACTCTGCCCCAGCCAGACCATGCGACAGGGCCTGGCTCCTAGGATGGGGGGCAACAAGGCCGGGATCACGGCCGAGGAAGCTTTCGCACCTTGCGCTTGGGGCCTTCGACCACCGCACCGACCAGCCCCTCGCGTTCGATGATCCTCAGACAGTCGCAATAAGGCTCAAACTCCAAGCAATCGACAACCTTATCGTATAGCGCGATCTGGAAGTACGCCCTCATGAGGCGCAGCACGCGGTAGATGTCCGGGACGCCAGAGTCGTAGGCTAAGACGACCGGATCGCTCCAGAACGCCGCAGGGATGACGCCCAATGAGCTAACCACGATCTCATCGACATCGATCGGGCTTTGCCCCGATTGGCGCAGGGCACTCCAAAGCCGCGCATGGGTTCGACTTGTGCGATAGGGTCGCTTGCGCGCGCACGGCAATAGAACAGCCGTTCGGGCTTTAGAGCTTGCGCTTGCTTGGATGCGATGTTCGAGATCGAGAATCGCAGGGCGACCGTAGGACTGCCAACCGGTGAGTGGGATCTTGCCCAATATCGCGTCGCTGACGGCCACGACACGGCGGTCAAGTTTATGGAGGACGTCGGCGATCAGAGGATCCAGGGCAGCGACCCCTTCCACGAGGACTCTGGTCTGGCCTTCCGACCGCGCAGCCTGAATAAGCTCGAGAAGTTGCTCAATCGAGAGGCCCGACAAAATCGGGATGAACGTGGGTGGCGGCGTGGGATCAGCCCAGCGAGCTTCAAAATGGGCAAAAAGCGGCAGCCACTGTGCCGGGAAGCCCGCCAGCGTCGGTCCGCCACGGCGTGACTGATCAATCAGGCGGGCCATGAGATCGGCGCCCCGATACCAATCATCGCGGATATCCGAGAATGAGACGCGTGCCTGCGACATCAGCCTTGGCGAACGACGCGGTTGTCCTCAAACTTCCAGCGCCATTTCGCCTTGTCCCAATTCTCGCTCTTGGCGGCCTTGCTATCGCTACCGGCCCAGTCCCACAGGACGAAATCAACGGCCGCCTCTCGGCGCCATGTTGACGTGCCGACCTTGGCGGCTGCCGCCCGCGCTTCGGAGGTCTTCCCGGCTGCGATGAGTTTCGAAACCTCCTGGACCACCTGCCGAGCCGCAATGCGTGCGATCCCGACCTGACCGGTTCCGTGGAAGGTCACCTCCTTCGTCTCCGGCAGCGCGCGCAGAGCCCCTTCTTGGAGCAAAAGCCAAGCCTGGCGTTTGGCGAACGGTTGTACAAAAACGCCCCCCTCGACGCCGGGCATGGTGTTCCAGCGGATCAACAACTTCAGGAGCTGAGGGCGCATCCCATCGCTATTCAATCGAGGAAATGATCGAAGTCTGAGATCGAGCCAAAATAGTTTTCCCCCCAGGATGGGAGCCCAGATTGGGATGATGCGAAGAACGTCGCCGTGATACTTGCACTTCAAAAGACTCCACGCTTTGGCAACATCAGCGGCCGCGGCAAGGCTCTGATTGGGCGGACATGGCTGCCCCTTCGCCGTCAATGCGGTATCGAGCCGCTGGCGGAAATCATCAAAAAAAGCGTCGCCGCTACTGAAGGCGCTCAACCGACTCGGTGTGAAAATAGGCTCTGCCTTCTGGATGTCGGTAAAGCTGTCGTAGAACTTTCCCCATTCCGGCGAGGGCCATCGTTGGGCATAAGTATTTTCCTCCATGATGCAGCCGAACAGCGCGATGTTAGCCTTTTCCGAGGCCGAAAGGCCTCCGGGCTCGGCCGCGTAGTTTGGAGGGTTGGTGGACTGACTGCTCAGCTTGGCCAGCACCTCCCACGAAACACGATCAATCTGGTCGTGATCGACGAGCAAAGGGGATCCTTTGTCGGGGCCCTCGCAAACATTCGCCACTTGATGCCAGCCGATGCTTCGGCCGCTCGGTCCGAATTGGTTTCGCAGACCCGGGACCGGCAGGAGAGCCAGCAGCCGCGATGAAACAAGAAGAATACGCGTGAGGAGATTCCAGTAGATGATGCCGCCCAGAGCTGCCATCAAGAAGACGACCCAGATGACGTTCGCCGGTTGGACAATCTCCCGCGCCCAGATCAGGGGAAGAAATTTGGTGAGGACGCCAGGTAAGAACGAATCAAAGAACGCGATTACTAGAACGGCAACGATTAGGGTTGAGGCCGAAATAAGCAGCCACTGAGGGAACTCGTAGAGCACGCGAAAACTCGTCTCCATCCTGCCGAGCTCTTCGCGGATCGCTCGAATGCGCCCCATCTTAGGTTCGAAGAGCTTCCATGCGCCGACCGCGGTGACCACCGCGGTAATCAACGGCGTCACAGATGCAAGGTCTGGCGTCTTGGTCGCCACGTTTGTCTCGTGAGACATCATTCCGAATCCTGAAGCGGCGTCGCCCCCTTCTCGTCCCACCTGACGATGCGGGTTTCGATGCTCGGGTCCACGTTTGCCCGGTACGCGCGCGCTGAAACGTCGTCATCGAAGGCTTCCCTTCGATGGTCCTTCCACGCGAGCGTTCGGCGGTCCCTGGCCTGGACCTTGAAGTAGGGATAGGCGTGACCTCGACCAGGACGAAAAGGCAAGAATACCTCCAAGAAAGCACTTCAAGACCATAGTCTTACTGGAAAGCCCGTTTACACACCACTTACCCCTCGCGGGTAGGTCGACTCACCCTTCCGCCTCACCGCCCCTCCCCCTCCTCCGGCGGATACCGCCGCAGCAGCACCAGCATCAGCCCCATCGACGGCAGCGCGGCGAACATGCACAGCGCATAGAACGCCACCCACCCCACCTGCGCGGCCAGCACGCCCGACGCCCCGCCGATCGTGTGCACCGCGATCGCCGCCAGCGACGACAGCAGCGCGTAGTGTGTGGCGGTGAACGCGCGCGAACAGAGGCCGGACAGGTAGGTGATGAACGCCGCGTCGGCCATGCCCTGCGCGAACGCCTCGGTGGTCACCGTCGCGTAGAGCACGTGGTGCTCGCCCGCCGACAGGGCGAGCAGCAGATACATCGCCATGGCGATCGTCTGCGTCCAGCCGGTGCGCAGCAGAGCCCGCCCGGTGCCGATGCGCGCGACCAGCCAGCCGCCCAGCGCGATGCCGGCCAGCGTGCCGCCGAGCGAGAACCAGCCGGTCGCCGCGATCGCCTCGCGCGAGAAGCCGAGCGCGCGATAGAACGGCGCGGTCATGATGCCGGCCATCGCCTCGCCCAGCTTGAACAGCGCGACGAAGGCGAGGATCAGCAGCGCGCCGCGCCGCGTCAGAAAATCGCGCAGCGGCTCGCCCACCGCGTGCGCCAGGCGGGAGGCGAAGCCCGGCGGCCTATCGCGGCGGACCGCCGGCGGCGGTTCCGGTGCCAGCAGCGTGACGACAAGCCCGAGCCCGATCAGTGCCGCCACGCCGAGCAGCGCCGCATGCCAGCCGACCGCGCTCACCGCGGAGATCACGCCGGTGGTCGCGATCAGCAGCGCGACGCGATAGCCCCAGACATAGGCCGCCATCGCCGCGCCCTGGCGATGCGGGGCGAAGGCCTCGATGCGCCAGGCATCCACCACGATGTCCTGGCTCGCCGACAGGAACGCGACCAGCGCGGCGAGGCAAAGCGAGACGAACGGCAGGCGCGCCGGGTCAGACAGGGCAAGCAGCGCGGCGCCGGCGGCGAGCGCGGGCTGGATCGCGGCGAGCCAGCCGCGCCGGCGGCCCAGGCGGCGCAGCGGGCCTGGCGGTGGAGCGTTGTCCAGCACCGGCGCCCAGAGGAATTTCAGCGAATAGGCCAGGCCGATATTTGCGGTCAGCCCGATCACCGCCAGCGAGACGCCGCCCTCCGACAGCCATAGCCGGAAGGTGAAGCCCGACAGGGGCAGTGGCAGGCCGGCGACGAAGCCGTAGGCTGCCATCAGCCACAGCGGCGGGCCGTAATCCCCCTCCCCGACCCTCCCCCGCTGCGCGGGAGAGGGAGTGTCGGCCCAGCAACCACGTCCCCTCTCCCGCGCAGCGGGGGAGGGTTGGGGTGGGGGTGTCGGGGTCCTACGGAACGTCCGCGTCACCCCGCCCCAATGGCCGCTGCATCGAAACCACATCCACCCAGCGGCCGAACTTCACGCCGGCCGACCGCAGCGTGCCGACCATCTGGAAGCCGAGGCTCGCATGCACGCCGATCGAGCCGACATTCTCGGAATCGCCGATCACCGCGATCATCTGGCGCATGCCGCTTGCGGTGGCGTCCTCGATCAGGCGCGCGACCAGCGCCTTGCCGACACCCTGGCCGCGCACGTCCTCGCGCACGTAGACGCTGTCCTCGACGCAGTAGCGATAGGCTGACCGGTCGCGGAACTGCGTGTAGTAGGCGTAGCCCAGCACGCCCGTCGCGTCGGTCGCCACCAGCCAGCTCCAGCCGTGTCCGGTCACCTTGGCGAACCGTTCGGCCATCTCCTCGACCGATGGCGGCTCCTCCTCGAAGGTGCCGGTGCCGGTCAGCACGTGGTGGGCATAGATTGCCTGGATTTCCGGGATATCGGCTTCGCTCGCTTCGCGTATCACCATCACGGCACGTCCCTGCTGTCAGACCGGCAGCCCAAGCACGGACGCCGCGTCGCAGGCAAGCGCGAGCAACCCGCGGTCGTAGCCAGGCGCGGCGACCAGCGAAAGCCCGACCGGGGCTCCACCGACGGTGCCGGCCGGCAATATCACTTCCGGCAGCCCGCAGAAGCCGGCGATCGCCGTCACGCCGATCGTTGCCTGGCGGACCGCGTTCTGCTCCGCCGTGCTCGCGGTCAGCAGCGGGGCCGGGCACGGGCTGGTCGGATAGACGAGCACCGCTCCGCCGGCCAGCAGCGGGCGGATGCGTGCCTGGATCAGCCGACGGAAGGCGCGGCCCGGCGCCGCCACCGCGGCGTCCGTCGCCTTGGCGGCGGCGAAGCGCTCGCCGATGCCAGGCCCGAAGCGTGGTTTGACGGCCTCGACCCAGCCGCCGAGCGCGGCCCAGATCTCCTCGGCCTGCACGGTACGGAAATGGTCGAAGAAACTGTCGATGCCCTCGGGGGCGAGGCGTATGCCGACCGCCCGGCCGCGCAGTTGTTCGAGCTTCTCGAGCGCGGGGCGCAGCGCCTCGGCGACGTCGGGCTGCGCGTTGACCCAGGCTTCCTCGACCCGCAGCAGCGGCCCGTCCACGCTCTGCCGCCCGCCAGGCAGCAGCACCTCGCCGACCCCGGCCAGTATCGAACCGCTGCGGGCGAACCAGCCGCAGGTATCGAAACTGGGCGCCAGCGGACAGGCGCCGGCCAGGCCGATGGCGCCGAAGGTCGGGCGGATGCCGAACAGGCCGCAATAGCTGGCGGGTACGCGGACCGAGCCGCCGGTGTCGGAGCCGAGCGCGAAGTCGACCAGGCCGGCGGCGACCGCGGCGGCGGAGCCGCAGCTCGAGCCACCAGGAAACCGGTCCGGGGCGCGGGGATTGAGCGGCGTGCCCTGCCAGATGTTCTCGCCGGTAAGGCCATAGGCGAGTTCCATGGTCTTGGTCTTGCCGACCAGCCGGGCGCCTGCCTGCAGCAGGCTGGTCACCACCGGCGCGGTGGCGATGGCCGGCGAGTGCGTGCTCGCCCAGTCCGGGTTGCCGTAGGTGGTGACGGCGCCGGCGACGTCGAACAGGTCCTTCACGGCGAAGCTGAGGCCGGAGAGGCGACCGGATCCGAGCGGTGGCCGTTCAAGCCGCGGACCCGGCACGAAGGCTCCGACAGTATCTTCCACCGCCACCATTTGCTTTGTCCCCGCCTGCCGACCGTGTCATAGTCCTCCCGGCTTATTGCGTCGCCGGTCGCGTCCCGCTGGGCCGTCCGGCGGCCAGACGGGGATTTGTTGATATCTTGTAGCCTGAAAGGGCATACTGCCCAACGGCATTCCAGCCATCGGCGATCCGGCCAGGCCACATGCTGGTCCGGAAAGTGCTGGCGGAAGATGACCGAGCCGAGCGCGCCAAAACAGTTCGCGTCGGCATGAAGGGACCGGGGTCCCGGCCCGCAATTGGACACGCCTCTGAGGGGGATCGCTCGTGGATGTAAATGACGGACACATCTCCGGTCCTCCGGGGCAGCGTCCTCAATCGGTTGATCGGGAACCGCTCGCCGAGGCCGATGGCGGCGGCGCCGGCATGAGCGCGGCCGGAGGGCTGAGCGAAGCGGGCGAGTTGCCGATCCATCCCAGGCTGCAGGCCGTGATCCTGGCCGGTCGGTATCACGGCATCGAACTCGACCCTGGCGAGTTCCGCGGCACTCCCGGCGAAAAATTGCCGTCAGCCGCCGAGCTCTCCACCTGGGCGCAGAACGCCGGAATGTGGGCGCGCGCCGTGCGGCTGCGCTGGCGTCACCTCCTGCGGTTCCACAACACCGCGCCAGTGGTGCTGCTGTTCACCGACGGCACCGCGGGTCTGCTCACCGGCGCCAATACCGAGCACAAGGTCGTCTTCATCAAGGACCCTTGCGGACCGGCCGCCGATCCGCCGGTTCCGGTGGACGAGATGCGCCTGGCCGAAGTCTGGGCGGGCGACGCAGTCCTGCTGCGCGCTAGCCGTGGCTTTGCCGAGACCGACGCGCCGTTCTCGTTGCGCTGGCTCATCAGCCTCGTGCTGCAGGAGAAGCACTCGCTGCGCGACATCGGCATCGCCTCACTCACCCTCAGTTTCCTCACGATTTTCCCACCGTTCCTGGTCATGACGGTGGTCGACAAGGTGCTGACCCACAACAGCTACTCCACGCTCATACTGCTCTCGAGCATTCTCGCCGTCGGCATCGCTTACGAGACGCTGCTTGGCTATGCGCGCCGGCTGATCGTCCTGGTGATCGGCACGCGGATCGACGCGCGGCTCAATCTGCACGTGTTCAACCGGTTGCTGCGCCTGCCGCTCGACTATTTCGAGCGCCACCCGGCCGGCGAGACCATGTTCAAGATCAGCCAGATTCACAAGATACGCGAATTCCTGACTGGCAAGCTGATGACGGCGTTCCTCGACATGATGACGCTGTGCGTGCTGCTGCCCTTCCTGTTCTGGCTGAATGCCTCTCTTGCCTGGGTCGTCCTGGCCTGCGCCTGCCTGATCACGTTGATCATCCTGGTCTATCTGAAGCCGCTCGCAATCATCTTTGGCCGGGTCATAGCTGCCGAGACCGCCAAGCAGGCGGCACTTGGCGAGACCATCTTCGGCGTCAGGACGGTGAAGTCCCTGGCCCTGGAGCCGCAGCGCAAGGCATTGTGGGATGAACGGGTAGCCGAGGCCGGCAAGTGGCGCCTTGCCTATGGCAAGCTCGGCAATTGGCCACAGACGATCGTGACGCCGATCGAGCGTTTCATGTGGATGGGCGTTATCCTGCTGGGTGCTTATTGGGCGATGAGCGATCCCACCGGCTACGCAGTCGGTTCGCTGTTCGCCTTCATGATGTTGTCGATGCGCGTCGCGCAGCCTCTGGTCCAGTTGGCGAAAATGACCGACGAGTACCAGGATGTTGCCTCCGCGCTGTCGGAAGCGGCGTCGGTGCTCAACCGGCCATTGGAAGCCGACGCGGCGTCCGGCGGGCTGCGCCCGAAATTTGCCGGCGACATCACCTTCGACGACGTCACCTTCACGTACGGCGGCACGAAGATTCCCGCGTTGGATCGCGTCAACTTCGCAGTGCCCGCCGGTACGATGCTTGGCATCGTCGGGCGGTCCGGTTCCGGCAAGTCGACCATCACCCGACTGCTGCAGGGTATCAATCGTGACTACTCCGGCTTCCTGAAGATCGACGGCTCGGACCTGCGCGAGATCAACCTGCGCCACCTGCGCCAGAGTTTCGGCGTAGTGCTGCAGGACAATTTCCTGTTCCGTGGCTCGATCCGCGACAACATCCTTGCCGGGCGGCCAGGCCTGACGCTGGAGGATGCGGTGCGCGCCGCGCGCCTCGCCGGCGCCGAGGAATTCATCGAGCGCATGCCGAACGGCTACGAGACCTACATCGAAGAGGGTTCACCGAACCTCTCCGGCGGTCAGAAGCAGCGTCTGGCGATCGCGCGTGCGCTGATCAGTGATCCGCGCATCCTGATTCTCGACGAGGCGACCAGCGCGCTCGATCCGGAAAGCGAAGCGCTGGTCTGCGCCAATCTGCTGCGCATCGCCCTCGGGCGGACGATGGTTATCGTTTCCCATCGGCTGTCCTCGCTCACCGAATGCGACCAGATCCTGGTGCTGGAGAAGGGCAAGGTGATGGACATCGCGCCACACCGCGTCCTGCTCGAGCGCTGCACCATCTATCGCCAGCTCTGGGCACAGCAGAATCGCCATCTCGACAGTCAAGGTCCTCGTCATGCAGCTCTCGCCCCGACCCTCGTCCAAGGCGATTAGTACCGCCGTCGTCGACCGCAGCGATCCGACGCTGCCGGCGATCCTCGAGTTCCAGTCGCCCTCCAGCGCGATCACCGCGGCGCCGATCCCCCAGTCCGCGCGTGGCACGATCTGGATGATCTCCAGCATGTTCGCTGTCGTTGCAGGCGCGATGGCACTGATCCCGGTCGATCGCGTGGTCACCGCCCAGGGCCGGGTGGTCTCACAGGCTCCGACGCTGGTCGTGCAGCCGCTCGAGGCTTCGATCGTGCGTTCGATCGAGGTGCGCGACGGGGAATCCGTGCATGCGGGCCAGGTGCTCGCACGGCTCGATCCCACCTTCGCCGCCGCCGACGTCGGCGCGCTCGCCGCGCAGGTCGCCAGCCTGCAAGCCCAGGTCTCCCGACTTCAGGCGGAGGCTGACGGACGGCCGTTCACCTATACGGGGCTCGATCCCAGCCTGTCGTTGCAGGCCGCGATCTTCGCCCAGCGCCAGGCCGAGTACAACTTCAAGCTCGAGAACTACACCCAAAAGGTGAATGGCCTCGTTTCGGCCATCGCGCGGGCCAATTCTGACGCGTCAGGCTTCCGCAACCGCCTGCAGGTCGCGACCAGCGTCGAGCAGATGCGGCGCGATCTCGAGCGCCTGCAGGTCGGCAGCAAGCTCAACACGCTTGCCGCGATGGACAATCGGGCCGAAATGGAGCGCAACCTGCACAGCGCCGAGGAAACCGCGACTGCCGCCAGGCGTGACCTCGCGGCCATGGTTGCCGAGCGTGACGGCTATGTGCAGAGCTGGCACGCCGACGTGTCCGAGAAGCTGTCGGATGCCACGAGCAAGCTGTCGGATGCCCGCGAGTCGCTGAACAAGGCGCAGCTTCGCCGCCAGCTCGTCGAGCTGCGCGCGGATCGCGACGCGACGGTGCTGACGGTGGCGAAGGTCTCGGTCGGCTCCGTGCTGCAGTCGGGCCAGCAGTTCATCACCCTGGTGCCGGCCGACGCGCCGCTGGAGGTCGAGGGCAACATCTCCGGCCGCGACGATGGTTTCGTGCATGTCGGCGATTCGGTGGCGATCAAGTTCGACACCTTCCCGTTCAGCCAGTACGGCCTCGCCTACGGCACGGTGCGAAGCATCAGCGCCGACAGCTTCACCGCCCAGGACGAGCAGCGCAATCCGACGGGCGCGGTACCGATGCCGAATGGCAGCAACGAGCCCTATTACCGCGCGCGAATTGCGATCGACCGGATTGCTCTGCACAACACCCCCGCCGGCTTCCGCATCATGCCTGGCATGCCCGCGACGGCCGATGTCAAGGTCGGCAAGCGGACGGTGATGACCTACCTGCTCGGCAAGATCATGCCCATCGCCTCCGAAGGGATGCGCGAACCGTGATGGGCGACCGAACGGTCGGGTTGCTGTCGGACCGGATGCCCGAGGCCTGAGCGGATGGCGTTGCTCGACCGGCTGATGGCCAGCACTTCGCCGTCCGCCGCGTTGCGGCGGGCGGTCAGGCTGGCGGAACAGGGTAATGTCAAGCAGGCCTTCCCGCTGCTGACGCGGGCGGCACGCGCCGGCATCGCGGAAGCCGAGTATCGCGTGGGGCGCTGCTACCTGGAAGGCGCCGGTGTGCCACCCAGCCGCGTGGACGGCGTACGCTGGCTCGAGCGGGCCGCCAACCAGGGCTATGTCGAGGCGCAGGCGCAACTCGCCACGCTGTTCATCCACGGCCTGGCCGCTGCCGCGAACGCGTTGCCGGAAAACGGCGCAAACCCGGCCGCCAACCTGTTTGCCACCAACGAAGTCGCGGACCCGGACTTCGACAGCGCCATGAAATGGGCCCGCAAGGCAGCCGAAGGCGGATCGGCCGATGGTCAGGCGGTGCTCGGCTACATCCTGACGTCGGGCCCGGAGCGGCTGCGCAATCTGGACGAAGCGCACCAGTGGTATGAGCGTTCGGCCGCCGCCGGCTGCCCGCAAGGCGCGCTGGGCTTTGCGCTGTCCCTGGCACGCAACGCCAACAACGAGGAGCAGCAGGCGCGGGTGGCCGACTATCTGCGCCGCGCCGCCGATGCCGGTCTGCCCACCGCCCTCTATCTGCTCGGCATGATGACCGAGCGCGGCCTGGGCATGAAGGCGGACCTCGGCGTCGCCGTGGATCTGTTCCGGCAGGCCGCCGAGAAGGGCAACCGTCCGAGCCAGGCGCGCTGGGGCATGGCTCTGATGCAGGGCCAGGGTGTCGCCGCCAATCCGATCGAAGGCGAATCCTGGCTGCGACGCGCGGCGCTGGCAGGGGATCCGGAAGCGGCTGCCGTGGTCGGCGATCTTTACGCAAGGGGAGGGCGCCTGCCGCCGAACTATGCCGAGGCGGCAATATGGTTCAGCCGCGCCGCGGAAGCCGGGCATCGCGGCGCGTCTCGCGCACTGGGTCTGTTGTATCTGACCGGTGCGGGTGTCGCGCGGGATGCCGAGGAGGCTGCCCGCTGGTTCCGCGTTTCGGCCGAGGCGGGTGACCCGAACGCCAGGGTCGACCTCGCCAACCTGCTGCTGCGTGGCGAGCTGGGGGCGGAGGACGCGGTGCTGACCCGCGAGTGGTTCGAGCAGGCGGCCGCCTCGGGCGACCTGGTGGCGGCATTCAACTTCGGCGTCTGCCTGGCCGAGGGCGTCGGTGTCGAGCGCGACGACCGCAAGGCGGCCGAGTGGCTGCGCCGCGCCGCCGATGGCGTGGTGAATGCGCAATACTGGTACGGCCGCATGCTGATGGAAGGCCGCGGCCTGGATGCCAACCCCGATGAGGGGCGCGTCTGGATCAAGCGAGCCGCCGATGTCGGGATGGTGGAGGCCGAGGTTCTGCTGGCCGAGATGATGCTGACCGGCCGCGGCGGCCCCAAGGATCATCCGGGCGCGCTGGCGCTGTTCGAGAAGGCCGCCGGCCGTGGCCATGTCGGTGCCATGTTCGCGTTGGGCGCGATGCATGGCGGGGGCCATGAGGTGCCGACCGACCGGACGACAGCCCAGCGCTGGTTCCGTGCCGCGGCGGAGCGCGGTCACGCCTATGCCCAGATGATGCTGGGCCGCTACCTGGCACGCAGCCTGGCCGGCGAGCGTGATCCGGATCGCGCGCGCGTGTGGCTGGAGCGGGCGCTGGCGCAAGGGTTGCAGGAGGCGCGCGGCGATCTCGCCGCCCTGCCGCCGCCGGCCGACGCGGCGCAGGCCGAACCACAGGCGGTCAGCCGCTGAACCAGGTGACCGGGGCGAGCCGGCCGGACCCGTTGCCGGATAACGCCTTGCTCGCGCTCGAGGCATTCGAGCGAGCCCAGGCGGAAACCGCTGCCGGCGACCGCGCGTGCGCCCGACGCTGGCTCGAGCGGGCCTGCCGTCTGGCGCCGAAGGACCAAACCCTGTCGCTGGCACTCGCCACCGCCTGCCTCGGCCACGACGACATGCGGGCGGCGTCGCTGTTTGCCGACATCACCGTTGCCAATGATGTGCGGGAGGCCTGGTTCGGACTGGCGACGGCGAAACGCCGGCTCGGCGATGCCACCGGCGCCGCCGCCGCGCTCGCCGAGGCGCTGGCGCGTCACGTGCCGGGTCGCGGTCTCGCAGCGCTTGCCGATGCCATTGCGCGCGAGGCGGGAGCGCCCGGTTGGTGCAGCCTGTCGGGCGACGGCACTGTGACCATCGGTCCGGATCGCCTCGATCGTCACGTGGAGCTGAGACTGGACGGGCGCCGCGTCACGCGCGCCGCCGGCCGGCTGCCGCCGGGTTGGCGGGACGCCAGGGTTCTGGCGGTGACCACCCAGGATGCCAGGCATCTGCTCGGCAGCCCGGTGGATATAAGTGCGATACGGCGGACCGTCGGTTGCGTGACCGGCGCCGAGGGCGGGCTGGAGGGCTGGGCCTGGCATCCCGGCGACCCCGACACCGATCCGGTGCTCACGATCCGATCCGTCGGCGCCCCCGGCGGACCGGCCGGGGGCGGCCGCGGGCAGATCACCGTGACCGCCTCCGACAGCTTCGTCCGGATCGACAACAGCGGCCTCCTGGCGCGGCCGCGTGGCTTCCTTGTGCCGCCCGAGGCGCTCGCGGGATTGCCGGGACCGCTGCATGTGCTGGCCCGCGACGGGAGCGACCTGCTGGGCAGTCCGCTCGACCCCGGCGCGATGCAGAGCTCCAACGCCGCGGCCGCGGCAACGCTGTCACGGCTCTACGCCGCCGGCCGCGCCCGCCGTCGTTCGACACGCATCGCCGCCGCCGCGCCACCGGCGATACCGGTCGACGGGCACGTGCCACTGAAGCCGGTCGGCATGTCGCCGCGCCGGCGCGTGGCCGAAATCGTTGTCCCAGTGCATGGCGGCACGGGCCGGGTCCTGGCCTGCCTGGGCAGTGTGCTGGCCAGCTTGAGTTCGCCGAGCCGCGTCATCGTCATCGACGATGCGTCGCCGGAACCGGAGCTGGTCCGCGCGCTGGACGGACTGGCGCGGCAGAAGCGGATTCGGCTGATCCGCAACCGCCGCAACCTGGGCTTTGCGGCGAGCGCCAATGCGGGGCTCGCCGCGGCTTCCGGTCGTGACGCGATCCTGCTGAACAGCGATACGCTGGTGGCGCCTGGCTGGGCGGAAGACCTGCGTGCCGCCGCCTACAGCGCGCCGGACATCGGCACCGTCACGCCGCTCTCCAACGACGCAACCATCCTGAGCTACCCCGGCCGCGCCGGGGCGAACGCAGTGCCCGACATGCCCGAGACCAGGCGCCTCGCCGCGCTGGCGCGACGGGTGAATGGCGGGTCGGTGGTGGACATCCCGGTCGGCGTCGGGTTCTGCATGTATATACGCCGGGATTGCCTGGATGCGGTTGGCCTGCTGCGCGCCGACGTATTCGCCCAGGGCTACGGCGAGGAAAACGATTTCTGCCTGCGCGCGCGCCATCTCGGCTGGCGGCACGTCGCCGCGCCGGGCGTGTTCGTCGCCCATGTCGGCGGCCAGTCGTTCGGTTCGGCCGCCAGGCATCTGCAGGCGCGCAACGAGGCGGTGCTGGAGCGGCTGCACCCGGGTTATGAGCGGCTGATCGAGGCGCATGCGAAGGCCGATCCCCTGGCGCCGGCGCGGCGCCGGCTCGACCTGGCGCGTTGGCGGTCCGCTCGGAGCCGCGGCGGCGAGGCGGCGATCCTGATCACGCACGAAGGCGGCGGCGGCGTCGAGCGGCAGGTGGCTGCATCGGTTGCGCGCCACAGCGCCGCCGGGCGCCGCGCCATTGTGCTGCGTCCGGGCCGGTTGCCCGATGGCGGCAGGTGCGTGGTGCTCAGCGACGGCACCGAGCCCGGCTTTCCCAACCTGCGCTATGCGATGCCTGCCGAGTTGCCGGCATTGCTCCGTCTGCTGGCGCGCGAGCGGCCGCGCGAGGTCGCGCTGCACCACATGATCGGCCATCACAATTCGGTCCTCGATCTGGTCGCCGGCCTTGGCGTGCCGTACGACGTGCATGTGCACGACTACGCCTGGCTCTGCGCTCGCGTCGCCTTGGTGGGTCCGGAACAGCGCTATTGCGGCGAACCCGACGTGGTGCGCTGCGAGGCATGTGTCGCCGATGCCGGCAGCCTGATCGACGAGGACATCACCGTGGCAAACCTGCGCCAGCGGTCGGCGCGCCTGTTCGCCGGCGCGCGGCGCGTGGTTGTGCCGTCCGACGACACCGCCGCCCGCATGCGCCGCCACTTCCCCGCGACGCGCGCGACGGTGGCACCGCACGAGGACGATGCGGCGATTGCCGTTCCGGTTCGGCCCATGGCCGCCGCAGCCCAGTGCCGCGTCTGCGTCGTGGGGGCGATCGGCATCCACAAGGGCTATCAGGTGGTGCTGGACTGCGCCCGGGATGCCGCGGAGCGGCGTCTGCCGCTCGAATTCGTCGTGGTGGGCCACACGATCGACGACAGGCGGCTGCTGGCGACCGGCCGGGTCTTCATCACCGGCAGCTTTTCGCCCGAGGAGGCGGTGCAGTTGATCAAGGCGCAGAACGCGACGCTCGCCATGCTGCCTTCGATCTTCCCGGAAACCTGGTGCTTCAGCCTTGCCGAGGCGTGGCGTGCCGGTCTCCGCGTGGCCGCGTTCGATATCGGCGCCCAAGCCGAACGCATCAGGCGCACGGGGCGCGGATTCCTGCTACCGCTGGGACTGGTACCTGGCGCCATCAATAACGCTCTGGTTGCGGCAGCCGGTCTGTCGCGCCAAGGATGACTCTGCTAGGTAAGGCGAGTACGTTGCAAATGCCTATACAGTTCGTCGGCCGAGCGGGTCCACCCGTGTGCGACGAATGCAAAAAAGAGAGTGAACAAAAAAATGCCCGAAGCCGGTAACGCAGTCCAAAACCCGTCCGCGGCTGAAGCCAATGCCCAGGAAGGCGGCCAGAACCGTGTCGCCGAACTCAAGGTCTCCGGCCATCTGATGACGCTGGACGCCGGCCTGTTCTGCGTGTTCCAGGCGCCCGGCTCACCGTCGCCGAACGACCGGTCGGGTCTGCCGGGCGTGCGCATTTCGCTGCCGCCCGGCGCGGCCGGCCGGCCGGAGGCCGTCAGCATCAGCACGTTCCGCGACGATGGCTGGTTGAACGGCCAGGACACAGCCGCGCTGATCCGCGTTGCCAACGGACCGGCGCAAGTGCTGGTCACGGTATATCAGTCGCCGACGGCCCCACCGGATAGTGCACCGCGCCTGCAGGTGATGCGTCTTGGCCCGGAACAGGGCGGGGAGGCCAGAGCGCCGGCGCCAATGCCCAGCGCGGCTGCGCCGCAGGCCGTTGCACCGGAGAACGCCGATGTCGTCGTGCACGTCCAGCGCGCCGGCGATATGCCCGGCAGGATCGGCGAATGGGTCGGCACGCGAGGCAGCGGCCAGTGGATCGAAGGATTCAGCCTGGCGCCACACGATGGCATCAAGTCGACCGATATTGAATACCAGGCTGTGCTGGGTCGCGGCTGGCTGTCGCCATGGATCGAGGGCGGCAAGTTCTGCGGCAGCCGTGGCATGGCGCTGCCCCTGCTCGGCCTCAAGGTGCGGCTCAAGGGCGGCGCGGCAAAGACGCACGAGTGCAGCTACTCCGCCAGTTTCGTGGACGGCAGCGCGGTCGGGCCGGTGCCAGCCGGCGAGACCTGCGAAGCCGAGAGTCTGGCTGCGCTCGAGGCGGTTCAGGTCGTGATACGCCGCCGCGGCGGCGCGCAGGCTCCGGCCGAGACCGCGCCGCGGGCAGCACGGACACGAGCGACGCAACCGGCACCGGCGGCCAAACCGCCGGCGGCCAAGCCTTCACCCACCAAGCCCCCCGCACGAACGCCCAAGCCGGCGGGGCCGGCCCGGCGATCGCGTTCGTAGAGGTCATCGGCCACGCTCCCTCCGCCCTGCAAGGTCGCGGCGTGAAATACCTGTTCGTCCACCAGAACTTCCCTGGACAGTACCTCCACATCGTCCGGCATCTGGTCGCGTCGCGGCAACACGATGTGGTGTTCGTGACCGAGCCCAACGCGAACCAGATTCCGGGCGTGCGGAAGGTGCCGTATCCGAAGCCCAACGGCCCGGCGGCGGAAGCCCATGTCGCGGCGCGCGAACTGGATGCGGCCGTGCGACGCGCCGACAGCGTCGCGCGCACCGCCGCCAATCTGAAGCAGCTCGGCTTCGAGCCGGACATCATCATCGGCCATCATGGCTGGGGCGAGCTGCTGAACCTTTGCGACGTCTGGCCCGACGCGCCGCTGCTTGGCTATCTCGAGTTCTATTACTGCACGCGCGACGTCGATGTCGGCTTCGATCCGGAATTCCCGACCCATCCAGCCGACTACCCGCGCGTACGGGCAAAGAACGCCGTCAACCTATTGGCGCTCAATCTCGATGCCCATGCCCAGACGCCGACCAAATGGCAGCTCTCGACCTATCCCGTCTGGGCGCGCGAGCGCATCACGCTGTTGCCCGAAGGCGTGAACCTTGACGTGTGCAAACCGAACCCGCAGGCGCGGCGCCGCAACCTGGTGATCGCCGGCACCACGATCAGGCCGAACGAGAAGCTGGTCACCTATGTCGCGCGCGATCTGGAGCCGTATCGCGGCTTCCATCTGATGATGCGCGCGGTGCCGCACCTGTTGCGCGCGCGGAAAGATGTGCGCGTGGTCCTGGTGGGGGGCGACGGCATCAGCTACGGCGTGCCGCCAGCGGAAGGGACGTGGCGCCAGAAGATGCTCGCCGAGCTGGGCGACAGCATCGATCCGAAGCGTGTGCTGTTCCCCGGCCGGCTCGACTACGAAACCTATCTCGCGATGCTGCAGCGCTCGGATGCGCACGTCTATCTGACCTATCCGTTCGTCGCGTCATGGTCCCTGCGCGAGGCGCTGGCCATCGGCTGTGCGGTGATCGGCAGCGACACGCCGACGGTGCGGGAATTCGTTGCGCATGAGCAGAACGGGTTGCTGGCGTCGTTCTTCGATCCGAAGGGGCTTGCGGATGCCGTGTTGCGCGTCCTGGAGGATGCACCGCTGGCGCGCCGCCTGCGCGAGAACGCCCGACGGTACGCGGAGCAGAACCTTGCGATGGCAGATTACCTGGCTGCGTATGAGGCTCTCATCGGCCGGCTGACCGGCGGGTAAAGGATTCTACCGTCGAGCGGAGATGGTGACTCGTTGTCATCACGCGAGCGAATGAGCTTGTAACGAAATCGGCCAATCGACCCCTGTCATTGCGAGCGGAGCGAAGCAATCTCGTGGAGAACGCCCCCGAGATTGCTTCGCTCCGCTCGCAATGACAGTCGGACGTTACGCTCGTCGATTGCTTCACGTGCTCTTGGCGGGAACGACGATAATACCAACCGCCCGAATCAATGACCCTTGGTCAGCGCTCGCTTTTCCCGTCATGGCCGGGGCGGTGCCGGCCCGGACGGGGGTGCCGGGGGGCCCCAAGATGGCCCGGACAACCCGGGGCCAGAGGGCGCGGGGGGGGGGGCACGAGGACCGGGCAACGGCGGTTGGTGGGATACCCCGGCGGGG
>JBGPND010000093.1:0-18571 GCA_041487355.1 Acetobacteraceae bacterium | reverse complement strand
TGGCGTCCCGTACGGGATTCGAACCCGTGTTACCAACGTGAAAGGCTGGTGTCCTAGGCCTCTAGACGAACGGGACGGCGGCGCCTCGGCGGGGCCGGCGGTGGGTAGCGGAGGGGCACACAAGGGTCAAGCCGGCGCAGCGTCGGCGATGATGAAGCCGGGATTGACCGCGCCGTTCCATTCCTCGGCACGCAAATGACCTGCGAGATGCAGTGGCATCCCGTTGCCCGCCAGCAACGTCTCCGCCAGCGCACCGTCACGTGCGCGGAACAGCATCGCCTTCAGGCGCGGCCCGCCGCCTTCGCCTTCGACAAACGCGCGGATCGCGGTGCCCTCGCGTCCGACGCGGTCGGCACGCAGCACGCGGGCACGCTGCAACACCAGGACCGGCTCCTCGTTGCCGGCACCGAACGGCGCCAGGCTGCCAAGATGGCGGGCCAGCTCCGTCGTGGCGCCGAGCACGGCGAGCGTGCCTTCCACCGCCAGATCGGCGGCGGTCGGCAGCAATGCGGCAGCGGCCAGGCGTTCGTCGAGAAAGGCGTGGAAATCGGGCAACCGCGCGGGCAACAGCGAAAAGCCCGCCGCCATCGGATGACCGCCGCCGGTCTTCAGGATGCCCATCTGCCGCGCGGCAATCACCGCCCCCCCCAGATCCAGCCCCGCCACGGAACGGCCGGACCCCTTGGCCAGACCGTCCGCCACGCCTGCGACGCAGGCCGGGCGGTTGAAGCGTTCCTTGATCCGTCCGGCGACGATGCCGACCACGCCCGGATGCCAGGCCGGGCCGCTGACCACCAGCGTCGCGTGGCCTTCACCCGCCTGCGCCTCGGCCGCACGCAACGCATCGTCCAGCATCGCCGCCTCGACTTCCTGGCGTTGCCGGTTCACCGCATCCAGGGTAGCGGCGAGCGAGGCCGCCTCCACTGGGTCCTCGCACAGCAGCAGCCGAATGCCGAGGTCAGCTTCCGAGATGCGCCCCGCGGCGTTGATGCGCGGGCCCAAGGCGAAGCCGCATGTCGCGGCGGAAAGCCGGTCGCGTACCTGCGCCACATCCAGCAACGCCGCCACGCCAGGACGCGCGCGCCGCGCCATCACCTTCAGCCCCTGGCAGACTAGGGCGCGATTCACCCCGGTGAGCGGCATCACGTCGCACACCGTCGCCAGCGCCACCAGATCGAGCAGGCCGATCAGGTCCGGCTCCTTGCGTGCGTCGAAGAATCCCTGACGACGCAACGTGCGCACCGTCGCGACCGCGGCGAGAAAGGCGACGGCGGCGGCGCAGAGCAATGTCAGGCCGGAGGTGCAGTCCAGCCGGTTCGGATTGACCGTGGCGACGATCGGCGGCGGCGGGCCCTCCGCCTTGTGGTGATCCAGCACCACGATGTCGGCATCGCCCGCGATGAAGCCGAGCGCCTCGGCCGCGGCGGTGCCGCAGTCCACGCAGACGATCAGGCTGGCGCCGCGCAGCACCAGCGAGTGCAGCGCGGGGCCGTTCGGCCCGTAGCCTTCCATCATGCGGTCCGGCACGTGATACAGCACCTCGCAGCCGAGCTGCCGCAGCAGCATGACCATCAGCGCGGCGCTGCACGCGCCATCCACGTCGTAGTCGCCGAACACGCCGACCGTCTCGCCGTGCTGCACCGCACGGGCGAGGCGGTCGGCCGCGACATCCATATCGATCAGCACGGAAGGATCGGGCAGCAGCGCGCGCAAGGTGGGATCGAGGAAGTCGCACGCCGCCTCGATGCCCACACCGCGTGCGGCCAGCAACCGGCCGACGATTTCCGGCACGCCCATCCGCTGGGCGATGCCGAGGCCGACGCGGTCCTCGCCGGTACGCCAAACCCAGCGCCGGCCGCTCAGGCTGCGGCCGACGCCGAGCACGCATTCGGTCATCGCGCGGCGCTCAGGTCTGCAGCCAGGTCTTGGTCTGGAAGTTGTGATGCGCCTCGATGTAGCGCACCGTGCCGGACTTGCTGCGCATCACCATGGAATGGGTGATCGCGCCGTGGCCGAAACGTTTCACGCCGCGCAGCATGGTGCCGGAGGTCACGCCGGTGCAGGCGTACATCACGTCGCCCTTCGCCATCTCCTCGAGCGAAAACTTCCGGCGCGGATCGGGGTGGCCCATTTGCCGCACGCGTTCGATCTGCTCGTCGTTCTCGAACATCAGCCGACCTTGCATCTGTCCGCCGATGCAGCGCAGCGCCGCGGCGGCCAGCACGCCTTCAGGCGCGCCGCCGGAGCCGAGGTAGATGTCGATTTCCGAATCTGGCGTCGCGGTGGCAACCACGCCGGTGATGTCGCCGTCGCTGATCAGCATGATGCGCGCGCCGGTTTCCCGAACTTTGGCGATCAGCTCCTTGTGACGGTCGCGATCGAGGATGCAGGCGACCAAGTCGGACACCCCGCAGTTCTTCGCCTGGGCGAGATCGCGCAGGTTCTTCCCCACCGGCGCGTCAAGGTCCACCACGCCATCGGGCAGGCCGCCGCCGACCGCGATCTTGTCCATGTAGATGTCGGGCGCGTGCAGGAAGTTGCCGTGCTCCGCCAGTGCCACGACCGCGAGCGCGCTTGGGCCGCCCTTGGAGGTAAGCGTGGTGCCTTCCAGCGGATCGACCGCGATGTCCATGCGCGGGCCGCCGGCGCCGACCTTCTCGCCGATGTAGAGCATCGGCGCCTCGTCCATCTCGCCTTCGCCGATCACCACGGTGCCTTCGATGGCGACCTGGTCGAATGCCTTGCGCATCGCCTCCACCGCGGCGCCGTCGGCCTCGTTCTTCTTGCCGAGTCCGATCCAGCGCGAGGCCGCGAGGGCCGCGGCTTCGGTGACGCGCACCAGTTCGAGTGCCAGGTTGCGGTCGGTGACTTCGCCGGGTTGCGGCGTGCGTGCGTCCATGGCGCGTTCCTCCGAGCGGATGCTGATTGGGAGGAGCCTAGCAGCTTGCGGCCCGGCGGCCCAACGCCCCACGGGGGCGGTGGTGGTACCACTTGGCATGGGGTTCTTCCGACACTGGCGAGGCGGTCGGGCCGGTGGGGCTGGGTGGAAAGCATTTCAACACGGGGAAGGCCGAGGGCCACGAAGGGCCACTGAGTTCGTCAGCACCCGACGGCTGCACCACCATGAATGAAAATGTTTCGAGGCCACGAACCAACGTCCGAAGGAGTGGCGCGTCGTCGCTTCACTCGTCATGGCCGGGCTTGGCCCCATGAGCATCAGGATAAGCGGCGGTGGTGCAAAGTCCTCCCCCTGCGGGCTACTGCGGTCACACAAGTCTGTAACGACTTGCCAAGTGGGCGAAAGCCTGAATCGATGCGCCAGGCAACGGTGTAGAGTGTGATTCGCATGCTTGGTGAGACTCTTGGCAGGTTCGGCGATCGGCGGCTGGCGTGCGTGGGTGGGGCGTTGCTGGGGGCGATGCAGCGGCATCGGACGCTGTGCATTCACCGCCTGGCGAGGGATCGCAACCAGGCGATCCAATTCGGCCGGTTCCTGGATAACCGCGCGGTGACGACGCAGGAGATGCCGACCGAGGCAGACCGGCCGACGCGCCGTCGGGCGAGATGTTCTGGCGATCGCGGACACGACGGAACTGCATTTCGCCACGCATGCCGCCAGCAAGCGCGGCTTCGGCAAGAGCCTGCCCCCGCGAAGGCGGCGGTTTCGGACCGGCGCGGGCGTGCGGCGGACGAGAAGGAGTCGCGCCGTTGGTTGGACGGCGCCGAGGCGGCGGGCGATGTGCTGTCGGAGGCCGCGACAATCACTGTGGTGGCGGACCGGAAAAGCGATATCTATGCGCTGTTTGCCCGCCGGCCGACGCAGGTGCACCTGCTGTGTCGCTCAGCGCAGGATCGTTTGCTGGCGGAGAATGTGCTGCTGTCCGCGTGCTGCGATGGCTGGGCCGAGCAGGATCGCTATACGATCACGCTGCCAGCATGCCCCGGGCGCCCCGAACGGCGGGCAACGGTGGCGCTGCGATTTGGCGCGGTGACGTTGCAGCGGCCTCGGCAAGCGGTGGCCAGGGATCTGCCGAAGACAGTGGCGCTGTGGGCGGTCGATGTGCGTGAACTCAACGCGCCCAAAGGTCAGGAACCGGTGCACTGGCCGCTGTTGACCACACATCAGATCGGCACCGTGGAGCAGGCACGCCAGATCGTCGCCTGGTATCGGCTGTGTTGGATCATCGAGCAGGTGTTCCGCTCGCTGAAGACGCACGGTCTGCGCATCGAGGAGTCGCAGATGATCGAGGCGCGCAGCTTCACCAAGCTCGCCGTCGTGGCCCCCGGATCAAGTCCGGGGGCAGGCTATTGATCGCCGCGGCACGCTCCATGCAACTTGTGCTGGCTCGCGATGGCAGCACCGAACAGACCATTACCGACGCCATCGACGCCGCTGACATGCCGGCGCTGCGCAGCTTGAATGCCAGCCTGGAAGGCCGCACCGAAAAGCTCAAGAACCCGCACCACAGCACCACGCTGGCGTGGCTCGCCTGGATCGTCGCGCGCCTCGGCGGGTGGTCCGGCTACACCTCCAAGGGTTACAAGCCCCCAGGCCCAAAAACCATGCATCACGGCCTGCTTCGCCTCGACCCGATCTTGGCCGGATGGCACCTCGCATATCGTTCCGCACATGTGCGGCTCCCGTAGCCGCAAGGAGAGGGGGTTGGGGGAGGGGCCTCGCGGCTTCAGCGCGCCCCGTCGGCCTGGCGCCTCGCAGCCACAAGCAGGAACGGCGGGCGCTGATGCTCGTCGGCGAGCTGGGGCCGCGACGTTATCTGCGCCTCGGTCGGGCCCCACTCCTCGACATGCGATAGTGCGAAGCCGGATCGAAGCAGCAGGTTGAGATAGGTCGCGAGCGTCCGGTGCTGCTTGATCACGCCCTTGGCGAGCCAGTCGGTGGAGCGAGGACCCTCATCCAGATAGCGGTCGACGGGCCAGACCTTGCGACCCGCGGCATCGACGAACCAGTGCGGATCGGTGGGGGCCGTGTAGATCGGGTGCTCGACCGAGAAGACCAGGCTGCCACCCGGGACGAGAGACCGGTGCACCTGCGACAGCAGGCCGTCCAGGTTCGCGATGTAGTGCAAGGCCAACGAACTGTAGACAAGGTCGAATGAAGCCGGTGACAGATCGAGCCGTTCCATGTCGGCCCTGGTGTAGGTGATCGCCGTGTCCGGCGTCGTGTCCCTGGCCCGCGCCAGCATCTTCTCGGAAACATCGATGCCCAGGACGTGAGCCGCGCCGTTCTCGCGCGCCCAGCGGCAGAACCAGCCGAAGCCGCAGCCGAGATCCAGCACCTTCCGCCCGCGCAGGTCAGGCAACAGAGCCCGGAGCGCCGGCCATTCCGGCGCGCCGTCCAAGCCCCCGACCGAGCGGGGCAGCCGGCTGTATCCGGCGAAGAACTCGTCGTTGTCATAGATGTTCTGCGTCATCGCACATACGCTCCGTTCGTCAGGCCGTCGGACGGGAGCAAGCAGGACAGGCGGCGCGGTCAGTTCTGCGTGTGCAGAATGTCGTCGGCAATCTTCTCCGCCACCATCATCGTAGGGAAGTTGGTGTTGGCGCAGGGGATCACCGGAAAGATCGACGCATCGACGACGCGCAGCGCCTGCACGCCACGCACCAGCCCCGATGCGCCGGTCACCGTCATCGGATCATCCGCCGAGCCCATGCGGCAGGAGCAGGAGGCATGCCACACGCCCACGGCGGCGTGACGGACGAAGGCCTCCAGCACCTCGTCGTCGCCCAGGGCCGACCCGATGTCGGTGGCATCGCGGATGAAGGTATGGATCATGAAACGCCGCAGCGCCGCAGGCCCATCCAGCAACTGGGCGCCGATCGTCGTGAGGATCCAGTTCTTCAGCGTAACATCGCCGACCTTGCGAATCTTATCGCTGAAACTGGCCGGGAACAGATCGGAGGCGATCGCGCGCAGCGGCGGCAGCTCGTGGATCGCGGCGATACGGCGGAACCCGTTCATCAGTCGGAGCAGGTCGCGCTGATCCGACAGCAGGTTGAAGTCGACGCTGGGTTCCTCCCGCCAGTCCGGCGACACCAGCCGGACCTGGCCGGTGTCCGAGTAGGTCCTGTTGACCCAAATCGTCATCGACGCGATGCGATCGCCGATCGCATGCCAGGCGGATTTGGTGGAGACGGTCAGCGCCATGTCGCCAGGAGGAGCGCCTTCGAGGCCGGAGGAGAAGCGCAGCCCGACCAGGAGCGAACGCTTGGTGTATGGGCTGATCCGTGACGGCCGCTTGATGTAGGACGCGACCGCGATCGACGGATGGTCCATCAGCCGCTGCCCAACTCCCGGCAGGTGCGCGCGCACGGCAATCCCATGCTCGCGCAGATGCGCCACGGGACCGATGCCGGCCCGCAACAGAACCGCTGGCGAGTGGATGGCACCGCAACACAGAATCACTTCCCGGCCGTGGAACTCGGTGTCGCGGCCTGCCACCAGCGCCCGGATGCCGACGCAGCGGGTGTCCTCGAACAGCAGCTCGCACATCTCCGTCTTGGTGGTGATGACCAGGTTGTCGCGCTGGCGCACCGCCGGCGTGAGATAGCCGATCGCCGCGGACACCCGGCGCTCGTACAGGTTGGAGATGGTGAGCGGATAATAGCCGTCCTCGAATATGCCGTTCTGATCCTCCAGATAGTTGAACCCGGCCAGGCGGAAGGCCTCGCCGCAGGCCTTGGCATGCTCCGGCCAGTTGTCCGGGAAGATGCGCCGCACCGGGATGCGGCCGTCCGAGCCATGCAGCGGTCCGTCGAAGTCGATATCGCGCTCGACCTTCCGGAAATACGGCAGCACCTGCGCCCAGTTCCAGCCGGTGGCGCCGCGCGCTTCCCAGTCATCGTAGTCCGCCGGCGACCCGCGGTTGGCGAGCTGGCCGTTGATCGAGGAGCCGCCGCCGAGCACGCGGGCCTGCTCGTAGCGCAACTCGCGCGGGCGCGGCGCATCCGGGTCGTTGTGCGGGATCACCTCGGTGGTGACGCGCAACTTGCTCCACAGGAAGCGCGGATCGCGGGACGCGATGCCGGACCGGCTGTCGAGTATCGCCTCCGGCACCCGCCCGTCGGGCGTGTCTTCCCCCGCTTCGCACAGCAGCACGCGGTTCGCGCCGCGGGCCGACAACCGGTTGGCCAGCACCGCGCCAGCCGATCCACCGCCGACGATGATGTAGTCGAAGATCATTTACCGATGCACCCCGATGTCATTGCGAACCAAAGCTTGTCCCTGCGAAGGCGGGGGGCGAAGCAATCCCCAGGGTGTTGCGTACTACCATGGGGCTTGCTTGGCCGGGTCAAGCCCCATACGCATCAGGATAGGGACGTGGGCACGAAATGTTCTCCCCCCTCCCGCAAGGGGAGTGGGAGGACTTTGCCTCACACCGCCGCTTATCCTGATGCCTATGGGGTCAAGCCCGGCCACCGCTCCGCTACTCGCAATGACACTCTGGGTCCGCCGATGCGAGCGGTATCACGCCCCGGCGGGCAGGCGAAAGTCGGCATGGGAGGCGTCCCTCGGGGACAGGATCGGCGGCCGGATCGGCCAGTCGATGGCGAATGCCGGGTCATCCCAGCGAACACCGGCGGCCGAACCGGAATGGTAGTGCTCCGCCATCTGATAGAATACTTCCGCATCGTCGGTCAGCGTCTGGAAGCCGTGGGCGAACCCGCCCGGGATGAACAGTGCCAGGCCGTTGTTGGCGGTCAGTTCGACCGCCTGCCAGCGGCGGAAACGCAGGTCGAGCACGACGTCGAAGATGGCTCCGCGCGTGCAACGGACCAGTTTTGCCTCCTCGTGCGGCGCAAGCTGGAAATGCATGCCGCGCAGAGTGCCGCGGCGCGCATTGTACGACGTGTTGCATTGCACGAAATCACTCGCCAGCCCATGAGCGGCGAATTCATCGCGGCAGAAGGTTCGCGCGAAATAACCCCGCGAATCGACCCGGCGCTCCGGGGCGACAATGAATGCCCCCGGCAGCTCCAGTTCGGTGAACAGCATCAGAGGACCCGCATGCGCGGTATCGGCACGACGAACCGACCACCCCAATCGCGCACCGCGCGCATCTGGTCGATGATCTCGTCCTTGAGGTTCCAGGGCAGGATGAAGACGTAGTCCGGCCTCGCCTGGAGGATGCGTTCGGGAGCGAAGATGGGGATCTGCACCCCGGGCAGGTAACGCCCCTGCTTGTGCGGACTGCGGTCGACGGTGAAGCGGAGCAGCTCCGGCCCGACACCGCAATAGTTGAGCAGCGTGTTGCCCTTAGCCGGCGCACCGTAGCCGACCACCAGCCTGCCCTCGCGCCGTGCCGTCAGGAGAAATTCCAGCACCTGGCACTTCACGTCGATGACCGTCTCGGCGAAGCGGTCGTAGGTCGCGACGTCATCGAGCCCGGCCGCGCGTTCGTCCGCCAGCACGGCGTCGAACCGGTCCGTCCGAACGCGCGACGCATACTCGGCGTGACGCGCATGAATCCGCAGCGAGCCGCCATGCGTCGGCAGGCGATCCACGTCGAACACCCGCAACCCGTGCCGCGCGAACACCTTGTCGACCACGAGTAGCGAGAAGTAAGAGAAATGCTCGTGGTAGATGGTGTCGAACTGCCGCTCCGCGATCAGAGAGAGCAGATGCGGGAACTCGACGGTGATGGTGCCGCCGGGTTTCAGGAGAATTCTGAGCCCGGCGACGAAGTCGTTCAGGTCGGGCACATGGGCCAGCACGTTGTTGGCGCAGATCAGGTCGGCCGCCCTGCCGGTCTCGGCCAACAGCCGTGCGGTCGCTTGGCCGAAGAAGGCGATCTCCGTCGGAATGCCCTTCGCTTCGGCGACCCTGGCGACATTGGCTGCCGGCTCCACGCCCAGCACGGCCACGTCGCGCCGCTGGAAATACTGCAGCAGGTAGCCGTCGTTGCTCGCCACCTCGACCACCAGCGAACCGGGGCCGAGGCCGAGCTCTCCGGTCATTCTCTCCGCATAGGCCTCCGCGTGGCGCAGCCAGAGGTCGGAATACGATGAGAAGTAGAGATAGTCGCTGAAGATGCTCTCCGCCGTCTCGAACGCCTCCAGTTGGACCAGCAGACAGCTCTCGCAGACATATGCATGCAGCTTGTAATGCGGCTCCATCAGCCTGATCTGGTCGGCGGCGAGAAACGAATTGGACAACGGCGAGCGGCCAAGGTCGACAAAGCTGCGCCTCAGCGCGATTCCGCAGAAACGGCAGATTCCCGCGGTCATTGCGTGACCAGATCCATCCCGCGATAGCGGGAGAGCTGTTCATCGGCGAGCGCCAGCGCCGGTTCGCCGGCGTTCAGGCGGCGATGCCATTGCACCGTCCAGGCCAGCGCATCCTTGAGCCGCAGGCGTGGCCGCCAGCCCAGTCTCGCGCGGGCCCGCGATGCATCAACCTTGAGATGGTGCGCCTCATGCGGCGCGTCGCCTGGCGTCACGTGCCATGCCGCCCCCTCGCCCCATTGTTCCACCACGCGGGAAACGACCCAGGCGACAGGACGCGCGGCGTCCTCGGCCGGGCCGAAGTTCCAGGCGTCGCCGAACCCCGCCGGGTCTTCGTACAGGCGCTCGGCCAGCAGCAGATAGCCGCACAGCGGTTCCAGCACGTGCTGCCACGGGCGGACCGCATGCGGGCTGCGGATTCCGATGCTGCGGCCGGCACTCAGTGCCTGCATGCAGTCAGGCAGCAGACGGTCCGCCGCCCAGTCGCCGCCGCCGATGACGTTGCCCGCGCGGGCGGTGGCGATGCCGACGATACGGCTGCCCGGGACCGAGAAGAAGGATCGCCGGTAGGCGGAGGCGACCAGTTCGGCGCAGGCCTTCGAGCTGCTGTAGGGATCGTGGCCGCCCATCGCCTCGGTCTCGCGATAGGCCCAGGGCCACTCCCGGTTCTCATAACACTTGTCGCTGGTCACCACGACCACGGCGCGGACGGAGGATACCTGCCGGACCGCTTCCAGCACATGAACCGTGCCCATGACGTTCGTCGCATAGGTTTCCACGGGCTCGCGGTACGATTGCCGCACCAGCGCCTGTGCCGCCAGGTGGAAGACGATCTCCGGGCGCCAGTTGCGCATCGCGTCGATCACCACGCTCAGGTCGCGGATGTCGCCGCAGGTGGTCGGCACGAGGACCTGCAGGCCGGCGAGCTGGAACAGGCTGCGCTCGGTGGGCGGGGGCAGCGACAGGCCGGCCAGCCTGGCGCCCATCCGCTGCAGCCACAGGCCGAGCCAGGCGCCCTTGAAGCCGGTATGGCCCAGAACGAGAACGCGCCTGCCGTCCCAGAAGCCGCGGCTTGGCGCCGCCAGACCATCCACCGGGTGCTCCCGCAGTTCCATCCACATGGCCTCCGGCTGCGGACGATCGCGCAGCATGGCCCGCTTTTAGCCGGGACAAGCGAGCAAATGGTTTACGCTGCGACGCCCGTAGGATTGCGCGCACGCTGGTGGTCACCGGGCCCGAGCTGGACGCCGCACGGCGCTGGGTGAACGCGATCGCCGCTGCCGGTCAACGCAGCCGGACCGCCACACGAACGATCGAGCGCGCTGCCCGGCGCAGGGCTTGACGCCTGACGATGTCCGGCAGAGTTTGCGCGCCTCCCAGCGGCAGGGCTTACGATCACCCTAGAAGGAAGTCCGCCATGATCCGACTGGCTCTCGCCACACTGCTGATTGCCGGCGTGTCCGCCATTGCGCTGGCTGACAGCAATTCCGACAAGGCAGCACTCCAGCCGGGCTCGCTGACGGCCCAGCAGGTCACCCAGCGTCTGCAATCGCAGGGCTACACGGTCCGCAAGATCAAGTTCGATGACGGGGACTACAAGGTGAAGGCGACCGGACCCGATCAGCGCAAGACCAAGCTCGAAGTGAGCCCGAGCACAGGCGCCGTGCTCAGCAGCAAGACGGACGACGACAACGACGACTGAGCCTGGACCGGGAGGCTAGCCTAGCGGGCCGTGCGCGCCAGCTCCTGGGCACGGTGACGGGCCTGTGCCATGCCATCGAGGATCGCCTGGGCATCGAGCACCGCCTGTTGCTGACGCCAGCCATCCTGGCGCGTCAGTGCCTGTTCCGAGGCATACGGCGTGGACTTCGCGCTGCAGGCAGCCAAGCACACAAACGTCAGAAAGGCAGCAGCGATGCGCATTGACGGCAGTCCGTCTCCCAGTGTCGTGATTCGGTTTTAGCGAGACGGACGCGGAGAAGCCAGAGCAAAGCACACTGAAGAAGCAAATCCGGCGCCTCACCCGGCCACTGCCGGCGGCCGGCGCAGCAGCCAGAACGCAACGCTGCCGCAGGCGTAGAAGAAGATCGAGAGCCCGAACGCGACCTGGTAGCTGCCCGTCAGGTCGAAGCTCCACCCTGCCATCCAAGCGCCCGCGGCCGCGCCGATCCCCGTCCCGATGGTGATCGCGCCGAGGATCGTCCCGAGCTGCGGGCCAGGAAACAGATCGGCGGTCTTCGCCGTGATCGCCGGGCCGCGCGCGCCCCAGGTCAGGCCGAAGAAGCAGGAATGCAGCCACAGCAGCAGATGCTGGTCCGGCCCGGTAATGAACATCGCGCAGGCCACACCGAAGATCGACGTGCCATAGGTGACCACCGCGGACAGTTCACGCCCGACATGATCGGAAATGATCCCGGTGACGATTACGCCCGGCAGTGACAGGAAAGCGCCCATGCCAAGGACCTCGGCCGCATAGAGCTTGTCGAACCCCATCGTCACGGCAAACGCGAGCTGGTGGAGCGCCACCAGGAAGCTGCCCAGGCCGGTGAACACGTAGACCAGGAACAGCAGCCAGAAATGCGGCGTGCGCATCGCCTGGCGCAACGTCCATCCGCCGCCGACCGCCATGGCGCCGCCGGAGCGTTCGGCGCGCTCGGGCTCGGCGGAGCGGAACAAGGCACCCAACGGCAGGAACGCGGCCGCCATGAACCCGCCCAGCGCGAGGTAAGCACCGCGCCAGCCCAGCCCGGCGATCAGCACCTGGGACAGCGGCGCCGAGAAGGCGCGGGCGAAGCCGTTGGCCGACTGCACGACGGCCACCGCCATGCCACGGTTGCGCACGAAGCGCCGTGACAGTATCGGAACGAAAACCACCAGCCCGAGGCAGTTCGCGCCGAGCGTCATCACCACGCCATATAGCATGATCACCTGCCACAGCGCGTGCGCGTATGCGCTGGCGAGCAGCCCCGCCGCCAGCAGGAAGCCGCCCATCAGGATCAGCCGGCGCGGCCCCAGCCGATCCACCAGGACGCCGACCAGCGGTGACGTCGCCCCGGTGACGAGCTGCGATACCGAATAGGCGACGGAGCTTTCCCCGCGGCTCCAGCCGAATGCCTCGATGAAGGCGACCAGGAACACCGTGTAGGAGTGCATGCACGCGGCACCCACGGCAAAGATCGTGAATGCAGCGGCGAGCATCAGCCAGCCCGGGCTCCGGGTGGTGGGCGCCGGGACGGTGACGATGCTCATCTCAGTGCGCTGTGCCGTCCGGGCGCCTCATCATGCCGCGGTTTGTTGCACAGCATCGGCCCACGGCATAGCGTGCGACCAGCGACGCGGGAGCATCCCTGGCATGAGCGGCATCGTCCACGACCATTCGCGCTGGGGCCCGGCCGATCAGATCGGCGCGGCCAATCTGCTCACGGTGGAAAAGCGGCTTGCCGCGCTCAATTCCGTGCGCGAAGGCCGGATCTATGACGTAAGCCACGAAATCGGCACCGGTGCGCCGTTCATGGCGCCGAACCAGACGCCGTTCCTACTGTCGATCTGGGCGTCATGGCGTGACTCGATCAAGCGCCGCCGCCTGATGGGCGCCACCAACGATGCCGGCGCCAATGTCGAGCGCATCGAGATGACGGCGCATGTCGGCACGCACATCGACGCGCTCGGCCATTTCTCCAAGGGCGACCGGCTGTACAACGGCTTGTCGGCCGCCGACACCGTCACCGACTGGGGCCTCGAGCGGCTCGGCATCGAGCATGCGCCGCCGATGATCACCCGCGGCGTGCTGCTCGATGTCGCCGAGTTGGATGGCGGCCAGCATCTCAACCCAGGCCGCGCCGTCACGCCGGATGAACTTGCCCGCGCCGCGGATACCGCCGGTGTCGCGATCGAATCTGGCGACATCGCGCTGATCCGCACCGGCTGGGGGCGCTATTTCGGCGTGGACAATCCGCGCTATCTGCAGGGCGAGCCCGGCATCGACCTGCCCGGCGCGCGCTGGCTGATCGAGCGCGGCGTGGTGGCGATCGGCTGCGACAACATGGCGGTCGAGGTGCTGCCCAACCCGAACCATGGCGTGGCGATGCCGGTGCACCAGCACGCTTTGGCCGAGGCCGGCGTCTATCTGGTTGAGAACCTCGCGCTGGAGGAGTTGGCGCGCGACCGGCTGGGGAGCTTCTGCTTCATCCTGCTGGCTACCAAGTTCCGCGGTGCAACGGGTTCACCCGTGCGGCCGGTCGCGCTGGTATAGACCAGCATCCGTCATAACGCCGCCGTTACGGACGCACGGCAGCCCGCGCTTCCTCCGGCGTGCGCAGGATCAGCGACAGCGCATGCATGCCGCCGGCGAACTCCGCCTCCAGCACCGCGTGCACCGCGCGTGAACGGGCCACACGGCCTATGCCGCGGAATGCCTCGGAGACCAGCAGCACGGTGTAATGTGTCTCGCCCCCCGGCCGCGCGCCGGCGTGGCCGGCATGGCGCGCGCTGTCGTCCGCCACACGGAGCAGGGTCGGCGAAAAAGCGCGGGTCAGGATCGCTTCAAGCCTTGCGGAACGGGACTGCATTGCCGACATATCGGTCCATCCCCCGTTACCGCCAAGAGCCAGTTGCCAAGCGCCCGCCAAGCTGCCCATAACGGCACCATGAGCCGACGTGCCCCCCGACCCAGGGCCTACGCACCCGACCCCGATGCGCCGGGCCGGAACTGCGAGATGCCGGGCTGCGAGGCACTCGGCGAATACCGTGCGCCGAAGTCGCGGCGCAATCTCAAGGAATACTGGTGGTTCTGCCTAGAGCACGTGCGCGCCTACAACTCGACCTGGGACTACTACAAGGGCATGTCGCCGGCGGAAATCGAGGTGCAGCTCCGCGCCGACACCGCCTGGCAGCGGCCGTCCTGGCCGCTCGGCCGGCTGGGCAGCACCTCAGCCTGGGACGAGGAGTTGCTGCGCGACCCGCTCCAATTGCTTGCCGCCGGGCGAGTGAAGCGCGGGCCGTCCCGGACGCCGGAGCAGACGCCGCCCGAGTTGCGCGAGCCGCTGGCCACGCTCGGCCTTTCCTGGCCGACCACGCTCGATGCGGTGAAGACACGCTACAAGGAGCTGGCCAAGCGCCACCATCCGGACGCCAATGGCGGTGACCGGGCCGCCGAGGAACGCCTGAAGACGATCAACCTGGCCTACGCCGCGCTACGCTCGCGCCTGGTCGCCGCACCCAGCATGGCGGCCCACGGGTGATCCGAACCCCCCCTTCCCATCGCTCTTGCGCGAGCTTGCGCCGGGGTTAGACTTTTCCAGGACTCACACAGGACACACTGGCCGATGAACAACGTTGCCGCCCTCGCCGAAATGCGCCCCACCTCCGCGATCGACTTGCCCGACACCAAGGTGGTCGCCCGCGAGGCGTTCGAAATCGACACCGACATGGTCGTGCCGGGCTTCTCGGTCCGCACCGAGCACGTCCCCGATATCGACACCGCCTACAAGTTCGATCGCGAAACCACACTCGCCATCCTGGCGGGCTTCGCGTTCAACCGGCGTACGATGATCCAGGGCTACCACGGCACCGGCAAGTCGACCCATATCGAGCAGGTGGCGGCGCGGCTGAACTGGCCCTGCATCCGAGTGAACCTCGACAGCCACATCAGCCGCATCGACCTGATCGGCAAGGACGCCATCGTGTTGAAGGATGGCAAGCAGATCACCGAGTTCCGCGAAGGCATCCTGCCCTGGGCGCTGCAGCACGCCTGCGCGCTGGTGTTCGACGAATACGATGCCGGCCGCCCGGACGTGATGTTCGTGATCCAGCGCGTGCTGGAGGTCGAGGGCAAGCTGACATTGCTCGACCAGAACCGGGTGATCCGGCCGCATCCCTCGTTCCGGCTGTTCTCCACCGCGAACACCGTGGGGTTGGGCGACACCACGGGCCTGTATCACGGCACGCAGCAGATCAACCAGGGTCAGATGGACCGCTGGAACATCGTGGCCACGCTGAACTATCTGCCGCACGCGATGGAGACCTCGATCGTGCTGGCGAAGCTCGACGCCGATCCGAAGGATGCGGCGATCAAGAAGCGCATCGAGGCGATGGTGGCGCTGGCCGATCTGACGCGCGCCGGGTTCATCAACGGCGACATCTCCACGGTGATGTCGCCGCGCACCGTCATCACCTGGGCGGAGAACGCGCGCATCTTCGGCGATATCGGCTTCGCCTTCCGGATGACCTTCCTCAACAAGTGCGACGAGGCGGAGCGCGCGACGGTCGGCGAATACTACCAGCGCTGCTTCAACGAAGAGATCCCGACCAGCGGCTTCACCACGCGAAAGTTCGCCTGAACCTCCACCCCTCCCCCCAGCCCCCTCCCGCAAGGGGAGGGGGAGCAGCGTACCTTTTCCCCCTCCCGTTGCGGAGGGGGCTGGGGGGGAGGGGGTTGTGGACATGACAAGATGAGCGGCACCAACAAGGACAACACGCGGGCGGAAGAGTTCAAGCGCGCCACCGCCGGCGCGCTGCGCGCGATCGCGGAAATCCCCGACGTGCAGGTGGCATTTCAGCCGGGCCCGTCGGGGCTATCCGGCAAGCGCGCCCGCCTGCCGCTGCCGACGCGTGCGCTGCCGCCCGCCGAGATGGCGCGGCTGCGCGGTTCGTCGGATGCGATCGCGCTCCGGCTGCGGCACCACGACGATGCGGTGCACGCGGCCCGCATGCCGGTGCGCCGCGAGGCGAAGGACGTGTACGACGCGCTCGAGCAGGTGCGCGTCGAAGCGGTGGGCTCGCGCCACATGGCTGGGGTGGCGGCGAATCTACAGTCGAAGCTGGCCGAGGAATGCGAGGCCGAGGGCTACGACCGCATGACGCGCAAGGACCAGTTGCCGATCTCGGCGGCGCTGTCCTTGCTGGCGCGCGAGCAGATGTCGGGTGAGCCGTCGCCGCCGGCGGCGCAGCGCATTCTGGACATGTGGCGCGACACGCTGGGCGAGACGGCCGACGCGGCGCTCGCCGAGATGAACCGCACGCAGGACAACCAGTTGGCCTACGCGCGCGCGGCGCGGAAGCTGCTTGCCGCACTCGATCTCGCCGAAGCCGAAAGCGACGCCGAAGCCGAGGACCAGACCGAGGAGGGCGAGGAAGGCGGCGAGCAGTCCGGCCAGCAGGACGAACAGCAGGATGGCTCGGGGCAGAGCGAATCCGAGCAGGACAGCATGCTCGGCGCCAACCCCGAGGAGATGGAAGGCGAAGCGGCGGACGACGACGGCACCGAGTCGGATGAAGACGCGGCGGTGGCGGAGGGCGACGACAGGCCTGGCGGACCGCAGCCGCGCCGGGAGCGGCCGAACCCGGACAACGAGGCGGTCTATCGTGCCTACACGCGTCTACACGACGAGGAGATCGACGCCGAGGAGCTGTGCGATCCCGATGAACTGTCGCGACTGCGCCAGCAGCTCGATCAGCAGTTGCAGCACCTGCAAGGGGTGATCTCGAAGCTCGCCAACCGGCTGCAGCGGCGATTGCTGGCCCAGCAGACGCGCGCCTGGGAGTTCGACCTGGACGAAGGGCTGCTGGACGCCGGACGGCTGTCGCGTGTGGTGGTGAACCCGCTGCAGGCGCTGTCCTACAAGCGCGAACTCGACATGGAGTTCCGCGATACGGTGGTGACGCTGCTGATCGACAACTCGGGTTCGATGCGCGGGCGGCCGATCACCGTGGCGGCGATGTGCGGCGACATCCTGGCGCGCACGCTGGAGCGCTGCGCGGTGAAGGTCGAGGTGCTGGGCTTCACGACGCGTGCCTGGAAGGGCGGGCACAGCCGCGAGAAATGGGTACAGGAAGGCAAGCCGCGCAATCCTGGGCGGCTGAACGATCTGCGCCACATCGTCTACAAGTCGGCGGACTCGCCGTGGCGGCGCGCGCGCAAGAATCTTGGCCTGATGCTGCGCGAGGGATTGCTGAAGGAGAACATCGACGGCGAGGCGCTGCTGTGGGCGTATCGCCGCCTGCTGGTGCGCCCCGAGCACCGTCGCATCCTGATGGTGATCAGCGACGGTGCGCCGGTGGACGACTCCACGCTGTCGGTGAATCCGGGCAACTACCTGGAGAAGCACCTGCGCGAGGTGATCCGCGACATCGAGAGCCGCGACCAGGTGGAGCTGATTGCCGTCGGCATCGGCCACGACGTGACACGCTACTACCGCCGTGCGGTGACCATCGTGGATGCCGAGGAGTTGGGCGGCACGATGATGAAGAAGCTCACCGAGCTGTTCGACGAAGACATGGATGCGGCCTGGGCCCGCGCCGCATCGGAGCGCGCCGCGCTGGTGGTGTAGCGTCGCAGGCCGCGGACCACACCTGTCATTGCGAGCCGAAGGCGAAGCAATCTCGGGGGGGTTGCGCACTCACCCCGAGACTGCTTGGCCGGGTCAAGTCCCATATGCATCAGGATAGGGACGTGCGCGCGAAATATTCTCCCCCTCCCCTTGCGGGAGGGGGTTGGGGGGAGGGGTGCGAACAGCCACCGCCGCTCATGGTACGCACCCCTCCCCCTACCCCCTCCCGCAAGGGGAGGGGGAGGACTTTGCCTCACACCGACGCCCTTATCCTGATGCCTATGGGGTCAAGCCCGGCCACCGCTTCGCTCCTCGCAGTGACAGGGGCGCGCTAATCCAGCAGCCAGGGCGCCGCGGCCGCCTGGGCGATCTGGCGGACCTGGTTGAGCAGGCCGGCGCCAACCGGGATCCCTTCGGCCATCCGCTTCGCCGCGTTGTTCCACTGCGGATCGCCAGCAACCATCACCGGCTGCGACGGATCGATCGGCTTGGTTGCACGCAGGTCATTGCAGAACCGCGCCACATCGCCCTGGAATTCCGACTGATCGCGGAACAGCCCGGGATCGATCGCCATGAAGAAGTGGCCGATATCCATTCCCTGCGGCTTCTTGGTGTGCTGCGGATCGGTGATTAGCGTCGCGCCCGAAAGACACGACGCCAGGATGTTCACCATCGCCGCCAGCCCGTAGCCCTTGTAGCTGGAATTCTCCGGCGACCCGCCGAGCGAGGTCAGAAACCCGCCCTTCTCGCGCGCCTCCAGCGGGTCGGTGCTCGGCAGACCGTCCTGGTTCAGCACCCAGCCGGGCGGACACTGCAATCCCTCGTTCGCCTTGTTGCGGATGCGTCCCGCCGCCACCGTTGTCGTTGCCATATCGAGCAGAAACGGCCTGTCGTCGCCGTTTGGCGCGGCGAACGACCAGGGATCGGTGCCGAGCTTCGCCGCCTTGCCGAAAGTCGGTGCCACCTGGATGCTGGAGGCGGAGGTGCAGGCCATGCCGATC
>JBGPND010000092.1:0-18649 GCA_041487355.1 Acetobacteraceae bacterium | reverse complement strand
GGTGCGCAGCATCCGCGGCTTCATGCTGGCCGGTTCCAACCAGTCCGAGCCCGCGCTGGAGACAACTAAATGAGCGTCGCGGTCGTGCAATGGTCGCGGTAATACTCCCTCTCCCCTTGCGGGGGTGGGTTGGGGAGGGGGGGCCGGGCGCCGCCGCGTTGTGGCGGGTGGACCCCCCCACCCCAACCCTCCCCCGCAAGGGGGGAGGGAGGATCACTATGACACGTCCTCTTTCCGTTGCGGTCGCCGGCCTGGGCACGGTCGGCGGCGGTGTCCTGAAGCTGCTGCGCGACAACGCCGATATCGTCGCCGCGCGCGCCGGCAGGCCGATCGCGGTGATCGCCGTCTCTGCCCGCGACCGCACGCGCGACCGGGGTGTGTCGCTGTCAGGCCTGCGTTGGTACGAGGACCCGGTTGCACTCGCGGCCGACCCCGCGGTCGATGTGGTGGTGGAGCTGATCGGCGGCTCGGACGGCCCGGCCCGCGCCCTGGTGGAGGCGGCGATCGCCGCCGGCAAGCCGGTGGTCACCGCCAACAAGGCGATGCTGGCCGTGCACGGTGCCGCGCTCGCCGCCGCCGCCGAGGAGCGCGGCGTGCCGCTGGCGTTCGAGGCGGCGGTGGCCGGCGGCATCCCAGTGATCAAGGCGCTGCGCGAAGGGCTCGCCGCCAACCACATTCTCCGAATTGCCGGCATCCTGAACGGCACGTGCAACTACATCCTGACCCAGATGCGCGAACGCGGACGCGAGTTCGCCGAGGTGCTGGCTGATGCGCAGAAGCTCGGCTACGCCGAGGCCGATCCGTCGTTCGACATCGACGGCATCGATGCGGCGCACAAGCTGGCGATATTGGCGGCGCTGGCATTCGGCCGGCCGGTCGCGTTCGACGCCGTGTTTGTCGAGGGCATCCGGAGAGTGTCGGCACTCGACATCGCGTTTGCCGGCGAGCTCGGCTACCGCATCAAGCTGCTCGGCATCGCGCGCCAGACCGAGGGCGGCATCGAGTCGCGCGTGCATCCCTGCATGGTGCCGCAATCCGCGCCGATCGCGCGGGTGGACGGCGTGTTCAACGCCGTGGTGGCCGAGGGCGACTTCGTCGGTCGTGTGATGCTGGAAGGCCGCGGGGCAGGGGCGGGGCCGACCGCGTCGGCCGTGGTCGCCGATCTGATCGACATCGCGCGCAACCGCTACACGCCGGTTTGGGGCGCGGCGTCGGCCGAGCTGTCGAATGCGCCATCGGTACCGATGAGCGCGCATGTCGGGGCGTATTATCTGCGCCTGATGGTGGTGGATCGTCCTGGCGTGATTGCCGACGTCACCGCGGTGTTGCGCGATCTCGGCGTGTCGCTGGAATCGATGTTGCAGCGTGGCCGCGCACCTGGCGAAGCAGTGCCGGTGGTGCTGGTGACGCACGAGACGCAGGAGAGTGCGATGCGCGAGGCGCTGGCACGCATCGAGCGGCTGGACGCCGTGCTGGAGGCACCGACGATGATCCGGATCGAGCCTGGCTGACTCTCGCCTCGCGGCCGAGCCCCGTGCCCGGCGAGTCGTAGCCAGATTGCAACCATGGGCATGCGACAAGCCGCCGAGGTGACAGGAGGCGATCAATGACTCACATGCCGTATCCGCCGCTCCGCATCGCGCAGTGCCTTGCCTGCGCCTTGGTGGCACTGACGATGTCCGCTGGCCGGACCGATGCCGCGCCGCAGACGGCAGCAGCACCCAGCCAGCCGGTCACCCGCGTCGCGCAGGCGCAGACCGATCCGGGCGCGCGCAGGCAACCGGCGCAGGACGTGTCCGATGCGCTGGGTCAGCGGCTGGACCGCATGATGCTGGACAACAAGTCGGCCCCGGCGCGGTAGCGTTCCGCTACAGCTCGATCACGCCGCCGCGCAGGCCCTTGGCCACCGCCTCGGCCCGGCTGGTCGCCTCCAGCTTGGCGAACAGCGCCTCGAGGTGGAACTTCACGGTATGCACCGAGATGCCGAGCTGCCGTGCCACCGCCTTGTTGCTCATGCCCTGACCGACCAGGGTCAGGATCTCCGCCTCGCGCGGGGTCAACAGCGGCGGCGGGAGTTCGTCGCCGACGGCGCGGAAACCATCAGGCGGCAATCCACCCGGCGCCCGCACCAGCAGGCCGGCAGCCACCGCCCGCAGGGCAGCATCGAGCTGTGCCGCGGTGACCTCGCGCGGCAGCACGCCCGCCGGCTGCTCGCCGTTCATCGCATGGCCGGTCAGCACGACGACCGGCGCCTCCGCCTCGGCCGGCGAAGCGGCGTCACGCTCCAGGTCGCACAGCACCACGTCGGGCGTTTCCGTGACCAGCAGGTGGCCTGCCCCCTCCACCATGGCAGCGAGGCCCCGCCGGCGCACCGGATCGCTGGCGCGCAGCAGGACACGCAGCGCGGGGCTCGCCGCCTCGCTCATGCCCTGGTGGGGTGGGCGCCGATCACCGCGGTCACCAGATGCACCTCGCCGGCGCGCAGCAGTTTCAGCGCGGCGGGCTGGCCGATGCGTTCCGGCGCCAGCGCCGCGGCCAAGCCCCGTGCACGGCCGGTGCGCCTGCCGTCCACTTCCAGGATGATGTCGCCGGGCAGCACGCCGGCCTGCTCCGCCGGCGCGCCCGGAACGAGGGCCACCACCATCATGCCGCTGTCGCGTCCGGCGGCCTCGCGCATGCGCTCCGGCACCAGCACATGCTGCAAGCCCACACCGAGCCAGCCGCGCGCAATGCGGCCCTCGGTGAGCAGCGGATCGAGCACGCGCTCGATCGTGGCCGCCGGGATCACCAGTGCACGCCGGCGCGGACCGGAGGTGGACATGCCGATCAGCCTGCCGCCGAGGGTCAGCACCGGCCCGCCCTCGTCGGAACCCAGCCGCGCGTCGAGCCGCAGCAGCGTGTCGATGCGTCCGCCCGCCATGCTGTGCCAGGCCGGGCCGGTCGCGTGCACCATGCCGAGCCGCCCGGTCGGCGCACCGGCCGTATCGGCACCGACGATCAGGGAAAGCGAGCCGGCGCGGGGCGTGGGGCTGGCTTCGGGACGGGTGCCGCCGAGGCCCTGCGCAAGCCGCAGGACAGCGACGTTCGTCCCAGGATCGCGCCCGGCCAGGCGTGCCGGCGTCTCCGCGCCGTTGCGGACCACCGTGAAGTCGGGTCCATCGGGCAGCACCTGCTCCGACGTCACCACCACATCGTCGCGCCACAGGATGCCGCTGCAATCGCGACGTCCGGTGCGGATGCCGACAGTGAATGACGCGGCGGCGGCCAGCCGGTCCGCTAGCGCTTCGGAGAACTGCTCGAGTGTATCGGTGGTCATGAAATCTACTCCTGTGCCAGTGGCGGCACTCTGCTTCACGCGGTCCGCCCGCGGCATCGGCCGGATGACCAGTGCGCGCCCCGGCCGCATGGCCAGGTGGGACGCAACCGGTCCGCCTCGCATCTGGTGCGCGCCGCGGGAAATTGCATGCCGCTCGATGCCACTGGCGCTCCGCCGCCTGACGAACTCGATCCCTATTCCGCGCAGATCGTGAACGCCTTCGAGCGGGTCGGCCCCGCCGTCGTGCATGTCATTGCCTTCGGCGCCGACGGCAGGCCGCTTGGGCAGGGGTCCGGGGTGATCTTCACGCCCGATGGCTACGTGCTCACCAACTCGCACGTGATCGCCGGCGCGGCGCGGCTGCGTGCCTCGTTCACCGACGGGCAGGTGCTGGACGCGACGCTGGTGGGCGAGGATGCGGACACCGACACGGCGGTGCCGCGGCTGGCCGGCAATGGCCTGCCCCACGCCGAGCTTGGCCGCTCCGCGACGCTGAGGGTGGGGCAGTTGGTGGCGGCGATCGGCGATCCGCTCGGGTTTCAGTGCACGGTAACCGCGGGGATTGTCAGCGCGCCGGGGCGGACGCTGCGCACGCGGTCCGAACGCAACCTGGAGAGGGTGATCCAGACCGATGCGCCGCTGAACCCCGGCAATTCCGGTGGTCCGCTGGTGTCCGGTGCCGGGCGTGTGGTCGGCATCAACACCGCGACGATCGCGTCGGCGCAGGGCATCTGCTTCGCCATCGGCGTCGACACGGCGGTCTGGGTTGCGACGCGGCTGATGCGCGAGGGGCGCGTGCGGCGGTCGCAGCTTGGCGTGTCCGGTCAGACCGTGCCGATCGATACGCGGGTGCGGCGGTTCCTCCAGTTGGTGCAGGCGAGCGGCGTGCTGGTGCTGGAACTGCAGGACGGTGGTCCCGCGGCGCGCGCCGGTGTGGAGCGGGGCGACGTGATCGTGGCATTCGAGGACTCGCAGGTTGCCGGTGTCGAGGATCTGCATCGCGCGCTGACGGTGGAGCGGGCCGGGCGGGCGGTATCGCTGACCGTGCTGCGCCAAGGTGGAATGTTGGTCCTGATCGTGACGCCAGACGAGGCGTAACACCCTGGTCAGGGCGGCTGGGTGGTATCTCAGTCTGAACGTCTGCAAAGGGTGCAGGACGTTTGAAAACGCGATACCCGGCAGCCGATCTCTCCCACCCCACAGCCGTTTCCCCTATCGTCCCGCAATGATCCCTGCAGGGCACGTTCACCGCAGCCCTGAAGGCTGAGCGGCAGAAGGGGAATGTCTTTCAGGAGACCGAGCACCACTTACGGCACGTGCTGCGCCGCATTGGCTGGCGCAACACGGACGCTGCCTTGGTAGAGCCGATAAGCGTAGAGATCGATCGACTGGAGCGGGAAGCGGCGACGCTCCGGAAACTACGTGCCGCCATCTTCGGGGTGGCGTAGGTCGGTGGCTTCAGACGGCGATGAGAATCGTCCCGCCGTCTTGGCGGCTTATTTTTCGTCCCGTTCATTTCTCCGCTATCCATTCGTTCAGGAATTTTGAACCCAGCGCTTACGATGGTAAGTTTCGCTTAACGAAAGCCTCGAATCGTTTGGGGCTTCCGTGGGGTGTGGGGTGGGCCACGCGCGCAACACTTGGCCCACCCCCGCCCCAGCCACCCAGGGGCAACTCGACTGCGCCCTGAGACCTTCAAAAGATCAAAGAACCCAGAATGTCGTCAATCACTCGTAGTGAGACGATTCTCGATATATGAGATTGTCTGCATATGAATCAATGACTTGCAGGTACGCAATGGATCACATTTGAGGGACATCACCCTCCGTGCCAATGAAGATGAAACATCGATCCCCGGGGAATTTAGACTTGACGGCGCAGAAGGATCATCTTCGGTCATGCCCATGCTCCTGACACAGATCGACGCAGCGGCTGGTGTCGGCACAAACGGAGGCCGGAGGCCGACGGTTGTGCCGACACCAGCCGCTGCGTCGCCCGAATTGTCCGACCGCCCGCGCCGCCGGACCTTCACCGTCCAGGACAAGCTGCGCATCCTGGCCGATACCGATCGCGCCGCTGATACCGGTGGGATCGGCACCATCCTGCGTCGCGAGGGCCTCTACTCCTCGACCCTCACCGACTGGCGCAGGCAGCGGGACGCTGGGGCCTTCGGCGCCCCCGGAATCCGCCCCGCTGTCTGCACGCCCTGCTTGACGCTCTGACCGGCGCCCACGGCCGAGAAGCCGCCGACCACCGACGGGGCCCTGCGCGACGGCATAGACCTCGCCATCGGCACCCATCAGCGGCGTGACCATCAGCGTGCCGCCGACCAGGGATTTCGCGTCGCCCAGCGAGGAGACCTGCACGTCGACCGGCGAGCCCTGGCGCGCGAAAGCAGGCAGCGTCGCCGTCACCACCACGGCGGCGGTATTGCGGGTCTGCAACTGCAGTCCCGTGACGTTCACGCCCATCCGCTCCAGCATCGCGCTCAGCGATTGCTGGGTGAACTGCGAGTTGCGCAGCGTGTCGCCTGTCGACTGCAGCCCGACCACGAGACCGTAGCCGACAAGCTGATTGCTCCGCACACCCTCGATCGACACCAGGTCGCGCAGCTTGATCTGGGCATGCGCCGACGCGGTCAGTCCCAGCAAAGCAGCAGCCGCAAGCAGCGCCAGACGTTTCATGCCAACGAGCGTGTGGGATGACGCTCCCCCGATACCCGTCAAGCCCGGCGGTGACGCCACCCGGCATGCGCATCTGCATGCCGAACTGCCGCACACCTCGGTGACGCTGCGCGCGATCGTCGAGCGCCGCCGCATCTCGACGTCCGAGGTCCTGCGCTGGCGCGTCGGGTCGAACCTGCTCCTGAGCCGCAGGCACGACGATCCGATCGAGCTGTTCTGCCGCGACCTTCTCGTCCTGCATGCGCGGATCGCCGAGAAGGACGGGCGCATCGCGCTGCACATCGAAGACCGGCGCCTCCCCGAAGACTGGCCGATGCCGGCCTGAACGATCACCACACACAGCCTCGAGGAGAACCCCGTCATGCTGTATTTCGTGATGAACGCCGTGGGCTTCGTGCTCCTGGCCATGGTCGCCCTGCATTCGATCGTCTTGCATGTCAGGCTGCATCGGCTGCGCCATGCCCTGCCGGATGCCGGGCGCGTGCTGCCGTCGCTCGATGCCTCGGTCAGCCGCATGGTGGAGATTGCCGAGGGGTTCGCCCAGCGGCTGCAGAACGATCTGTCGACGGTGGAGGTCCGTCTGGCTGCGTCGCGCCGGATGTCGGCGGAGCTGGCGGCCGCCAACCGTGCCGCCGAGGAAACAACCTGCGCGCTGGACCGGCTGCTCCGCCAGCACCGCCGGATGGAGGGCGTCCGGGCTGCTGCCATTCCGCGTGAGCTGGCCGAGCCGAAGGGCTTCGCCGAGCGGGCCGGCGTGGCGGCGTGACGAAGGCCCATGACGTTCATTAACGTCCCACGTTGGCTGAAGTCCCGCCGTTCGCTGGTTCTGCCGCTGGCCACGGCCGGGCTGGCGGCGCTGCTGCCCTGGCGTGCCGCCGACCTGTTGCAGCAATGGCACAGTCTGTCACCGATCGCACCGGCGGTCGCCCAGTCGGCTCCGCCACCGGCACAGGCCCCGGCGACGGACCCGGCACCTCGGCCTGCCGTGTCGGATAGCCCGCAAGCGGCTGACGGCAGGCTGCTGCTGGAGGTGGTGCGCCGCAAGTCCGAGCTGGATCGCCGAGAGCGCGATCTGCAGACGCGAGCGGCGCGGGTCGCCGCGGCCGAGCAGTTGGAGCGCCAGCAGATCGCCGAACTGAAGCGGCTGCGGCAGGAGGTCGAGACCCTGGCGGCGCGCGAATTTGCCGCGGCGGAGGCCGATCTCAACCTGCTGGTCGGCCTCTATTCCAACATGAAGCCGAACCAGGCGGCGGCGGTGCTCGGCAAGCTGGACCCGCCGAAGGCGGCGGTCATCCTCCAGCACCTGGACACCTGTTCGGCGGGACCCATCCTGGCCGGCATGGAACCGAAGGCCGCCCTCGCGATCACCGAGGAACTGGAGCAGCGCCATGCCCCGTTCCGCCGCTGATGTGGCAAGACGGTGAAACTGGCAAGCCGGAGAGACGGGGCCACCCATTCTCACTGTGGATAAAATCGATCAACTCCATGCAATAACTACTTGATTAATTCGTCAGGGCATTGATCATAGCGACAACGGGAGCAGTTGGGGCTGCCTCCGATCAAAAATTGGCTCGGCGGGCGTTGGATCTGTCCGCTGCCACCGGGGTGGACTATGGCATACGATAGCTTCCAGCTTGCCGCCCAGCGGGCGCGGCAATCGTATTCGGTCGACGACTGGATCAACCTGCGCCCTCACGAGCGCACTGCGGCGATCTACCGGGAGCTGCGGCGCATCGACGCCAGCCAGGCTGCGGCAAGACCGGTCCGGCGGAGGCGTCCCGAGCGTGTCGCTGAGCCCCAGGCGGCGGGCGGCTCGTAGCGCGCCGCCTGGTCGCTTGGCTTTTCGCAGCGATACGCCGGCTCAGGCGGCCGGCAGGGCCGGGCGCTGGCCGCGCTGCGCCCAGATCAGGCCGATGATCCTGGCCACCGCCTCGAAATGTTCCTGCGGGATGGTCTCGCCGATTTCCACCGTCGCATGCAGTGCCCGGGCGAGCGGCGGGTTCTCCACGATCGCCACGTCGTGCTGGCGGGCGGTATGGCGGATCCGCGGCGACCAGTTCGGCGCTCTTGGCGACCACGACGGGGGCCGGATCCTTGCCGCGCTGATAGCGCAGCGCGACGGCGACATGCGTCGGATTGGTGATGACCACGGTCGCCTTCGGCACCTCGTGCATCATGCGCCGCTGCGCGCGCCGCTGGCGCAGCTTGCGCTGGCGCGCCTTGACGTGCGGGTCGCCTTCCGACTCGCGCAGTTCCTTGCGCATCTCCTCGAAGCTCATGCGCATGCGGCGATGATACGACCAATGCTGGTACGGCACGTCGATGCCGGCGATCGCCACCGCCACCAGTGTCGTCGCCAGCAGGACCGCCAGCAGCGACTGCTGCATCATCCCAGGCATCGAGGCGATGTCGGTGGAAACGAGGCCCACCGAGTTCTCGTAGAGTGGCGCCACGACGAGGAAGCAGGCGACGCCGACGGCGGTGAGTTTCACCACGCTCTTGGCGACCTCGAACAGCGAGCGCAGGCCTAAGATCCGCTTGATCCCGCGCATCGGCGACAGATGCGAGAGATTCGGCATGATCCCCTACACCCCGTCAGTTTTCGCAGAACTGCCGGCATTGCTGGAGCGTGCCGGCCCGGGGCCCGAGGGCGAGGGCGACATCACCGGGATCTTCACCGTGCTGGTGGACGGCGACGACCACGACGAACCGGTGTCGGACGAGGTGCGTGGCATCCTGGACGGGCATCTGGTGCTCGACCGGCGGATCGGCGAACGCGGCCGCTGGCCGGCGATCGACATCCTGCGCTCGGTGAGCCGCGCTGCCGCGCTGCCACTCGGCCGAGGAGAATGCGACGCTGGCCGAGGCGCGCCGGTTGCTGGGCAGCTACGAGAGCATGGCGGAGATGATCCGGCTCGGTGCGTACCGGGTGGGGTCGGACCCGCTGGTGGATCGCGCCATTCTCAAGCACCCGGGCTTCGAAGCCTTCCTCGGCCAGGGCGTCGACGAACGCACGCCGGCCGAAGAGGCATTCGCTGCCCTGGGGAGGATTCTCGGCGGGGATTGATGGATCGGACCTGACGGACGGTGTCAGGTTCAGTGCTGCAATTCTGCCAAGGCAATGGGCACCCGCACGACGATTGCAGGTGAAGCCTCACGCTCCCTTCCATTGCAGGATGTAGAGGCCGGCGTCGTAGTCCGTCGCATAGATCAGCCCGTCCTGCGCCACGAACAGATCGGCGGTGTGCCGCACCTTGGCGCGGCCGCGCATCGGCTCCATCCAGCGCGTCGGCTGCGGCGGCACGAAATAACCGATCTCCTTCGGCTGATACGGATCGGCGATGTCGAACACGCGCACGCCGGCGCTCTGCCAGGTCGCGAAGATCGTCGTGCTGCTCTGGAACGAGCCGGGACGGTTCTCGTGCAGATTGTGCGGCCCGAATTGCCCGCCGAGCTTGATGTAGTCCTGGTCGGACGGCGTCGGCAGCGTGGCGATGCCGACCGGATTGCTCTTCTCGCGGATGTCGAACACGAAGGTGCGCTTCAACTGCTCCTGGTCGATGTTCAGCGTCGCCTCGTCGGCAACCACCAGCAGGTCGCGATCGTGCAAGGGCAGCGCGCTGTGTGTGCCGCCGCCGAACGGCGGACACCAGTTGCGGTGCGTGATCAGCTTGGGCGCCGACTTGTCCTTCACATCGAGGATGGTCAGCCCGCCGTCGCGCCACGAGCCATAGGCGATGTCGTCGGCCACCACCGCGTGGTGCAGCGCCCAGCGGTTGTTCCAGGTGGGCGTCTCGCCGGCGGCGACGTGCATGCCGGGAATCCACCATCGCCCCACTTCGCGCGGCCGTGTCGGCTCGGCCATGTCGATGACGATCAGGATGTGGTCGGTGAACCCATCCAACAGCGCGGAGGCATAGGCATAGCGGCCGCCGGTCCACCAGATGCGATGCAGCCCGAGCCCCTCCACCTCCATGAAGCCGATCGAGCGCGGATTGGCCGGATCGGAGATGTCGTAGACCCGCATGCCGGCGGAGAAGTCCTCGCCGCGCTTGCCGTAGCGGCTGCTGTCCACTTGGTTGGAACGGCTGTAGTACTCCTTCTGCGACAGCAGCGCCTTCAGATCGAGCTCCTCGATGCAGAGCAGCATGTCTTCGGCCGCCTGGAGATGCATGCACCAGGAGTTCGGATGGATCGGCGCGAAATTGACCGGGCGCGGGTTGCGCGGATCGCGCACGTCGGTGACCATCACGCCGCGGCTGACCCGAGTGCCGATGTACGCATGGCCGCGCGCGACCATCACCTGGACGCCGTCGCCGCGGCCGCCCTGGTCGGTATGGCCGACGAATTCGATGTTGCGGGCACCCTCCGAGACAATCATGGCTTGCTTCCCTCCCTGATCGGTCGTCAGCTTAGGCTGGGTTCCGAGGACTGAGTAGGAGGGATCGGCCATGCCAACCTATGTCATGCTCGCCAACTGGACCGACCAGGGCATGCGGGCCATCAACGACAGCCCGAAGCGCATCGATGCGGCGAAGAAGACGCTGGAGGAGATGGGCGGGCAGTTCCGCTCGGTCTACATGACGATGGGCGTCTATGACCTGATCATGATCTATGACGCGCTGGACGATGCGGTAGCGGCACGATTTACCTTGATGCTCGGCAAGCTCGGCAATGTGCGCACCACGTCGCTGAAGGCGTTCCCCGAGGAAGCCTATCGGCAGATCATCAATACATTGCGATAGGGAGGCTCCGCGCATCGGCCAGGCGATCAGCGTCGATGCCGATACGCAAACCACGATGTGAGGCAGGTCGATGCGCGCAGCGGTGTTTCATGGCATCGGAGAGCGGCTTGCCATCGAGAACCGGCAGACGCCGACAGCCCGGCCGGGTGAGCTGGTGCTGCGCGTTGCCTATTGCGGCATCTGCGGGACCGATCTGCACGCGACCGAGCCAAGTGCCCAGCCCCTCGAGATCGGCACCGTACTCGGCCATGAATTTGCCGGTGAGGTGACCGAGTCCGGTGCAGCGGAATGGCGGACGGGTGACAGGGTGATCGCCTTGCCGCTTGCCGAGTGCGACGAGTGCCGCCCGTTCGGCGAATGCCGCGACCGGCTCGGCATTCTCTGCACGCGCACGCGCGTCGTGGGCCTGACAGCGGGCACTCCTGGCGGTTACGCTGAGTATGTGCGGGTCGGTGCGCACAATGCCCTGCGTGTGCCGGACGGGCTCGATCTGAGGCTGGCTGCGCTGACCGAGCCGCTGTCGGTGGGCGCCCATGCCGTGCGTATGGCGGGCGGCCTGTTGGGCGCGCGCGTGCTGGTCATCGGCGCCGGCCCGATCGGCCTTGCGGTCGCTATGTTCGCGCGGGCAGCCGGGGTCCGCTCGCTCGACGTGAGTGAGCCGGATCCCAAGCGGCGGGAGCGCGCCGCCGCCGTTGGTGCCACTTCGGTGCACGATCCTGCATCGGACCGGCTTCCTGGGTTGGCACCCGACATCGTCTTCGAATGCGTCGGGATCCCCGGCATGCTGCGGCAGTGCATCGACATCGCGCCGGTGCATGGCCGCATCATCGTCGTCGGAGCGTGCCGCCAGGATGACTCGATCCTGCCGCGTGTCGCCTTGCGCAAGGAGCTGAGCGTGCAGTTTGTGCTTGGCTATACACGCGAAGAGTTTGCGCTGGTACTTGACATGCTCGCCTCCAGGCGAATCGATGCCGCGCCGCTGATCACATCGGTGGTAGGTCTTGACGTGCTGCCTGAGACGTTTGAGAGCCTGCGCCGGCCGAACCCGCACGCCAAAGTGCTGATCGATCCACGGCTATAGGAAGGCGGCGGTCGGACTTGAGCGAGATGAGGTGATGGATGATCGCCGCGATCAGCTTGATGCGTAAACGCGACGATGTGACGCTGGCCGCGTTCCGCCGGCACTGGCTCGATGTGCATGGCCCGTTGGTGTGCCGGTTCGCCGGCCTGCGTCGCTATGTGCAGGACCATGTCATCCAGTCGAACGCGATGAATGCGCCGGCGCGCGACATGCGGATCGACGGGTTCCCGATCCTGTCATTCGACAACGACGCGGACCGGACCAGGGCACACGGATCGCCGGAAATGGCGGCCTGCAACGTCGATTCCCGATCGTTCATCGGCGCCGTCTCGCGCGTGATATGCGAGCCGCGGATCGTGCTGCCGCAAGCGCAGGATGCGGGCCGGATGAAGCTCATCGCAATGCTGCCGGGCGAGGCCGCGGACGACGGCGCGGTCGAACGCTACGCGGCGCGTGCCCGGGAATTGTCCGGGCTGCGCGGCCTGGTGCTGTATCGTGTCCTGCAGCAGGGTCCCGCACCGAGCAGCACGATCCCGCATTTGCCGGTGAGTACGGCCGGGATTGCGGAACTGTCGTTCGCCAGCCTGGTCGACCTCGAATGCGCGATGGCAGGCGACAACACGGTAGCCGCGCACTTCGTGGTCGAGGAGCACCGCCTGGTGTGATGCATGCCGGCGGCCCGTGATCTGCTGAACAAGGGTTTCATCATCAACTCTGCCGGGCGGCATCCGGGCAGAGGCGGACGGACATTCATCGTGACCGGCCTGCACCGGTCCGGCACGAGCCTCGTGGCGTCCATCCTGCAGCAGGCTGGACTCTTCATCGGAACCGAGATCAACGACATCGTCTGCGAGGATGAGGAGATCACCAGGGTACTGGCGTCCGGCGACACCGCGGCACTGAAGCGGATCATCAGCGAGAGAGACGCGAACTATCGCACCTGGGGATTCAAGCTGCCGATGCTGTGCCGCGACCTCGATCCAGGCCAACTGGCCCTGTTCAATGATCCGCACCTGATCGTCACGTTCAGGGATCCCGTGTCGATGTCGGTGAGGACGGCACTCTCGGAGTACCAGGAGCCCATGCATGCTCTGCGGGAGGCGATCAATGATCTGAATGCATTGATGGTGTTCATCGGCGAGCTTCGTTGTCCCAGCCTGCTGCTGAGCTACGAGAAGGCCCTGATGTCCCCGCACGACTTCGTCGAGGCCATCATGCAGTTCTGCGACATCCCGCGGAATGCCGCGCTGCGCGACCGGCTGGTGGGCGTGATCGAGCCCAACAGGCCGAGCTATATCGCCGGCGCGCGGCGGCGCTACGAAGGGACGATCGAAGGGATCATGGACGGCCGCCTGTACGGCTGGTGTCGCCTGACGCATTCAACCGACCCGGTTGCGCTCGATGTGTTGGTCGATGAGCAGCCGGTATTCAGCCTGGTGGCGGATACGTTCCGCCAGGATCTGCTGGAGGCCGGGATCGGCCAGGGCAGCCACGGGTTTTCCATCGCACTTGAGGTGTTGCGCGCGCAATCGGATGCGGTGATCCGCATCAAGGTCGCCGGTCACGGCATCGAGCTCGGCAACAGCGGGAAGCGTCTGCGGCAGTTCCGCTCCGGCGCTTGAGAACATCCGCCGCTCGGACCAGACTTGGCCGGACAATCGAAACGGGGAGACGACAATGCCAATCGGATTCATCGGCCTCGGCATGATGGGCGCCGGCATGGCGAGCAATCTGCAGAAGGCGGGGCACAAGCTGGTGGTGCACGACCTGAAGCGGCAGGCGGCATCGCACCATCTTGCCGCCGGGGCCGAGTGGGCGGACAGCCCGCGCGGGGTCGCCGAGGCGTGCGACGTGGTGTTCACCTCGCTGCCCGCGCCGCCCGACATGGAAGCCGTGGGGTTCGGCGAGAACGGGCTGGTGCACGGCTTCCGCAAGGGCTCGGTGTGGTTCGACCTGTCCACCAATTCGGTCAGCCTGGTGCGCGAGATGCACGCGAAGCTGGCCGAGCAGGGCGTGGCGTTGCTGGATGCGCCGGTCAGTGGCGGGCCGCGTGGGGCGAATTCCGGCAAGCTGGCGATCTGGGTCGGCGGCGACGAGGCGCTGTTCCACACGCACAAGTCGGTGCTCGACGCGATGGGCGACCAGGCGCGCTACATCGGCCCGATCGGCGCCGGCTCGGTCGCCAAGCTGGTGCACAATCTGTCCGGCGCCGCGGTGAACGTGGTGCTTGCAGAGGCGTTCACCATGGGCGTGAAGGCAGGCATCGAGCCGCTCGCGCTGTGGGCGGCGATCCGTCAGGGTGCCGGCGGGCGTTCGCGCACCTTCGACCGGCTCGGCGGGCAGTTCCTCACCGGCCGCTACGATCCGCCGGATTTCGCGCTGCGTCTGCTGTACAAGGACGTTTCGCTCGCCTGCCAGCTCGGCCGTGAGGTCGGCGTGCCGATGCGTCTGTCGCATCTCGCATTGGCCGAGCTGAACGAGGCGCTGAACCGCGGCTGGGGCGAACGCGACAGCCGCATCGGCATGAAGCTGCAGCAAGAGAGGGCGGGGATCGAACCGCTGGCCGTCGATCCGGCCCGTATCCGCGAGGTCCTGGAGCGGGACGGGTAGGCACGCATCTGTCATTGCGAGCCGAAGGCGAAGCAATCTCGTTCCAAGTGCGCACTTGGAACGAGATTGCCGCGTCGCTTCGCTCCTCGCAATGACAGCGGGATCTCAGGCGAAGATCTCGCCAAGCCGCCGTATGCTGCCCAGCGCCTTGTCGAACTCCAGGCCAGGCCAGTGGCAGCGCATCATGAAATGGTCGACGCCCAGCGCCTCGCGATACCGGGCAATCTCCTCCTTCACGAACACCGCATCGCCGATGATGAAGCGATTGCGCACATACTCCTCGAACGGCGGCTTGTTGCGCGACGCCATGCCCCAGGACGCGTAGGCGTCGTACTTGTACTCCAGCGGCCCGCGGCATTCCTCCAGCGCCGTCTTGTGGTTGGCGCCGACATAGCATTCGCGCACCATCGGGAAGCAGTCCGGCGTGCGTTTTCCCAACGCCTCGCGATACACCAGTATCTGCTCCGTCAGCTTGCCGAGCGGCGTGGTGGGAACGATCAGCCACGCGTCTCCAAGACGCGCGGCGCGCTGGATCGCCACATCGACCGTCGCCGCCATCCAGATCGGTGGCCCGCCCGCGCGCACCGGCTTCAGGCCGATCGCGTGGTCGTTGACCTCATAGAACCGGCCCTTGTGCGTCACCTTGTCCTCGGTCCACAGCCGGCGCATCAGTGCGATGCTTTCCTCCAGCCGCGGCGCGCGCTCCTTCAGCGACATGTTGAACGCGGTGAACTCGCCCTCGCGATAGCCGAGCCCGACGCCGAGAACGTAGTTGCCGCCGGTCAGCACATCGAGCGTCGCCGATTCCTCTGCCACATGCACCGGATTGAGCAGTGGCAGGATCAGGATGTTCGGCCCGATCTGCATGCCCTGCGCGTGCTGCGCCAGGTAGGCCATCATCGGCACGATCTGCAGCATCTGCAGCGGCCCGGTCAGGTAATGGTGCGGGAACCACAGCGAGGCAAACCCGGCATCGCGCGCGGTACGCACCTGCGCCACCAGGTCCGGGACGCGCGCCGCCACCGACTCGCCCGGTGGGAACTGCGTGTTGATGAACAATCCGACTTTCACGTTCGATCTCCCTCTGCTTCCCTCGGCCTTCCGCCCGCACCTTGAACCAGCCGCGCGAACACGCCAACTCTCGCGCATCATGCGCGATCGCATTCCGCCCGAACTCGACATGCTGCCCGACGGGAGCGTCCGCCCCAGGCGGCCGCCTGTTGCCATCCGCGTCTTCCGCTGGGCGCTGATCGTTGCGCTGCTGGCCGGCGCGTTGGCGTTGGCCGCGGTGGCACTTTGGTTCGCCCTGGTGCTGATCCCGGTGGCGATCGGCGCCGGGCTGATCGCCTGGCTGGCGTTCCGCTACCAGCTCTGGCGCGCCGGTCGTTCGCCTGGCAACCGCAACGTCTGGCGGCCCTGACCCCTCACGTCATGGCCGGGCCGAGCCCGGCCATGACGAGGATGGGGGGCCTACGGCGTGATCTTGCCGTCCTGCACCACCAGACGGACCGGCTTCACCTCCACGCGCTGCCAGACATTCGCCTTCGTGTACGGGTCATTGGCGATCAGCGCGTCGAGCTCGGCGCGATCGGTGCAATCCGCCAACAGGAACGAACCGATCGGCTTCTGCGCGTCATCGACGATCGGACCGCCGAACACCAGCTTGCCGGCGGCAACGTTACCCGCCAAGCCATCGAGATGTGCCGGACGCGCGGCCTGCCGGCGCGACGGAGCCTCGACGTCGCTGCCGTCATACAGTGTCACCAGAAATTGCGGCACTCCGTTTCTCCTCTATTCGGCGGCCAGCGGGATCTGCGCCTGCAACCCGAACTCCCTGGCGAGCAGGGTGTAGGAGAGGCGCCGGGCCTCCGGGTCGTGCAAGGTCGTCAGAATCGCGATCTCCTCCACACCATGTTCTGCCGCCAGCGCGCGCAGCTTCTCACCCACCACCGCAGGCGTGCCATACAGGGCGCGTGCGCGCAGCCGTTCGATGCGCAGCCGTTCGGCCTCGGAATACGGATATACCGCAGCTTCCTCCGGTGACGGCAGGGCCGCGAACACGCCGCGGTCGCGCCCCAGCCGCCACATCTCGCGCGAGGTGAACAGCCGCGCGGCTTCCGCCTCGGTCTCCGCCGCCATTGCCCAGACGCAGAGCGCCGCGTACGGCGTAGGATGGCGTTCGCTCGGCCGATAGCCCTCGCGATACAGCGCCATCGCCTGCTCCACGCCGCTTCCGTCGGTGATGAAATGCGCGAAGCAGAACGGCAGGCCGAAATACGCGGCAACCTGTCCGCCATAGTCGGAGCTGCCGAGCATCCACACCTCCGGCATGGTCGGTCCGCCCGGCTGGGCGCTGATGTCGCGGAACGGATGACCCTCCACCAGCTTCTCCCCCGCCAGCCAGGCGAGCAGATCGCGCACCTGCGCCGGGAAGTGCTCGGCGGCGGTGTCCGCCAGCGGATTGAGCGCGAAGGCGGTGCGCCCGTCTGATCCCGGCGCGCGGCCGAGCCCGAGATCGATGCGTGCCGGCGCGATCGCCTCTAGCACGCGGAACTGCTCGGCCACCTTCAGGCTGGAGTAGTGCGGCAGCATCACCCCGGCCGAACCGACGCGAATGCGCGTGGTCGTCGCAGCGATCGCACTGATCAGGATTTCCGGCGCGGTGCCGGCCTGGCTCGCCGAGTTGTGGTGCTCCGCGCACCAGTAGCGCGCGTAGCCCAACGCCTCGCAATGCTTGGCCAGCGCCAGGCTCTCGCGGATCGAGGTATCCGGCGAGCGGCCTGTCACCACCGTCGACTGGTCGAGCACCGACAGCCGCAGCATGCATCCTCCTTGGGGTCAGCTCCTCACGACGCGGGCGGCAGCTGCGAACTCGGCGTCGATTGGGAAATCTTCTGCTCTTCCTCCGTCATGTCCGCTGGAATGTCGGCGAAGAGTGGGGTGCTCAGATAGCGCTCGCCGGTGTCCGGCAGCATCGCGAGTATCGTCGATCCCTTCGGCGCCTCGGCACAGACCTGCAGCGCCCCGGCCAATGTCGCGCCGGCGGTGATGCCGACGAAGATGCCTTCCTTCTGTGCGAGATCGCGGCTGCAGCGCAGCCCGTCGGGTCCGGCGATACGCAGGATCTGGTGTATCACACCGCTGTCGACGACATCGGCGGTCAGCTTGGGGATGAAGTCCGGCGCCCAGCCCTGCATCGGGTGCGGTTTGAACGCGGGATGCGGTCCCGCCGGCGACCCGTCTTCATTCCGCTGCTGTGCGGTGCCGCTGCTGAGCAGCGACGCATCCGCCGGTTCGCAGACCACGATCCTGGTGTTCGGCAGCTCCTTCGCCAGCACGCGCGCGACGCCCTTCAGCGTGCCGCCGGTGCCGTATCCGGTGACCCAGTAGTCGAGCTGGGTGTCCCGAAAATCCTCGATGATCTCGCGCGCCGTCGTGCGCGAGTGCATGTCGGCATTCGCCTCGTTCTCGAACTGACGCGTGAGGAACCAGCCATGCGTCGCGGCCAGCTCGTTGGCCTTGTTCACCATGCCCATGCCGCGCTCCGCCGCGGGAGTGATCACGACCTTGGCGCCGAGGAAGCGCATCAGCCTGCGCCGCTCGACGCTGAACGGCTCGGCCATGGTGACGACGAGCGGGTAGCCCTTCTGCGCGCATACCATCGCCAGCCCGATGCCGGTGTTGCCGCTGGTCGCCTCGATCACCGTCTGGCCGGGCTTCAGCAGGCCCTTGCGCTCGGCGTCCTCGATCACACCAAGCGCCAGGCGGTCTTTCACCGACCCAAGCGGGTTGAATGCCTCGATCTTCACGTAGAGGTTCACATCAGGCGGGCCCAGCTTGTTGACCCTGACGACGGGCGTGTTGCCGACCGTCTCGAGGATGTTGGCGAACCTGCGTCCCATGTCTTTCTCCCCTGGTGGTTATCTGGCGCCGTGGCGCGTGTGGGCATTAAGGCAAGCGCGGACCGTGCCGTAAAGCGTGGTCGCCCGCAGCGCCCTTTGCCGCATTACTCTGGAGCCGCGGCGGCGGCTGGGCCGGTCGCACACCCATTGCGCTGTATACGCTGTCCGGCCCGCGGTATGATAGCGGTGACAAAAGAAGTCATTGCGAGGAGCGAAGCGACGCGGCCATCTCGGTCAGAGTGCGCACTCACCACGAAAATGCCGCGTCGCGTCGCTCCTCGCAATGACAGACAACCGGAGGAGGAACGCCG
>JBGPND010000091.1:0-18906 GCA_041487355.1 Acetobacteraceae bacterium | reverse complement strand
TTCGATGATTTGGCCGCCGAGCTGCGCGCTCTGACGGCCGGGCGTGCCCATACACCTGCCGAGACCCTGCTCCGTGAGGGCCGGGACGAGAGGTGAGCGGCTACGTCGTCGACGCCAGCGTTGCGGTGAAGTGGGTCATCGGCGAGCCGGGCACCAGTCAGGCTCTAAGACTGCGTAGTCATGTCGTCTCGGCGCCCGACCTGTTGGTGGCCGAATGCGCCAACATTGTCTGGAAGAAGGTTCGCCTTGGCGAACTGACCGAGCCCGAGGCGTCGTTGGCGATCAGGCTGCTTGTCCGCGCTGATATCGAACTGGTTCCGACACGGAGGCTCGCGCGGCGGGCCGTCGATCTGGCGATCCTGCTCGATCATTCCGCCTACGACTGCATGTATCTGGCGCTGGCCGAGGCGGCGAAGCGTCCGTTCGTGACGGCGGATGCTCGTCTCCTGCGCAAGCTCGCCGTCGAGCGCACGGCGGCGCGCCTGATCAGGGCGATCGATCTGGCCCTTTTCGACGCCTAGAGCAGGTTCAGGGTGACCGGAAACGCGAGCAAGCCTCGCTAATCGTGATGGGTTTCGCTCTGCTCAACCTATCCTACAGGTTACCGGCCGCGGCGTAGCGGCGCAGGTGTAGGATGGGTTGAGCAGAGCGAAACCCATCCTGGCGGCGAGATTCCAGTTATGCTGAACGTACTCTAGGGACGCCGGAAGAACGCGTCCGCCGCGCTTCGGTGGCCCTGCTTCCGTTCGATGTCCGCCTCCACCCGGGCGATCTCCTCCTTCAGTTCGCCGATATAGTCCCGCAGCTCCTCGATCCCGAGCGTGTCCAGCACCAGCTTCTGCAGCCTCGCCCGCTTGCGAACCGGGCCGTCCTCCTCGTCCATCATGTTTCGCCTCCTGTCCGGACGTGGCCCCACCATAAACCTGGCCGTCACCCTTGACCCACCCCGGAGCGCTTGTCATATGCGACCTCTGGCCGCGCCCGCGGTGCGCGTCCCCGCGTCGCGCGAGCAGCGGCCCAAGGATGACCATGCCATGACCCTGCCGCTGATGCCCAAGGCCACCGCCGTGTGGCTGATCGAGAAGACCGCGCTCACCTTCGCCCAGATCGCCGATTTCTGCGGCATGCATCCGCTCGAGGTGCAGGCGATCGCCGACGGCGAGGTGGCGCAGGGCATCGTCGGCTACGACCCGGTCGCGAACGCGCAGCTCACGGCCGAGGCGATCCGCCGCGCCGAGGCCGATCCGGCGGTAATGCTGCGGCTCGCGCCGACTGCCCTGCCGATGCCGAAGCGCCTGCGCGGCTCGCGCTACACGCCGGTCGCCAAGCGAAACGATCGTCCGGACGCGATCGCCTTTCTGTTGCGGAACTATCCGCAGATCAGCGAGACGCAGGTGTCCAAGCTGCTCGGCACGACCAAGGAGACGATCCAGAAGGTCCGCGAGCGCTCTCACTGGAACAGCGCCAATATCAAGCCGCGCGACCCGGTGATCCTGGGGCTGTGCAGCCAGACCGACCTGAACGCCGCGGTCGCTCAGGCGAACGAGCGGCTGGAGCGCGAGGGACGCGCCGTGCCGCCGCCACCCGTGCCGGAGGCGGACGAGGTCGTCTAGGACCTGGAAGGCGCGTTCAGTTCACTCGTTCTGGTTGCGAAGCCGCTCCATCTCCTCCTTGACCCGCAGCTTCTCGATCTTCAGGCGCACGAGGGTCTCGCTGTCGGGTCGAGGTCGCTGGTCCTCGTCGGTGATGCGCATCTCGAGCGCGGCATGGCGTTCCTTCAGGGCATCGAGACGGGCCTGCAGCGTCATGGACCTCCTCCGCTCAAAGTCAGCCAGGACGAGCATGGTAACCCGATTGACACACCGAGGGCCATGACGAATCCGCCGGCCAGGGACTGGGTTGCAGGCCCTTGCCTGTGCTATTGACCAGCCATGCTGACCGACCGGGACTCGCTGCTGCGCAAGCTGCACGAACTCCGCAGCGAACATCGCGACCTCGACACGGTGATCGCGCGCCTGCCGGACCAGGGCGCAGCGGACCAGTTGCACCTGCAGCGGCTGAAGAAGCGCAAGCTGCTGCTGAAGGACGAGATTGCCTGGCTGGAGAGCCGGCTGATCCCGGACAGCATTGCCTGACATGGAGCCCCTCGTCGGCATCATTATGGGCAGCCAGTCGGACTGGCCTACTCTGCGCCATGCCGCGGAGATGCTCGACCGGCTGGTCGTCCCGCACGAGGCCCGCATCGTTTCGGCGCATCGCACGCCGGACCGGCTGCGCGAATACGCCAGCGGCGCCCGCCGGCGGGGGTTGAAGGTCATCATCGCCGGTGCCGGCGGAGCCGCGCACTTGCCGGGAATGTGTGCCGCATGGACTCCCCTGCCGGTGCTCGGGGTGCCAGTGGAATCCCATGGTCTCAAGGGGATGGACAGCCTGCTTTCGATCGTGCAGATGCCTGCCGGGATCCCCGTGGGGACGCTCGCGATCGGCCGGGCGGGAGCGGTGAATGCCGCGTTGCTGGCCGCCGCGATCATCGCCATCGGGGACCCGGACCTGGCCGCGCGGCTGGATGCGTTGCGTGAAGAACAGACACGTGCCGTGGCGAACGAGCCGCAAGATCAGCCATGATTTTTCCGCTGCCGCCCAATTCGACCATCGGTCTCGTGGGCGGCGGCCAGCTCGGCCGGATGTCCGCGCTTGCCGCCGCCCGGCTCGGATATCGCTGCCATATCCTCACCCGCGAGAACGACAGCCCGGCCAGCCAGGTATCGGCGGCGGCGACCATCAGCGACTACCACGAGCCGAACGGCCTCCGGGAATTCGCCGCCGCGGTCGACGTGATCAGCTTCGAATTCGAAAACGTCAACGCCGAAGGACTTGATCTTCTTGCATCTTTGAAGCCTGTGAGACCTTCCCCCGCAATCCTGCGGACCAGCCAGGATCGGGTGCTGGAGAAGGCCTTCCTGCACGGCGCCGGTGTGCCGACGGCGCCATGGGCGCCGGTCGACGACCTCGACGGTTTGCGGGCGGCGGTCGAGCGGATCGGCCTGCCCGCGGTGCTGAAGACGACCCGGCTCGGTTATGACGGCAAGGGCCAGGCGCTGCTTCGGCGGACGGAAGACCTCGCCGACGCATTCGCGGCCTTGTCGCCCAAGCCATTGATCCTCGAAGGTTTCGTGGACTTCGCGCAGGAGATCAGCGTGGTCGCCGCGCGCGGCGGGGATGGCGCCTACGCGGCCTTCGACACGGTGGAGAACCGCCATCGCAGCCACATACTCGACCTGACCCTCGCCCCTGCGCGGATACCGGAAACAGTGGATCGGCAGGCCCAGGCGATCGCCCGGCGTGTCGCCGATGCGTTGGACCTCGTCGGCCTACTCGCCGTGGAGATGTTTGTCGACGGACAGGGCCGGGTGCTGGCCAACGAGATCGCCCCTCGCCCGCACAATTCGGGCCACTGGACGATTGATGCCTGCCCGGCGAGCCAATTCGAGCTGCATGTCCGTGCCATTGCCGGCTTGCCCCTGCCGCCGGCGGTGAGACACTCCGATGCTGTGATGAAGAACCTGGTCGGTCCGGGGGAGGCAGCGCTGTGGCCGGAGATTCTCGCCACGCCAGGACTGATCCCGCACCTCTATGGCAAGGCTGAAGCGCGGCCCGGGCGCAAGATGGGGCACGTCACACGATTGTTCCCGAAAGGTGCACTGCCTGGCGAGTTCGGTATCGCAGCGGCGCTCGGGCCCGCCGCTCCGCAACGCGCGGAGGCGGATCAGCTACCGGCCGGTTGAGAGCCTCACCCCAGCGCAGCGACTCCGGGCAGGGTCTTGCCTTCCATCCATTCGAGGAAGGCGCCGCCGGCGCTCGAGACGTAGCTCATCTTGTCGATCACCCCGGCGTGCCGCAGTGCCGAGACGGTGTCGCCACCGCCGGCGACGCTCCGCAGTGCCCCCTTCCCCGTGGCATCCGCCACCGCCCTGGCGAATGCCGTCGTCGCGGCGTCGAAGGGCTGGGTCTCGAATGCACCCAACGGGCCGTTCCAGACCAGCGTCCTCCAGCCGGCAAGATGTTGGATCAGCGCGCCGACGGTGGCAGGTCCGACATCGAGGATCATGGCATCCGCCGGCACCGCCCCAACCGGCACGGTCCGCGTCGCCACCCCAGGCTTCAGCTCGTTTGCCACCACCGCGTCGGCCGGCAGCACCACCTCGCAGCCCGCCGCCTTGGCACGCGCCAGGATCTCGAGTGCGGTCGCGTGCATCTCGGCCTCCTGCAGCGATCGGCCAACCGGAGTGCCCTGTGCCGCCAGGAAGGTGTTGGCCATCGCGCCGCCGATCACCAGCACATTCACCTTCGCGACCAGATTCCCCAGCAGATCGAGCTTGGTGGAAACCTTGGCGCCTCCGACGATCGCCGCGACAGGACGCACGGGGTTCCCCAGCGCGGCGTCGAGCGCCTCCAGCTCCGCCTGCATCAGCCGTCCGGCATAGGCCGGCAGCAGATGCGCCACGCCCTCGGTGCTGGCATGCGCGCGATGCGCCGCCGAGAATGCATCATTCACGTAGATATCGGCGAGCTTCGCCAGTTCGGCGGCGAAGCCCGGATCGTTCTTCTCCTCCTGCGCATGGAAGCGGGTGTTCTCCAGCACCAGCACGTCACCGCGCGCCATGCGCTCGACCGCCTGCTCCGCTGCAACGCCCGTGCAGTCTTCGGCGAAGCGCACCCGCTGGCCCAGCACCTCGCCCAGCGCGGTCGCGATCGGCCCGAGCGACATCTCTGGCACCCGCTTGCCCTTCGGCCGGTCGAAATGGCTGCACACGATCACCTTGGCGCCCTTGCCGACCAGCTCCCGGATCGTCGGCGTGAGACGCTCGAGCCGCGTCCGGTCGGTGATCCGGCCGTCGCGCACCGGCACGTTGAGGTCGGCGCGAAGCAGGACGCGCTTGCCGGCGACGTCCACGCCATCGAGCGTGCGGAAGGGCATGATGGGTAGAAAGTTGCTCTTACAGGCTGCCGAACAGCACCGCCGTGTCAGACATCCGGTTGGAGAAACCCCACTCGTTGTCGTACCAGCCCATCACCCGGGCGAGCGCCCCGTCCACCACCGCCGTCTGCGTCGCATCGAAGGTGCAGGACGCCGGGCAGTGGTTGAAGTCGACGCTGACCAGCGGGGCGGTGTTGTAGTCCAGGATGCCCTTCAGCTCGCCCTTCGCCGCGTCCTGCATCACTGCGTTGATCTGGTCCTTGGTCGCCTGCTTCCTCAGGTTCACGTCCAGCGAGACCAGCGAGACGTTCGGCGTTGGGATGCGGATCGCCGTGCCGTCCAGCTTGCCCTTCAGCTCCGGCAGCACGAGGCCGACGGCGCGCGCGGCACCGGTCGATGTTGGAATGGCCGAGACCGCGGCGGCACGTGCGCGGTGCAGGTCCTTGTGCAGCGTGTCCACCGTGTTCTGGTCACCGGTATAGGCATGGATGGTGACCATGTAGCCGCGCTCGATGCCGAAGCTGTCGTGCAGCACCTTGGCCATCGGCGCGAGGCAATTGGTCGTGCAGGAGGCGTTGGAGATCACCGTCATGTCCCTGGTGATCATCTTGTGGTTCACGCCATAGACGACGGTGGCGTCCACGCCATCGGCCGGCGCCGAGATCAGCACCTTGCGGGCGCCGGCCTGCAAAAGCGCCGAGGCCTTGTCCTTGCTGGTGAAGATGCCAGTGCACTCCAGCGCCACGTCGACGCCGGCATACGGCACCTTGGTCGGATCCCGCTCGGCGGAAACCTTGATCGGACCCCAGACGCGCCCGCCATAGCGGATCGTGATCGTGTCGCCCGACACTTCGAGCTGGCCGGGGAAGCGACCATGCACGCTGTCGTAGTGGAACAGGTGCGCGTTTGCCTCGGTGCTGCCGAGATCGTTGATCGCGACCGGCACCAGATCGTCGCGTCCGCTCTCGACCATGGCACGCAGCACGAGGCGGCCGATGCGTCCGAATCCGTTGATGGCAACCTTCACGGCCATGGGTGCATTCCCTCTCTGTTGGCGTTCAGCTCCTCAGCCGAGCCGCTTGCGGACTGCGGCCACGACGGCCTCGGGCGTGATACCGAAGTGTTTGTAAAGATCCTCGTAAGGCGCCGAGGCCCCGAAGCCGGTCATGCCGATGAAAACCCCGTCATTGCCGAGCCAGCGCTCCCAGCCGAACCCGCAGGCGGCCTCGATACCGACGCGCGGCGCGCCGCCCAGCACCCCAGCACGATACGCTTCGTCCTGCTGGGAGAACAGCTCCCAACAGGGAAGCGACACCACGGCGACGCCCACGCCCTCGGCGGCGAGGCTCTCCCGGGCCGCCATCGCGATCGAGACCTCGGAGCCGGTGGCAATCAATGTGGCCTGGCGTGGCCCTTCCGCTTCGGCCAGCGCATAACCGCCGCGCGCGCAGCGGTTCTCGGCGGTATCCGTGCGCAGCGTCGGCAGCGCCTGGCGCGTCAGCACCAGCAGGCTCGGCCCATCCGTACGGCGGATCGCCAGCTCCCAGCACTCGGCGGTCTCCATCGCGTCCGCCGGGCGATAGACATGGATATGCGGCATGGCGCGCAGGCTGGCGAGCTGCTCGACTGGCTGGTGCGTCGGCCCGTCCTCGCCAAGGCCGATCGAGTCGTGCGTCAGCACGTAGATCACGTGCGCGCGCATGATCGCGGCGATGCGTATCGCGGGGCGCATGTAGTCGGTGAAAACAAAGAAGGTGCCGGCATAGGGGATCAGGCCGCCATGCACGGCCATGCCGTTTGCCGCCGCGGCCATGCCATGCTCGCGCACGCCGAAGTGAATGTAGCGACCGGAGAAGTTGCCGGCGCTCACCGTGCCCATGGTCTTGACGAAGGTGAGGTTGGAGCCGGTGAGGTCAGCCGAACCGCCGACCAGTTCAGGGGTTGCGGGCACCAGCGCGTCCAGCGCCTTCTGGCTGGACTGGCGGGTCGCCATGCGCGGTTTTGTCTCGGCGATGCCCTGCTTCAGCGCGGCGACCGCCTCGTGCCAGTTGTCCGGCAGCCGCCCGGCCATCACACGCTCGAACTCGGCGCGCATCGCGTTATGTGCGAGCCGCTTGAGCCAGGCGCGGCGGGCGGCCGCGCCACGGCTGCCGACGGCACGCCAACGCTCGAGCAACTCGTCCGGCACGGTGAACGGCGGCTCGTGCCAGCCGAGCGCCACCTTCGCCGCCGCTGCCTCCTGCGCACCGAGCGGGGAGCCGTGGGTGGCCGCCGTGCCGGCCTTGGTGGGGGCGCCGAGGCCGATGATCGTGCGGCAGGCGATCAGCGTCGGCTTCTTCGAGCGCAGCGCGAAGGAGAGTGCCGCATTGATCTGCTGCGGATCATGCCCGTCGATCCGCTTGGCCGCCCAGCCATACGCCGAGAAGCGCTTCAGGACATCGTCCGAGTAGGCAAGCGCCGTGTCGCCGTCGATCGAGATGTGGTTGTCGTCGTAGAGCACGGTCAGCTTCGAGAGGCAGAGATGGCCGGCGATCGCGGCGGCCTCGTGGCTGATCCCCTCCATCATGTCGCCGTCGGAGGCGATCACCCAGGTGCGGTGATCGACCAGCGAACGGCCGAAGCGCGCGGCGAGCAGGCGTTCGGCCAGTGCCATGCCGACCGCCGCGCCGAACCCCTGGCCGAGCGGGCCCGTGGTGGTCTCGATGGCGGGATGCTCGCCGAACTCCGGATGGCCGGCGGCCGGCGAGTGGAGCTGGCGGAACCGCTTGATCTCCTCGATCCCCATGCCGTCATGGCCGGTGAGGTAGAGCAGGGCATAGAGCAGCATGGAGCCGTGGCCGGCGGACAGCACGAAGCGGTCGCGGTCCGGCCAGCGTGGGTCGGCGGCGTCGAACTTGTGGAAGCGCGTCCAGAGCGCGGTGGCGACGTCCGCCATGCCCATCGGCATGCCGGGATGGCCGGACTTCGCGGCTTCCACCGCGTCGATCGCGAGCGCCCGGATCGCGTTGGCCATTTGCCGGGCCTGCGTGGGTGGCCGGGCAAGGATCTCCGCCTGCAGGGCGAGTGCGGGATTCTCGGCGGCAAGTTCGGCGGTGGCGGCCATGGTCACTCCTTGCTCCGGGCGGCGCTATAGGAGCAAGCCGATGCTGGGGGCAACCCCCGGGGAGTCAACGCGGTGGCGTGGCGCTCCGTCACGCGCGGCGGTCAATCTCGAATTTTGGTGTAAAGTTTCGGATCAGAATGGGCGTTGTCGGAATATTTAGCATGGATCCATATGGCCGATGGGCCCCCCCCTATGTCAGAGAAGTTGCCGCCTGGATAGGATGAGACAGCTGGGGGCGCAGGAACCTCAGGATCGCATCAGTGAAATCGGCGAACATCTCGTAGCATCGGTTGTGGGTGATGTGCCTGTGCATCAACCCCATAATCGTTCGATCGGGTCGAGATGCGGACAATAGGCCGGAATGAAGTGAAGTCTGATCCGGCACCCCGGCCTCGCCAGCGACGCTTGCATCAGCTTCACATGATGGTATCTGGCATTGTCCAGAAAGAGGTGGATCATCCGTTTGCCCGGATACATCGCCTCGATCGCCATCAACAGCATGATCGTGCTGGCGGCATCCACCGTCACAACGTTCAGCATGCGGGTCTTGCCGGTTTCAAGGTCAATCGCAAGCCTGCCCCCGCGCAGGCGGGGGTGAATGTTCAGCCGTTGCCGCCCGCTGGTCTGCACCACGGCAATTTTGCTGTCTTTCGGTGCCCAGCAGCCCACCGGCCGCACCGCATGCGTCGGATGCACCGCATCGCCGAACAGCACCGCTTCATCATCGGCCAGATGGTTCAGCAGCTCTTCATACGCCTTGATGAACGCTGCCTGCTTCGCAGGATCGAGCTTGCGTGACACCGCTTTCGGCTTGCGATGCTCCATGCCAAGGTCCCCGGACCCTCGGGTCAAGCCCAAGGGCATGCTTGATCCGGGGATCCAGCAACGCGATCAGGCCAGACCGGCCCTGATACTCGATGCCGCATTGCTTCTCGATACAGGCGCCAACCTCGCGTGCCGTGCGCGGCAGCGTCTCGCTGATCCAGGCCGTCAGCTTGTCCTGCTGCTCGCCGCTCAAGCGACAGGCGCTGCCCCCGCCTTCGCAGGCGCAGGCCTCGTAGCCGAAGCTCGCCAGGCCCTCGATCCCGTCCTCCTGATGCAGGCGATGCCAGGTGCGGATCGTGTCGTCGTCCAGCAGCACCAGCGCGTTCGCACGCCGGGCCAGACGATGGGCGGCAGACCCGTCGCGCGCCAGCTCGATCAGGTCTTGCCGCGATTCTCTGTCCAGGAACCCGGGCCGTATCATGGTCCCGGTAGAATCGCGTTCGGGCCGTTTGGCAAGGGGGGGGTCGGATTCTCGGAGAGTCGGAGTATATAATACCAAGTGACTGAATTCACAGCAAATCGAGCAGGCCCGGACGACCAGACCAGCGGCCATCTGCTGGGCGGACGCGTGCACTATGCCCAGCCGAGGCAGGGCTTCCGGAGCGGCATCGAGCCGGTGCTGCTGGCGGCTTCGGTTCCCGTCCGGCCGGGCGAGAGCGTCCTGGAGGGCGGCACCGGCGCCGGTGCGACGCTGCTCTGCCTCGCCGCCCGGGTCGCCGATCTGCACGCCGTGGGCGTCGAGCGGGACCCCAAGCTCGTGTCACTGGCCCGACGGAACGCGGCGGCGAATGGCTGGCCCGGCTTGAGCTTCATCATGGCCGACATCGCGGCGCTGCCGGATACCGGCGCGTTCGACCACGGGTGCGCCAATCCGCCTTATCACCCTGCCGCCGGCACCGCTTCCCCGGACGCAGCGCGCCAAGCAGCGAAACGCGGCCAGGCCGGCGTGTTTCAGCTCTGGGCCACCGCTCTGGCGAAGCGCCTGAGGCCGCGCGGCACACTCACCTTCATTCTGCCGGCCGCCATGCTGCCGGCCTGCGCCGAGGCCTTTGCCTCCGCCGGCTGTCCACCGACCGCGATGCTGCCGCTATGGCCGAAAGCCGGGCGCAAGGCGAAGCTCGTGCTGTTGCGCGGCGTGAAAGGCGGCAAGGCAGCATTCCGCGTCCTGCCGGGCCTCGTGCTGCATGACGCCGAGGGTGGCTTCACCCAGGAAGCCGAGGCAATCGTGCGCCACGGGCAGGCACTGGCTCTCTAGAGTGCGTCTTCCTCGGTATGCGGATGCCGCAGATGCCAGAGCCGCTCATGCGCGGCCACCAGGCTCTCCATGTTGCGCCGCCGCGTGCCGTCCGGCGTCAGCGGCCGACGCGTCAGCATCATTTCGAGGATATGCAGTAGCTGCTCCGCCACCTCGAAATCCGCCTGGTCGCAGGCGTGGTGGAAGGCGATCAGGATCTTGTCGGACAGACGGCGCGTGTAGCGCGGCGGCCCACTCGGTCCGCTCTCCCGCCCGGCGCCTTCCTCAACCTGACTCACGCTATCCCCTATCGTGGTCCCCATGTTCTGCCATCCCGTCTCCCAACCGGCGTCGTCCCCCGCGTCGCACAAACACCGCCGGCGATTGGTCCATCAAACAAGCGTGTGCACCACTTGACTCGGTTTGCACGTCATAACTGCGCGATGTTCGCGTTACTTGCCCAAGATCCCCGACCCGGGCCCCGTTTTCGTTCCGCAATCGGCGAATTATACCCAAATCCGGATCGCAAACAAGCGTTGTCTTGGAACGAGCAGTTTGTCGCCAAATTTGGACACTGCCGCGCCAGGCGCGCCGCGGCCGGAGCGGTAAGCGGTTACTCGGCAGGCGCCGCTGGCGGGCCTGCGGCCACCGCGTCGCCAAACTTCTCGTCGCCGAACGCTTCCTCCCATGTGCCCGTGGTGGACGCCTTGCTGTACTCGGTGGCGCGATTCTCGAAGAAGTTCGTGTGCTCCACCGCGTTCAACATCTCATCGAGCCAGGACAGCGGATTCTTTGACACATGATAAAGCGGATTGAGGCCGAGCTGCATCAGGCGGCGATCGGCGATGTAGCGGATGTATTCCTTCACCTCGCGCGAGGTCAGTCCCTCCACCGCTCCCTGCTCGAACGCCAGATCGATGAAGGCGTCCTCGTGGTCGACGATGGTAGCGCAGGTGATGTAGATGTCGCGCTTCAGCTCCTCCGTCCAGATTTCCGGATTTTCCTGCACGAAGGTACGGAACAGCCGGATGATGGATATGCAGTGCAGTGTCTCATCACGCACCGACCAGGAGATGATCTGGCCCATCCCCTTCATTTTCCCGAAACGCGGGAAGTTCAGCAGGATGGCGAATGAGGCGAAAAGCTGCAGACCTTCGGTGAAGGCGCCGAACGCGGCGAGCGTTTTGGCGATCTCGTACTTCGAGTCCACCGTGAAGCTCTGCATGTAGTCGAATTTGTCCTTCATCTCCTTGTATTTCATGAACGCCTGATACTCGAGCTCCGGCATGCCGATGGTGTCGAGCAGATGGCTGTAGGCGGCGATGTGCACGGTCTCGATGTTGGAAAAGGCCGACAGCATCATCAGCACTTCGGTCGGCTTGAACACCCGCGCGTAGTGCTTCATGTAGCAGTTGTTCACCTCGACATCGGCCTGGGTGAAGAAGCGGAAGATCTGGCTGAGCAGGTTGCGCTCGGCCGGGCTCAGATTGCGGTGCCAGTCCTTCACATCGTCGGCGAGCGGCACCTCCTCCGGCAGCCAGTGGACGCGCTGCTGGATGAGCCAAGCCTCGTACGCCCACGGATACCGGAACGGCTTGTAGACCGGGTTCTCGGTCAGCAGGTCGAACGTCACCGGAAGTTCGTCGGTCGTCCGGGTGATGCCGTCCATGCTGTCTTGCTCCATGCTCGGTCACGGCGGACGATCGAGTCGGGTCCACCGTTTCGCCTACATATTGTGGGTCGCTGTCGGCTGCCGCGCAAGAACTTGTGCGTGGCGTCGCAACTCACCGACAATCCTAACACGCTGGTCCCGCGCCGGCTAACGCTTGGGCGGCTGGATCGGCACCCCTTTCAGATATGGTGCCGTCGGGGTTTCGCCCGGGGCCAGGTCGTCAGGCGTGGGCGCGCCACCCGGCCCGAGGCTGCGTATATAGGCATAGATCGCCCGCAGGTCCGACTCGCTCATCGCGCGCATGTTGAACCAGGGCATCGGCGGCCTGGGCTGCATCGACGCAATATACTGCACCCAGGCATCGGCCGTCAGCCGCTGCACCAGCAGACGCAGGTTCACCGCGTAGGACGTGCCCCAGGGGCCATGCCAGCCGACCGGGTTGCCGGTGAGGCGTTGGGCATTCGGCACCTTGCCGGGGTTCTGGTTCCAGCCAACGGTATGGCAGTCGTTGCAGCCGCCGATCGCGACGAGATATTCGCCCACGGTGACCTGGGACTGACCGCTGACTGAAGGCGTCTGCGGCCCCGCCGCCCCAAGCAGCAGCACTGCCCCAGCCAGGCCGAGACAACGCACCAGAGCCGGTTTCCTGCTCTTCCCCCCAAACGTCATGCGGCATGCTCCGCCGATTCGTTGCTGCCATGACACCATAGCCGACAACGCGGTCGGACGCATCCGATCATCGTGATGCTGCTGCTGCTCAGCGATCCACGCGTGATAGGTGAGGAGGCGAGTCAGCTTCCCGGTGTGGTGATCTTGCCAGCGATATAGGTGAACAGCCCGGACAGGTTGGTGCCGACCAGGCCGACCGCGGTGACGATGACAATCGCGACGAGTCCGGCGATCAGGCCGTACTCGATCGCTGTGACGCCCTGCTCCGATCGGATACCGAGCCGGTGAGCGGCGCGCGCACACGCCGAGTGCATCGCGGTGACCTTTCCATCTGTGCCCCACTATTCCATCTGTGCCCCACCATCTTCCCCCCACGCGATTAACACCGGCTTACCCGGACCGCTGTCCGCCACCGGCTTGACCTGTATTCGCCGCGGCATGAAGGATGCGCCCCTGGCGTCCCACGTCCGGTTCGCGGAGTAGCGCATGTTCGAGACCACGATCGCCGGCAGCCTGCCCAAGCCCGCCTGGCTCGCCGAACCGAACATGCTGTGGCCGCCCTGGAAGCCGGCCGGCGACGAGCTGGCGGCGGCCAAGCGTGATGCGACTCTGCTGGCGATCAAGCAGCAGGAGGATGCCGGCATCGACATCGTGACGGATGGCGAGCAGTCGCGGCAGCACTTCGTGCACGGGTTCCTGGAGAACGTCGAAGGCATCGACGTCGGCAGGCGCGTCGAGATGGGCATCCGCAACAACCGGTACAAGGCGATGGTGCCCACGGTGACCGGCACGCTCCGCCTGCGCGGCCGGGTGCATGCAACCGAGGCGCGGCTGGCACGCGCCCACACGCGGCGGAAGCTGAAGTTCACCCTGCCGGGCCCGATGACGATTGTCGATACGATCGCCGATGCGCATTACGGCGACCGGATGAAGCTGGCGATGGCGTTCGCGGCGCTGCTGAACGAGGAGGCACGCGCGCTGGAGGCGGACGGCGTCGATGTGATCCAGTTCGACGAGCCGGCGTTCAATGTCTACATGGATGCGGTGAAGGACTGGGGCGTGGCGGCGCTGGAGCGCGCGGCCCAGGGGCTCGCGTGCAAGACCGCGGTGCATATCTGCTACGGCTACGGCATCCAGGCGAACATCGACTGGAAGGGCACTCTGGGCTCCGAGTGGCGCCAATATGAGGCGACTTTCCCAGCGCTGGCGGCGAGCCACATCGACCAGGTGTCGCTCGAGTGCCGCAACGCGCGCGTGCCGATGCGGCTGATGCGGCTGCTCGCGGGCAAGGACGTGCTGGTCGGCGTGATCGATGTCGCCACCGATCGCGTGGAGACGCCGGAGGAGGTCGCCGACACCATCGAGGACGCGCTGGAGTTCGTGCCGGCGGAGCGGCTGTTCCCCTGCACGAACTGCGGCATGGCGCCGATGCGCCGCGACGTGGCGGAGGCGAAGCTCGCCGCGCTGGGCGCCGGGGCGGCGCTGGCGCGGCGGCGGCTTGCGGCGTAGCATCTGCGGGAAAGCAACGAGGCGAACCCATGATCCTGACGGCGAACAGCGAAGTCGCGCGGCAGACGGCGCGGCGCAAGACCGGCAACGGCTGGCACACCACCTTCATCGGCGAAAACCGCAACACGCTGAAGGAGGGCGAGGCGCCGCCCGACGCAGACGTGCTGTATCCGATGGCCTTCCTGGTCGAGAAGGAGCCGCACGCGGTGGTGAAGCCGCATTTTCATCAGGCCGATCAGTATCAGGTGGTGGTGCAGGGCGGCGGCCGGCTCGGCCTGCACGACGTGGGCACGGTGGCGGTGCACTACACCGACGCGTGGTCCGCCTACGGGCCCATCATTGCCGCCGACGAAGGGATCGCCTGGTTCACCTTGCGCAACGCCTGGGATTCCGGTGCGCGCTACATGCCGGGGGCGCGCGAGCAGTTGCGCGCGGCGCGGGTGCAGAACTTCCAGCATCGCGAGGCGACGGCGCCGCCGATGCCGGTTGCCTCGGCGGCCGAGCTGGCGCGCACGGACCGGCTCGCCTGCCTGACGGTGATCGAGCAGACGGCGGATGGGATGGCGACGTGGCGCTATCGCCTGCCGGCTGGCGCGGATGTCAGCGGCCCAGATCCGCGCGAGGGCGGCGGGCAGTTCTGGATCGTGCTGTCCGGTGCGGCGTCGGCCGGCGGATCGGCACTGCTGCCACCGAACTCCTGTGTCTTCGTGGCGCCGGACGACGGGAGCCTGCTGATGACGGCCGGTGCCGCGGGTGCCGAGGCGCTGTGCCTGCAATTCCCGGTGCTGGCGCGGGACTGACAGGAGATCGCGCGACAGGCTGTGCGCCGGCGGCAGTAGCCGGCCGCCTGCCTGATCCTCTCTGTTTGTTATGCAATGCTAATCAGTTGCAGATTGACCCAGCCCGCAGGGCTTGAAGGGTGAAGGCCCGCGGCCAGGCCGTGCCAACGCAAGCGAGCCATCGCGGTTGATTATGGTTGACGTAAGACGTAAATAACCGCAGGAAACCGTTATGATTCGCAGCTATGGCGATAGCCGGACTGCGCACTTTGCCCGCGGCGAACGTGTCGGGCAATTCGAAGCATTTCGAAGACAGGCGGAAAAGACTCCGGATCGGTTGGATGCGACGATTTTGCTGGGAGATATTGCGAAGTTCCCCGGACATCGCTTCGAGAAGCTGAAGGGCGCGAGGAGCGACACCTACAGTGTCCGGATCAACGACCAGTGGCGGATCTGCTTCAAGTGGCCATCGGGTTCGCCGGGGCCAGAGTATGTGACGATCGAGGACGGCCACCGAGGTTAGACATGGCACGCAGCGCAATTCACCCAGGAGAGCACCTGGCCGACGCCATCGTGGCGATGGGTATCACGGCGACGCAGTTGGCGCGCGATGTCGAAGTACCGCCCAACCGGATCACCGGCATCCTGCATGGCACGCGCGGCATCACCGCCGATACGGCGCTGCGGCTTGGCCGCTATTTCGGCATGAGCGCGGCGTTCTGGATGAACCTGCAGCAGACTTACGATCTGCGACGAGCCGAGCAGGAGATCGGCGATGGGTTGGCGCGAATACCGGCAGGCCGGGTTGGCCAAAGCGCGGCGGGACGCCGGCGTGCAAAGGGCAACGTAGCAACAGTTCGCCGTGCCGTCGGATGACGACGGCATGGCGCAGCGTGATGGTCGGCCGCGTCGGCAATCGCAAGGAAGTTTGTCGGTGGACATACGGCTCCCACGGCCAGTGGCCGAGACCAGCAAAACGGTGACACTTCGCAAGCGCGACTGGAATGCCCTTGTCGCCCGGATGGAAGATATTGAGGACCCGGAGGCCATCGCCGCGGTCCTCGCGTATGAGGAGAAGGTCGGCGAGGAGGTCGCACGGCGCGACTACCTGACCGGCGACGAGATGCGGCGCATCCTGGAAGACGAGAGCCCGGTGAAGGTCTGGCGCGAGAAGCGCGGACTGTCGCAACGTGAGCTGGCGGAACAGGCCGGCGTCAGCCCGAGCTATCTTGCGGAGATCGAGACCGGGAAGAAGCCGGGGAGTGCGGATGCGCTGCGCAAGCTGTCACGCGTGCTGGTAATCCCGATGGAGAATTTGGTCTCTACACCGCGGGTGGACGTGGAGCAGGTGGCCTCGCCTTCGCGTCACGGAAGTAGCCGAAGACGATCTGGCCGTGCGATGTGCTAGGCTGACGATCGGATACGGAGGCCGATCATGTCCGGCAAGTTCGACTTCACCGTGGTGCTTGAGCCGCAGCCGGAAGGTGGCTTCACCGTGAGCGCGCCGGCGCTACCGGAAGTGGTGACCGAAGGCGACAGTGAGGCGGAGGCCATGGCGATGGCGGAGGAAGCCATTCGCGTCGTTCTGGCGTATCGCCACGACCATGGCATCGCGGCACCCGGCAGGATTTCCATGGGTTGAATTGACCAGGAAGCCCCTCGGACGAGACCGCCCAGATGACCGCCGGACCCCGGATTTCGAGTTCTGCGTCCATGGCCGGCCGGTGTCGGCTCAGACAGACATCCGCAGTCGTCTCGCAGCCTGGCAACGGCAAATCCGCGCCGCGGCCACGGCGGCCTGGCCCGCCGGGCAACCACCGTATGCGGTCGCGGTAGAGCTGCGCATCACCCACTATGCCGAGCGGCCGATCGCCGACATGGACAACCTGATCAAGCCCATCCAGGATGCGCTGCAGGGCATCACCTTCGTGAATGACCGTGCGGTGAAGGACGTTGCCGGAAACTGGCGGGACATCGATGGGCGCTTTCGCCTGCGCTATATATCGCGGCCATTGGCGGACGCGTTCAGCGATGGGCGCCAGTTCGTGCATATTCGCCTGTGGCTTGCGCCGGACGAGGAGGACCTGGGCTGAATGGCTGGCAGCCGAAGCGATGAACGCCTGAGGTCTCAGCGCAGCGTGGCGCGGGAGTACCGCAAGCGCGGCTATGACGTGGTTGAGCAGCCGCGAGGCGACAGCCTGCCGGCGTTCCTGCGCGCGTTCTCACCGGATCTGATCGCGATGAAGGATGACGATCGCGCGGTGGTGGAGATCAAGACCGCAGAGAGCCTGCGGGGCTCTAACGAGATCAAGGAATTGGCGGCGACTATCGCGGCCCATGCAGGGTGGCGCTTCGAGTTGATCTCGCTGGGGACACGCAAGGATGCGGCCTCGGCAGGACTATCGGAGGACAGCCTGGAACATCTGCTGGCGGCCTCATTGGCAGCATACGACGCAGGGCAGCAGGATCTGTCCCTGATTTATCTGGTGTCGGTGCTCGACGAATTGGTGCGGGATGCAGCTATGCAGCATCGCATCAAGGGGCGTGATCGTTCCGCCCGTTCCATCATCCAGGAGTTGGCGTTTCAGGGGATCATCGGCGGCACCACCGCCGACGTGCTGGACCAGGCCTGGGACCGGCGGAATGCGATTGTGCACGGTCGCCCCGAGGCCGAGAGCCCGAGCCGAGACGAGATTTTCCGGGTCGTCGCTGCGTGTCGCGAGATTCAGGCGGCGATGCGGTTGCAGGCGGCGTGAGGCGCACTGTTGCGGTGAGCATCAAGCCGGGCACCCAGGTTAAGCAAACGGCAAGACAATCAAAGTGACCATCATTGCCGACGGACGTGATGTCCAGATCGGCGGCGAAGGGAACCGGTATTGCCGACGCTTGACAGTCTGCTCGCTGATAGCGAGTATACATCGTGGCGCTGATCATACCGCCACATGTCGTGGTGCAGTTCGCTGCCATGCCGCGCCTCGACGCGAAGCGCCTGCGAGACCGGCTGGAACGTATCGCCGAGGATCCGATAGCCCTGCACATCGGCGTCAAGCCGTTGGTCGGACTGCCCGGGCGCTATCGCGTGCGGCAGGGGAACTGGCGCGCCGTCTACACGATCAAGGATGGCAACGTGATTGTCGGCCGGGTCGGCAATCGCAAGGAGGTTTATCGGTGAATACACGGCTCCCACGGCCAGTGGCCGAGACCAGCAAAACGGTGACACTTCGCAAGCGCGACTGGAATGCCCTTGTCGCCCGGATGGAAGATATTGAGGACCTGGAGGCCATCGCCGCGGTCCTCGCGCTTGAAGAGACAGTCGGCAAGGAAGTCGCTCGGCGGGACTATATGACCGGCGACGAGTTGCGGCGCATCCTGGACGATGAGAGTCCGGTGAAGGTCTGGCGCGAGAAGCGCGGACTGTCGCAGCGCGCGCTGGCGGAGCAGGCCGGCGTCAGCCCGAGCTATCTCGCGGAGATCGAGACCGGGAAGAAGCCGGGGAGCGCGGAGGCATTGCGCAAGCTGTCGCGCGTGTTGGCAATTCCGATGGAGAATTTGGTGTCACAGCCAGGGTGATAAGCGCACCCTCATCCATCAAATGGCCAACAGAGGGAGGCACCGATGGCCTCGATTTACCGAGTTTGCCTCAATCGCCCGGATTATCGCGACGTTGTCGAGTATGAGCTTCACCTTCCACTCGAAACGAATGGAAGGGTAAGCCGTAGCATGGGCATATGCTTCGGCGTTTCAGGAAGGCCGGGGCACTCAAACCGTAGCGCTTGCGCATTCAGCCGAGGCGGTGAGATGGACTTCGGACCGAACGCCCAGTCGGAATGGGAACGCACACAGAGATCGATACCTGCTTTCTCACTACTCAAGTTTGGCGAGGTGCCCCTCGAAGTTGGAGCCGAGATCATTGCCGATCGAGGATGGCAGATGAACTATTGGATTTCCGCCTCCTCGCTGTTTGGTGTGGGTGGAAACGTCCTCCCCTTGCTTGGCCGGCCGGCGCTGCCTACCTCGTGATGTTTCTCGGTTCGGCTGAGGGCCGTTTCTCCGTCCCGGCCTGATCACCTCGTGGTGCCGCGCGCAGGCGCGGTCAAGGATGGCCGCAGGCCACCGCGAAGCGGCGCGCAGCGTCCT
>JBGPND010000090.1:0-19243 GCA_041487355.1 Acetobacteraceae bacterium | reverse complement strand
GCCGAATTCTCCACCGTGCGGCTGCGGCTGCTGAAGATCGCGGTGCGGATCAAGGAGACCACCAGCCGGGTCACGCTCGCATTCGCCGCGAACTGCCCGGATGCCTCGCTGTTCCGCGGGCTGATTGGCGCGTTGGTCCTGCGCCCGACGTGAACGGCGGGGCGAATGCCCCGGCCGAACCCGTCCTGACCAACCCCAACGCCTTACAGACATAGCCTGAAACGCGGTTCACCCAGCCACCGGTCGCCGCAGCCATATCCATTCCCATTATATAACGTCGTGGCGGCGCACTGACGCCGTGAATAAGATGGGCTAGCGGTCACTTGCTCGCCCTACCAGGAGGAGGAATACGCGCTGTCCGAGCCGGTCCTGGTGGTCGAGATTCTGTCGCCCAGCAACCAGGCCGAGACCTGGACCAATGTTTGGGCCTACGCGACGATCCCCAGCGTGCGGGAGATCCTGGTGCTGCGCAGCGCCGCGGTCGGGGCGGAGCTGCTGCGGCGGGGTGCGGACGGCACATGGCCGGAGCGGCCGGTGACACTCGAGGACGGCGTGCTGGAATTGCAGAGTATCGGATTCCGCGTGGAGCTAGCTGCGGTGTACCGGACAACGCGACTGGCGCGGGGGTAGCGCGAGGCAGGTCCGCGTCGTGCTCGATGCGGTTGCGCGACGGCATACAGCGCTGCGTCAGCACGTTGAAGTGCAGCAGCAGGAACAGCGGCGGCGCGAACAGGTAGAACGCGAACAACGGCAGATCGACACCGAGCAGCGGCAGCTTCACCGGCGCTTCCAGCAGAAGCTGCAGGTGCGTGGTGGTGCCGATGGCGATCGCCAGGTAGGCGCCCACCGTCAGAAACGTGACCCACAGTCCGAAGCCGCGCGCGCTGGAGTCGTTGACTGCCTTCAGCAGGTCGGGGATTGGCTCGGGCGGGGGCATCCACGCGGTGTCCGGGACAATTCCGTCCCACGATTGAAGCGCCGCGCGGCCCCCGGTGCAAGCCTGCGCCCCGACGCCGCCAGGACAGTGTTACAGCCCAGGCACGGCAAAGCCCCGCACCCGTGGCAGCCAGCCGCCAGCCACTGCCCTTCGCTATCGCTCAAGCCCGCTGCGCCAGTTCGGGCAGCTCAACCGAAAGCATGAGCGAACCGACAACCTTGATGGGCTGTTGGGCCAACCAGTCGGGCAGGTTGCGGTGCGGGCCGGGGAGCGGGATTGCCTGCCCGGCCCGAAGCATCTCTTCAACGTGCATCGATAACGCTTCGCCGGCGGCTTCGGCGGCAGCCTCGCGGGTTTCACCGCTGCTCACACAGCCTGGGAAGTCGGGGAACACGACATCATAACCATCTTCTGGCCCGTCGCCCTGATCCTGAATGACAACGGCGAGAAAGCTGCGCAGTGCCATACCCTATCTCCGTCTCAACTTCAGCCTGCTCTGCCGTTCGATGGAAACGAGGGTCCCGATCTTAAGGTCCCGCGGCCCATGCATCGGCACGGTCACCAGGCCAGGCTTCACTGGATGCCGGAATTGCCGATGCGACCCGGCGATGCGTAGCTCGACCCAGCCATCCGCCTGCAACGCGGCAATTATCTCGCGCGCCTTCATGCGACTGGCTGCATGGACTTATAGCGGCACCGGCCTGACTGCGCCATCGCCAGTCACTGACTGCTGAAGCTCTGCACCAGGCTGCCGGACACCAGGCGCCAACCGTCTACCAGCACGAAGAAGATCAGCTTGAACGGCAGTGACACCACGCTGGGCGGCAGCATCATCATGCCGAGGCTCATCAGCACGCTCGCCACCACCATGTCGATCACCATGAATGGCAAATACAGCAGGAAGCCCATTTCGAAGGCGCGACGGAGTTCGCCCACCAGGAACGCCGGCACCAGCGCGCGCCAGGGTGTGGCATCCGCGGTCGCAGGCGCCGGCAGATGCGCGATGTCGAGAAAAAGCTGCAAGTCGGCCGGTCGCAGGTTGGCAGTCATGAAATGGCGGAATGGCTCGGTTGCGAGGCGCAGGCCATCGAGCTCGCCGACGCGCCCTTCGGTTAGCGGCAGGAGACCCGTGGTCCAGGATTCCTCCATCACCGGCTGCATGACGAAGAAGGTGAGGAACAGCGCGAGCCCGATCAGCACCATGTTGGGCGGCGTGCCCTGCGTGGCGAGCGCGCTGCGCAACAGCGACAGCACGATGACGATGCGGGTGAAGGCGGTGACCATCACCAGCAGGCTGGGCGCCAGCGAGAGCACAGTGACCAGTGCGGTGATCTGCACCAGCCGGCCGGTCGCACCTGCCTGACCGGCGCCGCCAAGGTCGATGGCAAGCGATTGCGCGTGCGCGATTGCTGGCAACAGGACGAGCGGCAACGGAAAGAGCCAGTGCGCGCATCTCATTGGCCGCGCTCCACGTCCGGCGGGTGCTCGCTGGGCCAGCCGACGACAACATCCTGGCTACCGCCGGTGAGCAACAGCACATGTTTGTCCTGACACTGGATCAGATACAGGCGCCGGCGTGCGTCGAGCGCGATGACGTCCTGGACTGACAGATGGCTGCCGCTTGCAGGACGTCGAGCGAAGCCGCCGAAGCGTGCCGCGCGACCGGCGAGCCAGATCAATGCCAACACCGCGACAAGCGTGGCGGCAGCGGTCAGAAGGGAAGCGGTTGTGATGACCATGGCGCGGCCTTTTGCCGAGCGAGGATGCTGTGGTCAGCTTGAGGGCGGACCACGCGCGGAGAGGGCGCGCGACAAGCCCTCCACTGAACCGAACAGTGCGATCAGCCGGGGACGTATCCAGCGTCCCTCGTCGAGTGGCAGGTCGAGGGTCTTGGCGCACAGCAGGCCGACCTCGCTGTCGAGGCCGGTGAGATCGACCTCGCGATTTGAGTCGACCAGAGCGCGAGCGAGGCCGACCAGCTTTGTCAGCTCCTCGGCGAGTGCGCGCACCGCGTCGATCGGTGTTTCCTCGGCTTGCGGCGCAACAGGCGGAGCGGCTTCGCACATCGCGGCCGAATATAATGGAACGGGATTACCGAAGCCTTTATCGCCGGCAGGTCTCATACCGCCGAGCGAAGGTCTTGACCTGTAATCGTCATGCTTCGCGGGCATGACGACAAATGAGTCATCGTCTCCGCGCAACGGTATCATATATGCGGCTCGCGATGCAGCAGCCCTGCCGGTTAACCCGCCATTCAATCCTGGTGGCGCACTCTGTCCGGCATGGACCCGACGCAAATCGGCTTGTTCGATCTGGCGGAGCGGCGCCTGGCCTGGGCCGACAGGCGGCAGGGGCTGCTTGCGCAGAACATCGCCAATGCCAACACGCCCGGCTATCGGCCGCGTGACCTGAAGCCGTTCGCCGCGGCGCTTACAGGCGCAGGTGCCGTTGCGCCGGTCCGCACTCAGCCGAACCATTTGCCCGGCCTGGCGGGCGCCGGACAGCAAACGGAGGTCGAGGCGCGTCCTGCCGCCCGCGCGCCGGACGGCAATGCCGTCGCGCTGGATGACCAGCTCATCAAGATAGCAAACACCGACACGACCCACGCGCTGGTGACGACGATCTACAAGAAGTACCTCGGCCTGTTCGGCATGGCCCTCGGTCGCTCCACATCGGGCTAGGCAACGCAGGGAGATCGGCATGGATCTCGACAAGGCGCTCAGCATTTCCGCACGCGGCATGGACGCGCAGACGACGCGGCTGCGCATTATAGCCGAGAATCTGGCCAACCAGGACACCACCGGATCGACGCCGGGCGCAGATCCGTATCGCCGCAAGACCGTGACGTTTCAGAACACCTTGGATCGGCAGCTCGGCACGCAGACGGTCCGGGTGAAGCAGGTCGGCCGGGACGGGAGCGAGCTCCAGTTGCGCTACGACCCATCCAACCCCGCGGCCAACGCCGACGGCTACGTGAAACTGCCGAACGTCAACAGCCTCGTCGAGGTCATGGACATGCGCGAGGCCGAGCGTTCGTACAATGCCAACCTCTCCGTCATGCAGGCCACGCGCAGCATGCTGACGCGCACGATCGATCTGCTGAAATGATGACGACAGTCATCATGGCCGCGAAGCATGCCCCGGTGAAGGCCGGGGGCGAACCATCCACGTCTGTTCTGGCCGCTATCAAAGCCATGGATGGCCGGGTCAAGCCCGACCATGACGACCGATGAGCACGATACCGACGATTGTCGTGACGCCCTCGGCCGCGGTCGATGCCTATGCCCGGGTCGATCGTGGCGACGGTGGTGGCGGCACCGGCACCTTTGGCGCAACGCTGGAGCGTGCCCTGCAAGGCGCGATCGACAATGGCCATGCGGCCGACGCCAAGGCCATGGAGGCGATTGCCGGCGGCGGCAATCTCACCGAAGTCGTCACCGCCCTGGCGCGTGCCGAGCTCACTCTGCAATCCGCGACCGTCATCCGCGATCGCGTGGTGCAGGCCTATCAGGACATCATGAAGATGCCGATCTGAGCCGCCGATTGACCCGTTCCGATCAGCAGGACAGCCGAAGCCATGAACGATGCCGATATCGCCGTGTCGCTGCGGGACGGCATGCTGGTGATGCTGAAGCTGGGTGGGCCGCCCCTGCTGGTGGCGCTCGGCGTCGGCCTGCTCATCTCGCTGCTGCAGGCGATTACACAGATCAACGAGGCGACGCTGGCCTTCGTGCCGAAGGTCATCGCCCTCGGTGCCGCACTGGTACTGCTAGGGCCATTCATGCTGTCCACGCTGTCGGACTACACGCACACCTTGCTTGACCGGATTGTCGCGATCGGCGGCTCATGAGCGAAGATGCCGCCACCCTGCTCGCCACGCTGCCCGCCTGGGCGTTCGCCTTCGTGCTGGTGATGGGGCGCGTCGGAGCAGCGATCATACTGCTGCCAGGACTGGGGGAGGCGGAGCCTCCGCCGATGCTCCGGCTTGGTCTGGCGCTCGGCGTCACTGCATTACTGCTGCCGGGCATCGAACCATCGATCCCGGCGGTTCCCGAGGCGGGCCTGCAGGCCGCCCTCATGATCGCAGCCGAAATCGTCACCGGCCTCTGGCTGGGTTGGCTCGCGCGTCTGCTGGTGCTGGCGCTCCCGGTTGCCGGCCAGTTCATCGCCTATATGCTGGGGGTCGCCAACGTGTTGCAGCCCGATCCCGAGCTTGGCGGCCAAGCCACCCCCATCGCACGCCTTTTCGCACTCGCCGCCCCGCTCGCCATTCTGGTAACGGGCCTCTACGCGGTACCGCTGGCGGCGCTTGCAGGCAGCTATCGGCTGATACCCGCCGGCACACTGCTGCCCGCGGCGGATGCCACGCAAACCGCGGTCCGCGCGGTGGTTGACACTTTCGCGCTGGCGGTCCGTCTGGCCTCGCCATTCCTGTTGGCCGCCATCGTCTGGCACGTGGCGATCGGTCTGCTCGCCCGGCTGGTGCCCCGGCTGCAGGTCTACTTCGTCGTCATGCCTGGGCAGATCCTCGGTGGTATCGTCCTGCTCGCCGCCCTGGCGACCGCCATTCTCACCGCCTGGCAGACTGCTCTCCAATCCGGCTTTGCCAGCCTGCCGGGGCTGTGACACGCCGTGGCTGACGAGGCACACCAAGAGGAACGGACGGAAGCCGCGACACCGCGACGACTGCAGCGAGCGCGCGAGGAAGGCCAGGTGCCGATCTCCCGCGAACTGGTCACCCTGGCAGGCTTGGCGGCGGTCACTCTGGCTCTGGTGTTGGCGGCCCCCGGGGCGGCACGTGACCTGGCGCTGAGTCTCAGCATATTTCTGGCGCGGGCTCACGAATTCGACGCGAATCCTGGCAACGCGTTCCGGCTCGCGGGCGTTGTCTGGCTGCGCGGTGCAGCGCCATTCGTGCTGGCGGCAATGCTCGCCGGCGTGGCAGCGGTGGTCGTGCAGACCCGGTTCCTGCTGAATTCACGGGCATTGCGGGTGGACCTCGCGCGCATCAGCCCTCGGGCGGGGCTCAAACGACTGTTCAGTGCCGACAGCCTGGTCGAGGCCGTGAAGTCGCTGGTCAAGGTCACGGCCCTGGCCATCGTCGCCTGGCGTGTGCTGCGGGGGGACCTGCCGAGCCTGCTTCTGGCGCCGTTTGGCGAGCCCAGCCAACTTCTCTCCCGCGCCGCGGGCCCGGTGCTGCATGTGCTGTTGGCGGTTCTGGCGGCGCAGGCAGGGATTGCCGCCTTGGACCTGTTCTGGGTGTTCCTTCGCCATTCGCGGGAACTGCGCATGAGCCGCCATGACATCCAGGAAGAGCTGAGGGAAACCGAAGGCGATCCGCGCGTGAAGGCGCGGCTCCGGCAGATTCGCACATTCCGGGCGCGCAAGCGCATGCTGGCGGCGGTGCCGAAGGCGACCGTGGTTATCACGAATCCGACCCACTACGCCGTGGCTCTGTCCTATGACCGGGCGAAGCATGCCGCACCGCGCGTGGTGGCGAAGGGGGTCGATTCACTGGCCGCCCGCATCCGCGAGGTGGCGGAGGCGAACCGTGTGCCGCTGGTGGCCAATCCGCCGCTTGCCCAGGCGCTGTATCGGGTGGAGCTGGATACTGACATTCCCGCGGAGCACTATCAGGCGGTGGCCGAGATCATCGCCTATGTCTGGCGACTCGGCAGGGCGCCCGTTATGACGATGGCGTCGGGACTCGCCGGAACTCCGTAGGCAGATGTTCGCAAATGGTTCTTGTATTCCACCAGCCGGCGGAACATAAAGCAAACATCGATTCAGCGGCGTGCGCGATTGATGGGTTGCCGCTTTGTTCGCTTGAACGGCCCGGTCGCATGGATGCAATCTATGCGCGAAGGACGATCGGCCTTCCAAGACGTATGGTTGTAGAACCTCGCTAGGACAAGGATCCTCTGATGGAAAAGAACAAGGCGCTGGATGCCGCGATGGCGCAGATCGAGCGGGCTTTCGGCAAGGGCTCGATCATGCGGATGGGTGCGCGGCCCGGGAACGAGCATATCGAGGTCATCCCTTCAGGCTCGCTCGGGCTGGACCTGGCGCTCGGTATCGGCGGCCTGCCGCGCGGACGGATCATGGAGATTTATGGCCCGGAAAGCTCGGGCAAGACGACGCTGGCGCTGCACGCGATTGCCGAGGCGCAGAAGCTTGGCGGCACCTGCGCCTTCATCGACGCAGAGCATGCGCTCGATCCGATCTACGCCCGCAAGCTCGGTGTGGACGTCGACAATCTGCTGATCAGCCAGCCGGATGCCGGCGAACAGGCGCTGGAGATCTGCGATACGCTGGTGCGCTCCGGCGCGGTGGACGTGGTGGTGATCGACAGCGTCGCCGCGCTGGTGCCGCGGGCCGAGCTGGAAGGCGAGATGGGCGACAGCCACATGGGCCTGCATGCGCGGCTGATGAGCCAGGCGCTGCGCAAGCTTACCGGCAGCGTGTCGCGCAGCAAGTGTATGCTGGTCTTCCTCAACCAGATTCGTATGAAGATCGGCGTGATGTTCGGCAATCCGGAGACCACCACCGGCGGCAATGCGCTGAAGTTCTATGCCTCGCTCCGCTTGGAGATCCGGCGGATCGGCCAGATCAAGGAGCGCGACGAGGTGGTGGGCAACCAGACGCGCGTGAAAGTGGTTAAGAACAAGCTGGCCCCTCCGTTCCGTCAGGTCGAGTTCGACATCGTATATGGCGAGGGCATCAGCAAGGTTGGCGAGCTGATCGATCTCGGGGTGAAGGCGGGCGTGGTGGAAAAGTCCGGTGCCTGGTTCAGCTACGACAGCCAGCGGATCGGCCAGGGCCGGGAGAACGCCAAGCAGTTCCTGCGTGATCACCACGACGTGGCCGATGCGATCGAGGCCAAGGTGCGCGAACAGTCGGGCGTGGTGGCGAATGCCATGTTGGCGATGGTGGATGAGGCCGAGGAGGCCGAAGCGGCTGAATGACGCGACACCACCTGCGCGAAGTCTCTTGAAGGCTGATCATACACTGATCGCCGCAGCGCATGATGTGCTGGCGCGGCATTACCGACCATTCTGGCACACGGTTGCGGCTGCCATTCGCGCACGTGACGGACGCGTCTGGACGGGCCTGCATCTCGGCGCCACGGTCGGGCGGCTGTCGGTGTGCGCCGAAGCGGTCGCGCTTGGCCGCGCGCTGCTCGAGGGGGGCGGCAACATCGACACCGTCGTGGCTGTGCGCCACCCGAAGCCCGACGAAGCCGATCGGGAGCTCGCGGTCGTGCCGCCCTGCGGCGCCTGCCGCGAGATGTTCCTGGACCATTGTCCCGATGCGCTGGTGATCGTGCATGGGGCGGCAGGGCTGACAAAGTTGCCGGTGCGTGAGCTGCTGCCGGCGCCGTATCGGCGGTGAACGAGGGTGTGCTAGGGTCGGCTATGAGTTCCTCAGATGCGCGGCGGGTAGACTTCGCTCAGGCCCCGGTCGACCGGATCGCGGATGCCATCGATGCGCTGGCTGAACAGATCAAGCTGACCAACAGCCACGTGGAACGGCTGAACCGTGAGGTCGGCGAGCTCCGACATGAGTTCGTCACCCTCAGGGCCGAGATGCAGACCCGCTTCGATCGGGTCGATCGCGACGTCCACGATCTGCGTAGCGAGGTGATCCTCCAGGCCAACCAGATCATCAACGCCCAGCAGCAGGCAGTGCGCGCGATGATGCGCCTGGACGATATCGAGCGCCTGCCTGAGGAGCCGAAGCCGTAGCGCTTGGCCGAGCGCTGTTTGAGGGGGACGGCAACATCGATACCATCGTGGCTGTGCGCCATCCGAAGCCCGACGAAGCCGATCGGGAGCTCGCCGTCGTGCCGCCCTGCGGCGCCTGCCGCGAGATGTTCCTGGACCATTGTCCCGATGCGCTGGTGATCGTGCATGGACCGACGGGGCTGATGAAGCTGCCGGTGCGGGCGCTGTTGCCGGCGCCGTATCGGCGCTAGGCGTACGCAACGCCGGGGGACGAAGCGATGGCCAGCACACCAGCGGAACACTACGATTTCTACCACGACATCGTCTACAACATCCCTGGCTGGCTGCATCAGGGAACCGCCATCCGCACCATGGACATGCTCGAGTTCCAGGAGGACCGTGGCCTTGTCGGCTCGGTGCTTGAGATCGGCGTGCTGTGCGGCCGATATTTCTCGATCCTGCTGCGATCCGCCGCGCGAACCGGCTGCAGGGCGCTCGGGATCGACCTGTTTCAGGACCATTCGGTCGCCAAGGTGTGGCAATATCTGGAGCCGGCGCTGGCCGACAATCGCGCCAACGTCCATCTGTTGCAGGCCTACTCGACCGATCTGGATGCCAACCTTCTGCTGTCGCATCTTGTGGACAGGGCGCGCTTCATCAGCATCGATGGCTCGCACGAACGGAATGACGTGTTCTGGGATCTCGGCCTGGCCGAGCAGGTCATCGCGCCCGGCGGCATCGTCGCGGTCGACGATTTCATCAATCCCGTTACGTTCGGCGTGAACGAGGCGGTGCATCTGTTCTTCGCACAGCCGAGGCGGCTGGTGCCATGGGCCTACATCGAGAACAAGCTGTTCCTGTGTCAGGCGCAATGGTCTCACAATTACCGGCAGATGCTCGAAGACAAGGTGATGCACGACGATGTCGAGCGTCACAGCAAGGTGTTCCAGGAGCACGTCAAGATCGGTCGTGGCCTGGTCGAGCAGCGTCTGTGGGGAAGCCCCCTGCTGATCGTCAACTGACCCGGTAGTGCCGGGTGATTACCCGGTGCCGCCGCGCAAAAAACAGTCGTGCCAAGGCACGCATGGACCGCGCGAGCAGACCGTGCGGCTGCTGTGGTTCGCTCGCGACGACTTGCGGCTCCGGCGTGCGAACCGGTAACGCCGTTTCGTCCGGCTGCGCCGCCTGCGTGCGCCTCAGGAAGTCTATCGCGGATTCAACTCTGGGAGTGGCGGCGATTCGCGCCCTGATCGCATCCAGCCGAGCCGCGACGACATCGAGGTCGAAACGCCGTGTCCGGCCGTGTCTATCGCCTGCCCCGAAGCCTTCGAACAGATCAGCCCAGTAGTTCAGACCGGCAGCCTGCGCGGCCCGGTTGAACGAGACGTTCGGGTAGTGGCGCGGCAGCATCTCGTAGACGAAGCTGCCACTCTGGCAGAACACGATATTGCTCATGCCCGCGCCGTGCGGGCCGATCACCAGACGGGCGGCGCGGAATGCAGCGATCTGCTCGCTGACCGGAAGCGCGCCGGGAACGATGATGCGCACACCTTGCCGCTCCAGCAGGCTGATCAGCTCCGCTTCGTTCTCCGCCACCCGGTTTCGCGCGTCGGTCCGGGCGACGTAGATCTCCTCGGCGGCACCGCGCGTCCATGGCACGCTCTGGCTCAGGCGGCGGAAAGTGGCCATTGCTGCGCTGGAAACGGTGAGCGGCATCCGCTCGCCCAGGAATTCGCTGAATTCGGCACTCGGGAAGAGATAGGTGCCGGATATGTCGAGGATCGGCCTGGCGACGTCCTGACAGCTCAGCAACGCCAGCGTCTCTTCCTGCCATGGTCGCAGTGGCGGCAACACCAGTGTCAGCCTGCGCTGGCTGCGATTGCGCAGGCTCCAATCGATCGCGGGCACGGCCTGGATCAGCCAATGGTAGTAGTTGTGCCACGCCCGATTGCAGCCGATGACGTAGTGCTCCGCGGGATCGAAAGGAACCACGGGCAGCGGCTTGACCAGGGTAGCGGCGTATTCCTCGTCGGTGACGAGGTAGCGCGTCTCGGTGATGCGCGTGCGCCCTCGGAGCAGGAGCATGAGCGAGGCATCGAGGGTCACATCGTGCAGCCGATAGAGGCGGCTCGGCTCGGTGCGTTCCAGCCGGGCGAAGCTCTCGCGCACGCCCGGGTCGGTGAATGAATCACCGAGCGCGATATCGAACCGGCCATCAAGTGTCGCGCTGCGCTCGAGGTCGAGAACCTCGTACGCCGCGTCGCCAATCGGCAGGTCGGTGATGTCGGACGGCATGGCAACCCGGCGGAGGCCCGAACGGTGCTATCCTAGCCGGTTCGGTGCGATCATCTTGCCGTCGCTCGGCAGCTTGTAGAACGAGCTGGCGAAGGCACCGCTGCCTCCCGCGTCGGGCTCGATTCCGCGATTGTCGGGGTGGAAGTGGAACCAGAAGGGATGCACGGTCGCGGGACAGTAATGCGTGACGCAGGACAGCCTGCTCGTCTCCTCGGGAAGCACGCGCGGATGACTGCGATGCACGAGGTCGGCGGCCCAGAAGAACACATCGCCTTTCTTCGCCATGAACCGCTGGTAGTCAAAATTCCGTTCCTGGCACATGTCATCGAGCTGCTTCGCGTATTCGTGCTGGTCATCGATCGAGAAGTCGAAGCGCTTGGTGCCACCCTTGAACAGGATATGCGGCAGCTTGTGGCTGGCGTCGTAGTAGTAGGCGAGCTCGCCGCTGCCTTCCACCACGTCCTCCAGCGCGATCCATGTCGCCGCCAGGAACAGCGGTTCTTCCACCGCCATGTAAGCGGTGTCCTGGTGGAACAAATGGCCATTGCTGCGCTGGAACAGCAACTGCTGGAAGGCAAGCGGCCGCGCCCGGAACACCGCAATGAGGAACTGGGTGATGCACGGATGCATGCGGACGCGGCGGGACGCTTCCAGGTTGACGTAGAGATCGAGCAGGCTCTCGAAATGGTCCGGCGTCTTTCCGGTGACCTGCAGTGACTTGCCACCATTGCGATGATCGGTCCTGACGAACTTGCCTGGGAGGCGACGCACGCTGTGGATGTCGTCCGCGAACCGGTCGATCAGCTCCGGCTCGATGGCGCCAGGCAGGATCAGCCAGCCATGCTCGATGAAATGCGCCAGGGCGTCGCGCATGGACGCCCGGATCAGACCCTCGGCGGACATGCGATCGAGCTGGTCCATCGCGTCCGGCGCATCGGTCCACAGAGTCCTTAGGTGGGTCGCTTCGTCCAGAGTCGTCGACATGGTGACCCTCCTTCTCGCACATCGGTGCGTATTTGGCCGCCGCGCACTAGGGTTTGCAAACGTGTCGCTTTGCCGCGAATGCGACGCGAGCTCGGCTTTGACGGCTCATGCTTGACAGCCGGTGGGTTGCTACCGAAGCTTACTGCGACGGTGGCACCGGCGCGCGACGTGGCAACATCCCGTAGGCGCAGAGAATGGCCGCCGAAGGGGGGAATGGCTGTGGCATAGGCATGCATACCGCTCAACCTGACCTGACTGCATTGGCCTGCCGATGCAGCAGTCGGTGTCGCACGCCCCCGCGTGCCCTGACGCTGCCGATCGCTCCCTAGCGCATCACTTCGCCAGCTATCCAGAAGGAGGCAGCATGTCGATTTCACGCCGCGAATTCCTGGCGGCATCCGCCGTCGGACTCGCCGCCGTTCTGGATGCCCCTGGAGCCTTCGCCGAAAACAAAGAGATAACGGTCGGTGTCAGTATTCCGCTGACCGGCCCGGGCGCGGCCACGGGAATCACTACTCAGCGCACGCTCGAGCATGCCGTTGAGCTGATCAACGTCGAAGCCATCCAGATCGGGCCGGACCGCTACACGCTGAGGCTGGCCTTCTACGACAACAAGTACGTGCCGGCGGAAGCGGTGACGGTGGTCGAGAAGATGCTGGCCGACGGCGTCCGCTTCTTGATTTCGCTCGGCTCCGGGAATTCGGTGCCGGTGGTGGCGAAGACGAACGCGGTGAAGGCGCTGCAGCTTTCCTACGCTTCGGGCAAGGGCCATCTTACCGCCCCGGAGTTCCCGCTCAGTTTCCGCACCGCACCGACCAACGAGACCGCCTACGCCGTCTATCCGTGGTTGCGCGCGACCTTCAAGGAGGTGCAGCGGGTCGGCCACATGAACCCGTCCGACGAAGCCGGCTTCACCGAGTCGGAAGATCGGCGGATGATCGCCGAGAAGAACGGCTTCAGCAACATCGCCAACGAATACTTCAAGCGTGGCTCGACCGATTTCTATCCGGTGGCAACGCGCCTGGTGGGCGCCAACCCCGACCTGATCGATTTCGGCGGCACGATCGGCCGCGATCAGTCGCTCGGCTGCAAGGCGCTGCGCGAGCTGGGCACAAGGGCAAGATCATGCTCGGCTACTCCGACGCCAAGTCCTTTGTCGAGGTTGCCGGGGCCGATGCAGCCGAGGGCACGCTGCTGTTCGATACGCTGGTCGATCCGCAGGATCAGGCGCAGAAGGATCTGCAGGACTGGTGGCTGAAAAAATATGGCCCGCCATTCCCCTCCTTCGCCTTCACGGTGTGGGATACCCCGAACGTGCTGGCGCTTGCGATACGGAAGGCCCAGTCGGTCGATCCGGTGAAAATCGCCGAGGTGATGCGCGGCCTGCACTGGGAAGGGCTGTACGGGCCGGAGGCATTCGGCATGAAATCGGTCTATGGCATCGACACGACGATTACCCGCAAGATCCCGATCGCGATCATCAAGGGTGGCAAGCCGGTCCAGCTCGCTATCGTGCCGTGGCCAGAGAACGTGTGAGGTTCCTGACCCTGCCACGTGCTTTTTAGCGACCGCCGATGAATACCACGCTGGCCTTGCAAATCGTCACCAGCGGGCTGGTGACCGGGGCGATCTACATGCTGATCGCGCTCGGCGTGACGCTGCTGTTCGGCATCATGCGGGTGGTCAACTTCGTGCACGGCGAGCTGGTCATGCTGTCGGCCTTCGCTGTGTATTTCCTTGGGACCGAGGGCGCTGGTCTGCCGTTCTGGCTCGCCCTGATCGTGGCGATCGCCGCCAGTGCGGCTGTCGGCGTCGCCTGCCAGTATCTGCTGTTCAAGCCGCTGCAGTATGAGATCCTGAACTGCTTCATCATCGGCATCGGCGCGTCCTTCGCCATCCGCTCAGCCTCCTGGGCCATCTTCGGACCGGAGCCGATCGCGATCCCCGCCACCATCCCCGGCGTCCTGCACGTCGGCGGCGTGTTCATTGCCAAACAGCGTCTGTTCGCCGCCGGGCTGTGCGCGGCACTGGCGCTTGCGCTGTACGGGTTCCTGCACTTCACCCGGCCGGGCAAGGCGATGCGGGCGGTCGAGCAGGACCGTGAGGCGGCACTGCTCATGGGGATCAGCACCGAGAGCGTCTACGCAACGGCGTTCATCATCAGCGCCGCGCTAGCCGCGGTCGGCGGCGCGATGCTCGGCTCGCTGTTCGGCATCGACCCCGAGATGGGCGCCGAACCGCTGCTGAAATCCTTCATCATCGTGCAGATCGGCGGCATGGGGAGCATCCCTGGCACGGTGATCGCAGGCTTGTTCATCGGGCTTTCCGATAGCGTCACCGGCACGCTGCTCGGCGGCGAGCTCGCCTTCATCATCGATTTCGCCATCCTGATGCTGATCCTGATCATCCGTCCGCGCGGCCTGTTCGGCTACGATGTCTAAATGCATGTTCACTATGACTGGAAACGCTCATGAGAGGGTGGGAGATCATCGGTTTGTCACCGTCATGGTGGGCCCACGGGTCGGGCCGAAGGCCCGCCCGAGGACAGGCTCCGGCCCGCCATCCACGACTTGCCTTGATGCGGTAAGGAGAAAAGTCGTGGATGGCCTGCCTCCGCAGGCCATGACGATGGTGGAGTGGCCGGTGCGCCGGGCGGCACATTGCTTCCGGTCACCCCGAACCTGGTCTAGTCTCGTTCTCGCCGTCATGACCGGGCGTGCCCCGGCCATCCGCGTACGGCCGCGTCGAACCGGGCCATGACGGCAAGGGTACTCGGCCGACAGAACATCGCAATCGCCGCCTTGCTGGCTGCGTTGCTGTTGGTGCCGGCATTCGTGCGCGACGCCTATTTCCTGCATGTGATGATCCTGATCAGCCTCAACGTGATCATGGCGGTCAGCATGTGGCTGCTCGGCATCACCGGTCTGATCTCCTTCGGCCAGGCAGGCTTCATGTTCATCGGTGCGATGACCACGGCTCTGCTGACCAAATCGGCGGGCTGGCCGTTCTGGGCGGCACTGCCGCTGTCTGCCGTGATGCCGGCCCTGGTCGCCGCACCTGTGGGACGCCTCAGCCTGCGGGTCAAAGGGGTGTATTTCTTCCTGGTGACGCTCGCTTTTGGCGAGGTGACGCGCGGCATCTTTGCCTATTTCGAGGTTCCGTTCGGCGGCTGGTACGGCATCCGCGACATTCCGCCACCGCAGCCGGCCTGGCTGTTCACCACCCTGAACAAGGTGCCGTTCTACTACCTTGGTCTCGCGCTCGTGCTGCTGACCTGTGCGGTGATCTATCGGGTCAGCCGCTCCTGGTTCGGCAACGTGCTGTGGAGCATCCGAGAGAGCGACCTCCTGGCTGCATCGGTCGGCGTCGACGTTCCCGGCACCAAGCTGATCGCCTTCATCGTCTCGGCCTTCTTCGCCGGCCTCGCCGGCAGCTTCTATGCCGGCTATTTCGCCTATATCAGCCCGCTGGTGTTCACCTTCGACTATTCGGTGGGTGTGCTGGTGTTCATTGTGGTCGGCGGGTTCAACAGCTTTGCCGGCCCGATCGTCGGCGCGGTGGCGCTGACCCTGGTGCCGGAGGCGTTCCGCGTCACCGGCAAGTACCAGCTTCTCGCCTACGGACTGATCCTGCTGCTGTCGATGCGGCTGATGCCGGACGGCATCACCGGCACCTGGCAGCGCTGGCGCGCGCGCGTCGCTCACCGCCCGGTTGCGCCCGAGCCGGTCGGCATCGGCGTCGACGAGCACGTTTGATCATGCTGCTGCTGGAACTTGTGGAACTGACGCGGCGCTTCGGTGGGCTGATCGCGGTCAATGACGTGTCGTTCACGGTGGAGCGGGGCGAGATTCGCGGTCTGATCGGGCCGAACGGCGCTGGCAAGACGACGCTGTTCAACCTGGTCTCTGGTGTGCTGCAGCCAACGCAGGGCCGCGTCTGCTTCGATGGGCACGATGTCACCGGTGAGAGGATGCATCGCCTGGTGCGCCGTGGCATGGTGCGGACCTTTCAGCATTCGCAATTGTTCCCAGGCTTTACCGTGTTCCGCAACGTGCTGGCTGCCACGCATGTCCATGCCAGCTCCGGCCTTATCGCGGGTCTGATCGGTTCGCCCGCAACGCATCGACGCAACGAGGCGCTGGCTGAGCAAGCGGACGAGATCATCCGCTTCGTCGGCCTGAGCGGGCGGCAGGATGAGCTGGCAGGCAGCCTCTCGCACGGCCACAAGCGGTTGCTACAGGTGGCGGTCGGCCTCGCGCCGCAGCCGCGGCTTCTGCTGCTCGACGAACCCGTGGCCGGGCTGAACCACGAGGATGTCGACCGGATGATGACGCTGATACGCAGCCTGCGCGATACGCAAGGCATCACCATCGTTTTGGTCGAACACAACATGAAGGCGGTGATGAACATCTGCGACCGCATCACCGTGTTGCAGTTTGGTCGCAAGATCGCCGAGGGCACGCCGGCCGAGATTGCCGGCGATGCCAAGGTGGTCGAGGCCTATCTCGGCGTGTTCGACGACGACGATGCTGCTTGAACTGCGCAACCTGGCGGTCGCCTATGGCACGGCGCAGGTGCTGAACGACGTGTCGGTGACGGTCGATCAGGGCGAGTCGGTGGCGCTGATCGGTGCCAACGGGGCCGGCAAGACTTCCTGCCTGCGGGCGATCTCCGGGCTTACGCCGGTGGCCGGCGGCGAAATCCATTTCCTCGGCGAACGGATCGACACCGCCTCGCCGCGCCGGCGGGTCGAGCTTGGCCTGGTGCACGTGCCAGAGGGCAAGCGTCTGTTCCCGCGCATGACCGTGCGTGACAACCTGGAGCTTGGCGCCTATCTGCGCGGCGATGCGGCCGCCCAGAAGCGCGACATGGAAGCCATGTTCGCCCGGTTTCCCATCCTCTTGGCCCGCCGCAACCAGGTGGCCGGCAGCCTTTCGGGCGGCGAGCAGCAGATCCTGGCCTTCGCGCGCGGACTGATGGCGCGGCCGAAGCTGCTGCTGGTGGACGAACCGAGCGTCGGACTGGCGCCGATCATGGTGCAGGAACTGTCGCGCACATTGCGGGAAATCCACCGCGACGGCGTGGCGATCCTGTTGGTGGAGCAGAACGCCGCCATGGCGCTGCGGCTGGCCACGCGGGGCTACGTGCTGGAGACCGGACGGGTGGTGGCGGAGGGCGAGACCGCCTCGCTGCGCGGCAACCACTACGTGCGCAAGGCGTATCTGGGGCTGTAGCGCCTGCCCAGGGTGACAGCGGCCAGTCGCCGCGCTACTTCCTGCACCATCGCCTTTCCTGGAACAGAGCCCGCTCGCCATGGCCAGCAGCAACGACATCCGCGCCGCCTTCCTCGACTACTTTGCCCACAACGGGCATCAGGTGGTGGAAAGCTCGCCGCTGGTGCCGCGCAACGACCCGACGCTGATGTTCGCCAACTCCGGGATGGTGCAGTTCAAGAACGTGTTCACCGGCCAGGAGAGGCGCCCCTATGTGCGCGCCACGACGGCGCAGAAATGCGTCCGCGCCGGCGGCAAGCACAATGACCTGGACAACGTGGGCTACACGGCACGGCACCACACCTTCTTCGAGATGCTGGGAAATTTCAGCTTCGGCGACTACTTCAAGGAGAAGGCCATCCCATACGCCTGGGAGCTGATGACCAAGGAGTTCGGCCTGCCGAAGGACCGGCTGATGGTTACCGTGTTCTCCGAGGACGATGCGGCGGCGGACATCTGGCGCAAGGTGGCCGGTCTTGGCGACGACAGGATCATCCGCATTGCGACCTCGGACAATTTCTGGCGCATGGGCGATACCGGACCATGCGGCCCCTGCTCGGAAATCTTCTACGACCATGGCCCTGCCATCCCCGGTGGGCCGCCAGGCTCACCCGATGCCGACGGCGATCGGTTCGTCGAGATCTGGAACCTGGTGTTCATGCAGTTCGAGGAGGGCCCGCCCGGCACGCGCGTCGCATTGCCGCGGCCTTCGATCGACACCGGCCTGGGGCTGGAGCGGTTCGCCGCGATCCTGCAGGGCAAGCACGACAACTACGACACCGACACGCTGCGTGCGCTGATCCTGGCGAGCGCCGAAGCCACCGGACAGGATCCGGATGGGCCGTGGCGCGTCAGCCACCGGGTGGTCGCCGATCATCTCCGCAGCTCGGCCTTCCTGATCGCCGACGGCGTGCTGCCGTCGAATGAAGGCCGCGGCTACGTGCTGCGGCGCATCATGCGGCGCGCCATGCGCCATGCCCACATGATGGGCGCGCGCGACCCGCTGCTGCATCGGCTGGTGCCGGCGCTGGTGCGCCAGATGGGCGCCGCCTATCCCGAGCTGGTGCGCGCCGAGACGCTGATCATCGAGACCCTGCTGCTGGAGGAGACGCGGTTCCGCCAGATGCTGGAGCGCGGGCTGCATCTGCTGACCGAGGAGACCGCAAGGCTTGGCGATCGCCAGCCTCTGCCCGGCATCGTGGCGTTCCGACTGTACGACACCTTCGGCTTTCCGCTCGATCTCACGCAGGATGCGCTGCGCGAGCAGGGGCGCGAGGTGGACCTCGCCGGGTTCAAGGCGGCGATGGCGGAACAGCGCACGCGCGCACGCGCCGCCTGGGTCGACTCCGGTGAGGCTGCCACCGAGCGGGTCTGGTTCGAACTGAAGGAAAGGGTCGGCGCATCCGAGTTCCTTGGCTACTCGACCGAGACGGCGGAAGCCGAAATCGTCGCGCTGGTGGTGAACGGGGCGCCGGTCGACCAGGCACGTGCCGGCTCCGAGGTGGCGGTGGTGCTGAACCAGACGCCGTTCTACGGCGAAAGCGGCGGCCAGGTCGGCGACACCGGCACGATCAGCGGTCCCGACGGCCTGCGCATCGCCGTGACCGATACGCAGAAGAAGCTGGGCGATCTGTTCGTGCATCTCGGGCGCATCGAGGCGGGCGAGGCGCGCGTCGGCACGCCGGTGCTGGCGCAGGTCGATCATACGCGCCGCACCAACATCCGCGCGCATCACTCGGCGACGCATCTGCTGCACGAGGCGCTGCGCCGGCGGCTGGGAACCCACGTCAATCAGAAAGGCAGCCTGAATGCGCCCGACCGGTTGCGTTTCGACGTCTCGCAGCCGCGGCCGATGACGGCAGACGATATCGCCTGGGTGGAAGCCGAGGTGAACGCGCGCATTCGCGAGAACAGCGAGGTGACGACGCGACTGATGACCCCGGACGCGGCGGTCGAAATGGGCGCCATGGCGCTGTTCGGCGAGAAATACGGCGAGGAGGTGCGCGTCGTCTCGATGGGACGCGGCGAAG
>JBGPND010000089.1:0-19388 GCA_041487355.1 Acetobacteraceae bacterium | reverse complement strand
GCAACAAAAGGATTCAATCGACGAGCAGAACGTGCTATGTAGCTTCGCTGCCCCCGTCGCACGGGTAGGGGGATTTGCAACCGGTGGGAGTCTCTCTTAGCTCACCCCGTTTCCTGTCCAATGGATGGGGTCCACCTCACTGATGCCCAACTACAAATACGTGCCGGTTGCGTATCACAGCCGCGCCTCGTCGGTACGGCCTTCGGGCGAGGAGGTGCGGCGGCCGAACGGTCAGCGCAAACCGCCGAACCAGGCGGCGCCGGATTTCGGGCCGTGCCGCAACCTGGATTACGAGCTGGAGCTCGGCGTGTGGATCGGTGCGGGCAACCGGCTGGGCGAACCGATCCCGATCGGCCAGGCGGCGCAGCATATCGCCGGATTCTGTCTGCTGAACGACTGGTCGGCGCGCGACATCCAGTCCTGGGAATCGCAGCCGCTCGGCCCGTTCCTGGCGAAGAGCTTCCGCACTTCGGTTTCGCCCTGGATCGTTACTGCCGAGGCGATGGAGCCGTTTCGCGGACCACAACCCGCGCGACCGGACGGCGATCCGCAACCGCTGCCGCATCTGTTCGACGCCACCGACCAGGCGCACGGCGCGCTCGATATCGAATGCGAGGTGTTCCTGTCCACGCCAGCCATGCGTGCCACCGGCACCGAGCCGCATCGGCTCTGCCGCTCCAACACGCGCGAGCTTTACTGGACGGTTGCGCAGATGGTCGCGCACCACGCCTCGGGCGGCTGCAACCTGCAGCCGGGCGACCTGTTCGGCAGCGGCACGATCTCCGGCACCGACGCAACGAGCATTGGCTGCCTGCTGGAAATGACCTTCGGTGGACGCGATACGATCACCCTCACCAACGGCGAACCCCGCCGCTATCTGGAAGACGGCGACGAGGTGATCTTCCGCGCGCATTGCCGCCGGCCGGGCGCTGTGACCATCGGCTTCGGCGAATGCCGCGGCCGCATCGTACCGGCCCATGGCACGAACTGAGCAGGATAGACATGTGTGACACGATTGTAGCTCTGCCTGGCGCCACCGCGACGGGAGGCGTGCTGTTCGGCAAGAACAGCGACCGCGAACGCAACGAGGCGCAGGCGGTGGAATTCTTACCGCGCGCACGCCATGCGGACGGTGCGCGCCTGGACTGTACCTATATCGCCATCCCGCAGGTGCGGGAGACATTAGCCGTGCTGCTGTGCCGGCCGTTCTGGATCTGGGGCGCCGAGATGGGCGCCAACGAGCATGGCGTGGTGATCGGCAACGAGGCGGTGCACGCGCGCATCCCGCCGCAGCAGGAGCAGGCGCTGATCGGCATGGACCTGCTGCGCCTCGGCCTCGAGCGCGCCGCCACCGCCGCGGCAGCGGTCGAGGTGATTACGACGTTGCTCGAGCAACATGGCCAGGGCGGCAGTTGCGGCCACCTCTCGCCACGCTTCTATCACAACTCGTTCATCATCGCCGACCCGCGCGAAGCCTATGTGCTGGAGACCGTCGGGCGCATGTGGGTGGTCGAACGGGCCGACGGCGTCCGTTCGATCTCGAACGCCTACAGCATCGGCCGTGGCTTCACGCGAGCGAGCCCGAGCCTGGTCGACCATGCACGGACACAAGGCTGGTGCCGCGATGTTGCGGACCTCAACGTCGCGGCCGCGTTCAGCGACCTGAAGCAGGACACGATCAGCCAGGGCCGCGCCCGTTGCGCGCGCTCCACCGCTTTGCTGCAACGCGCCACGGGCCGGCTGCTGGCTTCAGACATGATGGCGATCCTGCGCGATCATGGCTCGGCGGCGGAGGCCGATCCCGACTGGCATCCGCAGGATGCGCTGACCCGCACGATCTGCATGCACGCGGCGGACGGCGAAAGAGGCGGTCAGACCGTTGGATCGCTGGTCTCCGAGCTGCGGAACGATCGCGTCGTGCATTGGGTGACAGCGACTGCGGCGCCATGCACATCGATCTTCAAGCCGGTACTGCCCGGCATTGCCTTGCCGGCGCATGGTTCGCGCCCGACCGACCGGTTCGACCCGCGCACACTGTGGTGGCGGCATGAGCAATTGCATCGTGCCATGCTGGATGAATTCCCGATCCACCTTGCCGCCATCCGCGCCGAACGGGACGCGCTGGAAGCGGCGTTCCGTAGCCGCATCGATGGCGTGCTCACCGGCGGCAGTGATGCCGATCGCACCCAGGCAGTCGCCGAATGCTGGGCCGACGCTGACGCGACGGAGCGGCGTTGGCTCGACGAGATCGGCGGCAGCGCGGTCCGGTCAACGCGGGCACAATACCGCGCGAGCTGGAGCGAGATGAATCGGCGAGCAGGGATGGAACGAGCAGAGGCGGCTGACTAGACGCTGCCCCCTCCCCCCCAACCCCCTCCCGCAAGGGGAGGGGGAGCCCCCTGTACTACTCCCCCTCCCCTTGCGGGAGGGGGTTGGGGGGGAGGGGTACCCAGGCGTCTCTCCAGATCATCCAGCAACCGGAAAATGCGCGCCATGTAACCGTCGCGGTCGTACAGCGAATACAGCATGCCCGCCAGCCGCACCGGATCGCCGGAGTAGTACCGCTCATAGAGCTGCTGCCGGCCGGCAAACGACGAGACCGCCGCGTCGAACGCCAGGCGGAACAGCTTGATCCGCGTGCGCGAATCCGCGTTGGCCGCCTGGAAGTATTTCTCCACGTCGCCCCAGATCGGGCTGGTCGTCTCGGCATAGGAAGGCACCGACACCAGCCCGCCGGCGCCCAGCGTCTGGATGATCTCGCAGGCACGGATGAACATCTTCGGGAACATCATCCGCACGGTCCATAGCGGCATCGCCGCAGGAGTCATCACGCCCTGTGCGTTCGGCGCGGCATCCGCTTCCGATGCACGCAGACAGGCACGGCAGAATTCGCTGAACTGGATCAGCTCCGCCAGCATGCCCTGCACGTGCAGGTGCTGGTCGATGTTGGTGGATTTTGCGATGGCGAAGGCCAGCCCCATCATGAATTCCGCCTTCGCCAGGTTCTTGGTGCTGAACTGGTGCATCACGTGCGGCATCGCGCCCGTACGATTGTAGAGACCGTTGCACATCTCCGCGTCGCGATAGATGAACACCCGCTCCCACGGCACCAGCACTTCGTCGAACACCACCATCGCGTCGGTCTCGTCGAGGCGGGAGGACAACGGGTAGTCCATCGCCGAAGCCGCCTCCAGATGCACGACCGACGGCCGGCAGATGAAACGCAACCCCTGCGTCGCCACCGGGATGCTGAAGCCGAACGCGTACGGCGCCGCCTCAGGCGTGCCGGCGATATATGTAGACGGCATCACCATCAGATCGTGCGCGTAGGCGCACAAAGTGGAGACCATGCGTGCACCGGTGATGACAATACCGGCATCCGTCGCCTTCACCACCTTGGCGGCGAGGTCCTTCTCCTGCTGCTCCACCGGGCGCGAGCGATCGACCTGCGGATTGACCAGCGTGTGCGTCATCACGATGTCATTCTCGCGCGCATACACGTAGTAGTTCCACAGATTGTCGGCGAACCGCTGCTCCTTGCGGCCGAATTCCTGGTGCGCGGAGGCAAAGCCTGTCAGCGTGATGTTCATGAAGTCCGGGCTACGGCCGAACATGCCGCAGGTCGCGTCCATCCAGGTCTTCACCATCTCGCGCCGGCGCACCAGATCGTCGATCGAGGCAGGCTGGATGAACGACATGCCGACACGCTCGCCGCTCGATGGCGAGCAATAGGTCATCCGCTCGGTCAGCGCCGGATCGTGCTGCATGTCGTAGAGTTCGGCCATGCTGTGCACCGCCGCCGCGAAGCGACGATCGGCGGTGACGTCCGCGACCCGCTCGCCATCGATCCAGATCTGCCTGTCGTCACGCAGCGAATCGAGAAAGGCGCGGCCGGTGCGAATAGGCATCGTTCCGTTCCTCAGACAGGCGCCAGCGCCAGCAGGCCGTAGCCGGTGATCATCGGCGCATGGTAGGTGCGCTGCACCCGCTGCACCGAGGGCCCCAAAGCAGAGCGCATGGCCAGCCAGTTGATCATCTCGATCCCCTCGGTGCCGCCGCGCTCCATGTAGTCGCGATGCGACAGGGCGGCGAGCGCGTCCGGCTCGCTTTCGATCTGGTCAAGGAACTGGTTGTCCCAGTCCTGGTTGACGAATCCGAAGCGTGGGCCTTGCAACTGGTGCGACAGGCCGCCGGTGCCCATCACGACGACATTGATGTCCTTCTCGTAGCATTCCACCGCGCGCCGCAACGCAAGACCCAGCTTGTATAGCCGCCGCGCCGTCGGGATCGGATGCTGGATCACGTTCACCGCGATCGGCACCACCGGCGTGGACCAGTTCGCATTCGCAAGCATCGGCATGAAGGACAGGATGCCGTGGTCGATCGCCATCTCCTGGCAGATGGTCGGATCGAACTCGTCCTCCACCAGGCAGCGTGCGAGATGCCAGGCAAACTGCGGATCGCCACGCATGTCCGGTAGATTGCGCTTGCCCCAGCCCTCGTCCGCCTGCGGATGCACCTCGCAGGCGCCCAGCGCAAAGGTCGGGTAGGCGTCGAAGAAGAACCGGTTCATGTGGTCGTTGTAGACGATCACGAACAGATCCGGCCGCAGCGATTCCAGCCAGGCGCGGACCGGCACGTAGCCGTCGAACAGCGGCGCCCACATCGGATCCTTCTGCTGGCTTTTGTCATAGACCGGACCAAACGATGGCGCGTGCGAAGTGCCGATGCCACCAATCACCCGACCCATCGTCAGTGCCCCTTCCGGCTCGCCATGAACTGCTCCAGCGTCCGGCCGCTCGTGTGTGCACCGACCTGCAGCAGAGTCTGGCCCAGCGCCCCGGCGATCTTGATCAGCAGGTAGATGCTGCCACCGGCCTCGATCATCGCCTTCCAGTCGCGCCGCCGCACCATGTCGATCTCGGCCTCATTAAGCCCCATGCCGCGCATGTAGCCCATCTCGTCGGCGACAAATCGCTCGCGATTGGCCGCATCGGTCAGCGACATCGCCATGCGGTTGAGCCGATAGCCCGCGCGCGATCGCTCTCCGGTGAACACGATCGTGCCGGCGATCTGCTCGTCCATGCCCACGCCTCGCTATTTCAGGTGACGGTCCCACAGAGCGAAGATCTTCGCCCACGTCGTCTCGGACACGATCGGGTCGTACACCGCACGCTCTGGGAAGCAGAAGCCGTGATGCGTGCCGGGGAACACTTCCACCGTCGCTTTCACGTCGGTCCTGTTCAGCGCCGCCTTCAGATCGGGAACCACGTTCGCCGGCACCGACTGATCGTGCTCGGCGAAAGCGTAGTAGAGCTCGCCCTTCACTTTGTTCAGCAACAGATGCGGCGAGTCCTCCTTGTCGGTGACGATGCCCACGCCGTACAGCGACGCGGCCGCCGCCATGCGGTGCGGAAACTGCGCGGCAACCGACGTGATGTAGCGGCCGCTCATGCAGTGCCCGACGCAGCCGACCGGCCCCGGCTTCACCCGGTCATTCGCGTCGAACCACGCAAGCATCGCCGCCGTGTCGTCGTTGATATAGGGAATGGTCAGGCTGTTCATCGACGCGCGGATCACCGCCGACATGGCATCGTCGCGGCGCGGAATGTCGAAGCGCACGGTGCCCAGCCGGTAATACATGTCGGGCAGCAGGCAGACATAGCCATGCTTGGCGATGCGCCGCGCCATGTTGCGCAGCTCTTCGCGGGTGCCCGGCGCGTCCATGTAGAAGATGATGCCCGGATACTGGCCCGGTTCGTCTGGACTGGCTGCAAACGTCGGCATCCTGCCGTGCCTGGTTGTGACGATGACGTCGCTCTCGATCATTCTGACGCCTCCCCTGGTTCGGGTTTGCTTGGACCGGCCATTGTTGCCCCGCTGGCCAGCCTGCGCAACAGCACGGCATACTGCGCACTCGGGATCGGAGGGACGCGGATGGCGGGAGACGACATCGACCGGCTGCTGAACGACGCGGCAAGCTCAGGCCGCGTGCCTGGCGTGGTTGCGCTGGCGGCGGACCGGAACGGCACATTCTACCAAGGCGCGTTCGGCAAGCGCAGCCTCGCCGACGGCACGCCGATGGCGCTGGACACCGTGTTCTGGATCGCCTCGATGACCAAGGCGGTGACCGGCGTGGCGGCGATGCAATGCGTCGAGCGAGGCAAGCTGGCGCTCGATCAGCCGGCCGGCGAGATCGTTCCGCAGCTTGCCGAACCGCAGGTGCTCGAAGGCTTCGATGCCGACGGCAAGCCCCGCCTGCGGCCGGCGCGGCGCAGGATCACGCTGCGGCTGCTGCTCACGCACACCGCGGGCCTCGTCTACGACATTTGGAACGCGAAGCTGAACCGCTATGTCCAAACGACCGGATTTCTCCCGGCGCGATCGGGCACGCTGGCGTCGCTGACCGCGCCGCTCGCGTTCGAGCCGGGCGAACGCTGGGAGTATGGCATCAACATCGACTGGGTCGGCCGCATGGTCGAGGCGGTGACTGGCCAGGACCTCGACGCCTATATGCGCGAGCACATCTTTGCCCCGCTCGGCATGCAGGACACTGGCTTCATGCCGAGCGCGGAACAGACCGCGCGCACCGCGCAGACCCATGCGCGCAAGCCCGACGGATCGCTCGAACCGATTCCCAGCGCGACGCCGGCGAAACGTGAGTTCTTCGGCGGCGGCGGCGCGCTGTTCTCCACCGGCCCCGACTATCTGACATTCCTGCGGATGCTGCTGAACGGCGGAACCCTCGACGGCGCCCGCATTCTCAGGCCCGAGACGCTCGCGCTGATGGCGCAGAACCACATCGGCGATCTGAACGTGCAGATGCTGAAGACCGAGAGCCCGACGGTGTCGAACGATGCCGAGTTCTTCCCGGGCATGGCGAAGAAGTGGGGGCTCACCTGGCTGATCAACACCGAGGACGTGCCGGGCAGACGCAGCGCCGGCAGCCTCGCCTGGGCGGGGCTGTTCAACACCTACTACTGGCTCGACCCGAGGAAGCAAGTGACGGGCGTGCTGCTGACGCAGGTGCTGCCGTTCGCCGACCCGACCGTGCTGCGTCTGCTGGATGATTTCGAGACTGCGGTGTACCGAACAGCGACGGAGCGTGCGTCCCATGGTTGAGCGAACCGAGAGCAACGCCAATCCCTATCTGGCACTTGGCGTGCGCCCGTTCATCAACTGCTGCAGCGTGCGCACCATGCATGGCGGCAGCCTGATGCTGCCGCAGGTCCGCGCGGCGATGGACCAGGCGTCGCGTCAGTTCGTCAACCTGGACGAACTGATGGAAGCAACGGGGCGGCGGTTGGCCGAACTCACCGGCGCGGAGTGGGGCATCGTGACATGCGGCAGCGCGGCGGCGGTGGCACTGGCCTCGGCCGCCTGCATCGCGGGCAACGATCCGGTGCGCATGCTGCGTCTGCCGTTCACCGACGGCTGGGTGAACCGCGTGATCCTGCCGCGCAACCAGCGCTTCGCATACGATCAGGCAATCCGCATGGTGGGCGCGCATATCGTCGAGATCGATTCGATCGCCGATCTCGAAGCCGCGCTGGCCGAGCCCGTGGCGATGGTGGCGATCCTCGGCACCAATGAAGAGAAGTCGCGTGTGCGGCTGGAGGAAATCGCCGCGCGGGTGAAGCCGCTCGGCATTCCTATCCTGGTGGACGCCGCGTCGGAGCACTTGCAGCGGCCGAGCCCGTGGCTCGTGCGCGGCGCGGACATGGTGATCTACAGCGGGGGAAAATTCCTGCGCGGCCCGCAGACCAGCGGCCTGCTGCTCGGCAACAAGAACCTCGTGCTGGCGGCTTGGCGCAACGCCTCGCCGCACCAGGCGTTCGGCAGACCGATGAAGGTATCGAAGGAGGACGTGATCGGCGTGCTGACCGCCGTCGAATACTGGCTGGAGGAGCGCGACGCGGCGGCTGAGCTGCGGCGCTGGCACGGCGATCTGCAGCAGATCGCCCGGCACGTCGCGGCAGTGCCGGGCGTGAGCAGCGATGTGATCGAGCCCGCCGGCGTCGTGCGCGTGCCGGTGCTGCGGGTGCGCTGGGACGGCATCGCGCTGGACGGCATGGGCCTGCGCCAGCGTCTGCTCGACGGCACGCCGCGCATCATGATCGACGACACCTCGGCCACCGCGAATTCCGTCAACATCGATCCGTTCCAGTTCCAGCCGGGCGAAGCAGTGGAGGTCGGCAAGGCAATCGCCGCCACGCTGGCCGCTGCACGCTCGCTGGCGCCCGCGGCGGAACCTCCGCCGGTGATCGATCTGTCGGGCGACTGGACCGTGCGCGTGCAGTTCCTGCATGGCGAACGAACGCACAGGCTGCGCTTGCAGCAACACGGAAGAGAACTCTCCGGCAGCCAGGAGTCGGAGCAGTTCGCCGGCACGGTGGTCGGCAAACTGACCGCGCGGGACGTCCGCCTGGAGTTCGAGGCGCGCCACGAGGGCAGTGCGATCGCCTACCGTTTCCAAGGCACGGTCGACGCCGACCGCATGGCAGGCGAAGTGGTGCTCGGCAGCGCCACCGACAACCACCGCGGTCCGGTCAATCTCAGCCAGTTCGGCAAAGGTCGATGGCAAGCCCAACGCGCGGCGTAACGGCAGATCGGGAAAGGAATCCAGTCATGAACGATCATGCGGCGACCAGTGAAGTCCTGCTCGAAGCCGACCGGCGCCACCTGATCCATCCGCTGCACCATCCAAAGGATCACGCGCAGGCGCGCATCTTCGTCGAGGGCCGCGGCGCCATGCTGCGCACCGCAGACGGAACCGAATACATCGATGGGCTGTCGGCGCTGTGGAACGTCAACGTCGGCCATGGCCGCAAGGAACTTGCGGATGTCGCCGCCGCGCAGATGGCGAAGCTCGCCTACGCCTCGGCCTATGCAGGGTTCTCCAACGAGCCTGCCATTCGTCTGGCGGAGCGCATCGTCGGCTTGGCGTATTCCAACATGCAGGCGGCCTACTTCACCACCGGCGGCGCGGAATCCAATGAGAGCGCCTTCAAGATTGCCCGCTACTACTGGAAGCGGATGGGCAAGCCGAACAAGGTGAAGATCATCTCGCGTCAGTACGGCTACCATGGCGTCACCCTGGCAGCGATGAGCGCGACCAGCCTGCCCGGCTATCACAAGATGTTCGGTCCGCTGGTGCCGGAATTCCTGCAGGTGGCACCGCCCTACCCGTATCGCTGGCCCGGCAACGGCGACGCCGGCGTCGAAGCGGCGGATGCGGTCGAAGCGGCGATCGATGCGCACGGTGCGGATACCATCGCCGCGGTGATTGCCGAACCCGTGATGGGCGCCGGCGGCGTCATCGTGCCACCGCCGACCTACTTCCCGCGCCTGCGCCAGATCTGCGACCGCCATAACGTGCTGCTGATCGCCGACGAGGTGATCACCGGATTCGGCCGCACCGGGCGCTGGTTCGCGCTGGGACATTGGGGCGTGGAACCCGACCTCGTGTCGTTCGCCAAGGGAGTCACCAGCGGCTATCTGCCGCTCGGCGGCGTCATTGTGTCGAAGCGCGTGCACCAGGCGATCGAAGAGGCGCCGATGGACGAAAGGTTCATGCACGCCGCGACCTATTCCGGTCATCCGGTCTGCTGCGCCGTGGGCCTGCGCAACATCGACATCCTCGACCAGGAGGGCCTGCCGGAACGCGCGGCGGTGATGGGCAAGCGGCTGCTCGCCGGGCTGGAATCGCTGCGCAGCCTGCCCGTGGTCGGCGACGTGCGCGGGCTGGGCATGATGTGCGGCGTCGAACTGGTGGAGGATCAGGCCAGCCGCAGGCCGGCGATCGGGCTCGGCCCGCGCGTGGTTGCCGAGGCGATGAAGCGCGGCCTGATCATCCGCCAACGCGGCGGCGGCGGGACGCCGGTGAGTGGCGATTCGCTCTGCATCGCACCGCCGCTGATGACGCCCGAGGCAACGCTCGACCGCATCGTCAACATCGTCGGCGAGTCGATCACCGCGGCGACATAAGCGTCGTCCGGCCCCCTCCCGCTACCCCGTCCCGCAAGGGGAGGGGGAGGGGTCAGCCCGCGACATACCCATCCGCCACATCATCGGCGATCCGCGCCGCAGCGCGCCTGGCGGGATCGCCGTAGCCGCCACCGCCGCCGACGGCGAGCATGACGATGTCGCCGCGCTGCAACTGCACCTCGTCCTTCGATCGCAGCCGAAGCGGCTGGCCGCCGCGACGAATCTCGCAGTACCCCGTGCTGCCCGCTTCACCGCCGAACAGCCCATCCGGCGGCCGGCGGAGCCTGTCACTGTACAGCGCCAGCTTCGCCTCGTCCGCCAGAATCTCGAAACGCCGCAGGAAGCCCATCCCGCCGCGGAATTCGCGCGCCACCTCGTGCGAGCATGCGATGCGCAGCCCAGGCAGCGCCGCCGCGATCATCGCCTTCAGCCGCTGCTCATGGGCCGGCGCGACGTATGCCGAAAGCAGACAGATGGCAACAGCATCATAGCCGCTCGAGCCAGGGCCGGAATCAGTTCCGACCGTACCATCGTTTCGTCGAGCGGCAGGATGATGTTGCCGGATGCATCGATCCGTTCTGCCACCTCGAAACAGTCGCGCCGTGCCACGGGAGGGCGTGGTGACGAACGCGACGCGGGCACCCCTGCGCTCCAGGATGGCATTGGTGGCGACTGTCGAACCAGACACCAGGTCGCTGATGTGCGCAGGCGCGATGTCGGCTTCGCGCAGCGCGGCGAACGCACCGATGTCCGGGCTTGCCGGCGTGCTGGAAACCTTGGCAGAGCGGACCCACGGTGAACAGCCGGTAGCCGAACGGAAGGCCGGCCAGCTACACTCCGCCGATCAGCAGGGAGGCAGTTGCCATGGACTTCGGCGCGGCGATGTTCTTCACCGACTATTCGATGGCACCTGGCGAACTCGCCCAGGCGCTCGAGGCGCGCGGCTACGAGTCGCTCTGGGCGCCGGAGCATTCGCATATTCCCACGTCGCGTGCTTCACCGTTTCCGAACGGTGGCGAGTTACCCAAGCAGTACTACGATGTGATGGATCCCTTCGTCACGCTGACAGCGGCGGCAGTCGCCACGAAGACGCTGAAGGTCGGCACCGGGGTCTGCCTGGTGCAGCAACGCGATCCGATCCAGACGGCCAAGCTGGTGGCGTCGATCGACCAGGTTTCCGCGGGGCGGTTCCTGTTCGGCGTCGGCTCCGGCTGGAACGCCGAGGAGATGGCGGACCATGGCACGGCGTTCAACGCGCGCCACAAGGTCGCGCGCGAGCGGATCGAGGCGATGAAGCTGATCTGGACCGAGAACAAGGCCGAGTACCACGGCGAATTCGTGAATTTCGATCCGATGATGAGCTGGCCGAAGCCGGTGCAGAAGCCGCACCCGCCGGTGATCGTTGGCGGTGCGTTCCCGTATGGCGCGCGCCGCGCGATCCGTTACGGTAATGGCTGGGTGCCGCATGCCTCTCGCCCCGAGTACGGCGATGTCAGCGACTTCCTGCCGCAGTTCCGCCAGATGGCCGCCGAAGCCGGGCGCGATCCGGCGTCGTTGCCGCTCACCATGTTCCGCATCGTCGAGGAGCTGGATCGGCTGCGCCACTACCGCGACATCGGCATCGCGCGCGTGGTGATCACCCTACCTTCGGCCAAGGCGGACCAGGTACTGCCGATCCTCGACCGCTGGGCGGAGCTGGTGCGGCGAATGTGAGACAGGACTCGCCTCCGCTTTCTTTCCTCGTCATGCCTGGCCATGACGTGAGGAGAAAAGCGAGCGGGAGTTTCTTCAGGAGCCCGTCTGCGTCGAATAGCTGGCGCGGCCGATCGCTATCAGATTGCCTTTCGCATCGGACACATCCACGTCCACCACGCCCACGCTTCTGCCGGCACGCCGCACCCGCGCGGTGGCGGTCAGCGCCGTGTTCACCGCGGGCCGCAGATAGTCGACGCGGAAGTTTATCGTCGGCAGCGGGCGGTCGAGGCTCATCACCAGGGCGTAATCGCCGACCGTGTCGATGACCGCCGCGATCGGACCGCCATGCCACTGGCCGCTGCCGGCGATGCGCTCGAACTCGGGACGCATGGGCAGTGTCATCGTCACGAGCTGGCGTGCCGGATCGGCGTCGATGACCGTGAGACCCAGGAAGCGGATGAACGGCGAGAGCTCCAACCGTTCCTGAAGCTGCGCCGCCGTCAGTGCCTCGCTCATGGCGTCACCACGATCTTGCCGAACACCTCGCGATCCTCGATCACCCGCAGCGCCTCGGCGGCTTCGGCAAGCGGATAGGTGCGCTCCACCAGGGTGTTCAGCCTGCGCTGCCGCACCATCTGCAGCAGCGCCTCGATGTCGCTGCGCTGCCAGCCGTTCGAGCCGCGAATCTCCAGCTCGAATGTCCAGATGAAGCGGATGTCCTCCTTCGGATCGTAGCCCGCGGTGGCGCCGCAGGTGAGCAGCCGACCGCCGACCTTCAGACAACGCATCGACTTCACCCAGGTGTCGCCGCCGGTGAAGTTCACCACCACGTCGAGCCCGTTGCCGACATGCGCGCCGCGTCGCGACGGCTTGCCATAGAGGGCAAAGATCTCCTGCACGAAGTCGCTATCGGCGTAGTTGATGAGATGATCGGCCCCGAGCGCGCGCAGGCGATCGAGTTTCTGCGGCGTGCTGGCGCAGGCCACCACTTCCGCGCCGGCCTGCTTGGCGAGTTGCAGGCAGCACACGCCGACGCCACCGCTGGCACCCAGGATCATCACCTTGTCGCCCGCGCGCACATTTCCCTTGGAAACCAGCATGCGGTGCGCCGTGCCATAGGCGACCGGCAGCGCCGCCGCATCGACGAAGCTCACCTCGTCAGGAATGCGCACGAGCTGGTGCGCCCGCGCACGGCACAGTTCGGCGAGCCCGCCATGCATGGTCTCGCCCATCAGCCCGCCTTCCACGCGGTTGATCGGATCGACCAGCACCCTGTCGCCGACCGACCAACCCTCGACACCGGGACCGACCGAGGCGATCTCACCGGCGACGTCCAGGCCCATGATCAGCGGCATCGTGATTCTGATCCCCGGCATGCCGCGGCGCGTGAACACGTCGTGGTAGTTCAGCGACGATGCGCGGACGCGGACCAGCACATCGCCCTCACCGATCGCCGGATCCGGAAAGTCGGACACGAACTCCATCACGTCGGATCCGCCATGCCGGCGGACAACCATCGCTTTCATCGGCCCTCCTGTGACGCCTGCATCGCGGCCTGCTCCGCCAGGCGCTTGCGATCGATCTTGTTGGTCCCGGCGAGCGGCAGTTCGTCGAGGAACCAGACGCGCCGCGGATGCTGATAGGCGGGTGCATTGGCAAGCGCGAATTGCTTGATGTCGTCCTCGCTCACCGTCACGCCCGCGCGCGGCACGACGAAGGCGACAGGCTTGTGCGCCTTCAGTTCGTCGGGCACCGGCACGACGCACACCTGGTGCACGGCGGGGTGCCGCTCCAGCATCTTCTCCACTTCGCCGGGATAGATGTTCTCGCCGCCGCAGACGAACATGTCGTCAGCGCGTCCGACGAAGAAGTAGAACCCGTCCGCGTCGCGGCGGAACACGTCGCCCGTGATGTAGAAGCCATCCGCCGTCAGCGCCTTGCGCGTGGCGTCCGGCAGCTTGTGGTAACCGTTCATCACCGCGGGACAGCGCATTTCGAGCACGCCCTCGTCCGCCACCACGACGCCGTCGTGCCGCAGGCGCAGTTCGACCGATCCGTGTGCGACGCCGACCGAAAGCGCCGGCCGCTCCAGCCCGTCCGGATGCGGACCGAACACGATCGGCCCCGCCTCGGTCGTGCCATAGCCATGGTTGATGCCTGCACGCGGGAAGGCCTGGCGAATCTGCTCGACCAGCCGCGCCGACAACGGCGCCGACCCGACGCGCACACTTTGCACCGACGAAAGATCGGCCGAGGCCATCGTCTCGTGCTCGCGCAGCATCATCGCGATCATGGTCGGAACCGCGGTGAGTGCATGCACCCGATAGCGTGACGCAGCATCGATATAGCCGGGGGCGGTGAACGACGGCAGCAGCACGATGGTGCCGCCGGTGTTCAGCGTAGACTGGCACACCGACAACGCGTTCATGTGATACAGTGGCGCCGCGACCAGCACGCGCTGGCTGGGCGGCGGGGGAGGATCGGCCCGCTTCTCCAGCACCCAGAGATGGCTCTGGTGCGACAGCACCACACCCTTCGGCCGCCCGGTCGAGCCCGAGGTGTAGAGGAACATCGCCGGCTCCCCAGCATCGGCCTGCACCGCGGTGAAGCTGCCGTCATCCAGCAGCGAGGTGAATGCGTCCTCGATGACGATCCGCGGAACATCGGGGCGCAGCAACTTGCGCCGAACACTATCGCACAGCACGAGCCGGGCGTCGGCGTCCTCCACCACGAAGTTCACCGTTTCCGCCGGAAACTTGTAGTTCACCGGAACGGACACCAGCCCGGCGCGCATGGTGCCCAGGAAAGCAATGAGATATTCGGCGCTGTTCGCCGCCAGGATCGCAACACGCTCGCCACGCCGCAGTCCGCGCCGCAACAGGCCGCGCGCGAAGGCATCGCTGAGCCACTCGATATCGGCGTAGCAGAACGATCGCGGCGCGCCGCCGAGGTCGATCAGCGCGGTGGCCGCGGGATCGACCCACGCCGCGACGGCGCTGCCCAGATTTGCCGCCGCCATCGTCAGGCGCGGAACGCGAGCGTCACGCCGAAAGCCTCGGCTGCCGACACGACGATGCGATCGGGCTCACGGCGAACGCCGCGGATCTGCCCCGCCGCCAATGCTGCGGCCGCGCCGTCCAGCGATCGGGTGCGGATGGTCAGCGCCGCCATGTATTCCTCACGCCCGTCGCCCGCAGGCGCAGCCTCGCCGAATTCACGCCCCAGTTCGGCGGGCGTCATCATGTCGAAACGCGACAGGCCGACAACCAGCGAGCAGCCGGTCGCGGTCTGCCGGACCGAGTCTTCGCCGAACATCCGCATGAACAGCCGCCCCAGCGTCGACGGATCGCGTGCCGCGATCACCGCGCGCGCCACGCCGACGGCGCCGTTTGCGTGATGCCGCCATTCGTCGCGCCAGACCAGGTCACGGTTGAAGTGGTGGCAGAAGTAGATGCGGCCCGCGGATACGGTCCCCGGCGTCAGGCGCACCGTGCGGAACGTCGCGGCCTGGGGGCCCTCGGTCAGCTCAACCGGACGGGAGAACTCCAGAGGCGGTTCCACCGGAACGCCGGCTTCATGCAAGGCAGTGTAGACCGAAGCGGAATCCTCCGTGCCGAACACGAGGCCGTTGAGGCCGAACGGTGAGGCCAGGATCTCGGCCCGCCGCGTGTCGCCGGACGGTGCCGCGATCAATTCCAGATACTCGGTGCCGAAGATCGCCAGATGGTTCATCGATCCCAACGTGTGATAGCCACGCGGGGTCATGGTGAAGCCGAGGCGGCGATAGGTCTCCAGCCCGGCATCGATCCGATCACGCACGTTGACCACCACGTGATCGAGCGTCGGCACCGGCAGTGTCCCGGCCATAGCGCTGCCCCCCTGTCGAATTGCGCGTTCAGTCCCTGCCGCGATGCTATTGCGGAGCCGCGCGGCGAACCAGCCCTGCGGCCGAGGCGGGCCGGTCGCGCCGGCGCGAGCAGGCAGAAAAATGGCGGCACCCGTGGGGCGCCGCCAAGTTTGGGGGGAAACGTCACGCCGCGGAGCCACAATGGCATCCGCCGCGCCGCAGACATTGGGCCTCAGCCAATCATGTCAAGCTCACACTTGCGCGTGCGTCTCGCTTGATTCGTCATTCCCGCACAAGCGGAAACCCAGGGAAACCGCAGCATCTGCCGCTTCCCCTGGGCCGCCGCTTGCGCCGGGGTGACGGTAATGTCTCGCCCGCGCCGATCACCGTCGCCCGCCGACCGTCGCGCTGTCTTGGTGCGCGTGCCGTGCGCACGCGTCCGGAGCCGGACCACGCGATGAACTGCACCTCCGCAACCAGCTCCGGCCGCACCCAGCGGCTCCCATATACCGCCGTCCCAGCCGCGCGATGGCGGAGCGGCAGGATTAGAGTGCGGAATGATGGGTTTCGCTCTGCTCAACCCATCCTACGCCGCAGCTTGTAGCCTGTAGGATGGGTTGAGCGTAGCGATACCCATCACGAACCTCGCCGCGCCTTCCGCTACGGACGCTGCAGTGTCTTGCGCAGGAAGCTGGTCCGCTGGGTGGCGCTCGCCATCAGGAAGGCGGCGTCCGCACCCGACAGGATGAAGCGCGCGCCCATCTCGATGTAGCGCTGCATGATCGGCTCGGTGTAGATGCCGGCCATGCCTGGGAACTTGCCGTGCTTGCGGCTGGCGGCGATCATCTTCTGATACGCATCCGCCACGCGTTCATTGCCGAAGTCGCCGGGGATGCCCATCTCGGCGCAGAGATCGTTGGTGCCGATCAGCAGCACGTCGACACCGGGGACTGCGGCGATCTCGTCCGCGTTGGCGATCGCCGTCGGCGTCTCCAGCATCACCACGATGAGGTTGGCCGCATTCAGCGCCTTGGCCGCATCGCGGGTGCTGGCGGAGCGCAGGCTGTAATGCGGACCGATGCCACCCATCGAGCGATGGCCGATCGGCGGATATTTCAGCTTCTGCACCACCTCGCGCGCTTCCGCCGCGGTGTCGACATGCGGCACCACGATGCCGAGCGCGCCATTGTCCAGCACGCGCGTCGCGATCGAGTATTCGCCATTCGGCACGCGCACGATCGGCGCGATGCCGGCGTCCAGCGCGGCGACCGCGATCTGCGCGGCGGCCTCGATCGACATCGTGCCATGCTCGAGGTCGAGGAACAGCCAGTCGAAGCCGGCGGTCTTCATCGCGATGGCGATCTCAACGCTGCGCGTCAGGCGCACGCCGGTGCCGAGCGACAGCTCGCCGTTTTCCAGTTTCTCGCGCGCGACGTTGCGGATTGTCATGACGTTTCCTTCTGTCGGTTCAGCGCCAGCGTGTGGCGCGCCGCGACCGGAAGCGCGAAGTAGCGGCTGCGCATGCCCTTCTGGTTTTCGTAGAGCGAGCCTTGCAGCTTCGCCGGCGGCAGCGGCAGGCGCACCGGCACGCGCTCCAGCCGAGGTTCGCGATGTTCGCCGCAGACCATCAGGTCCTTGAACTTATCGATGCCGGCGGGGTAGCCGAGCAGTGGCCAGGCATCGGCGGTGCGGAACTGAAACAGCAGCAGGCGGCGGTCGTTGTCGGAGGCATTCGGAGCCGAGCCGTGCACGGCGCGCACGTGATGCACGGTGATCGAGCCGGCCCTGCCGGTGAGCGGGATCGCCTTGCTGTAATCCACGTCGTGACGCGTCGGATCCATCGCACCGCAGAACACGCCGTCGGCGTGGTGGTCGTGGATCGGGCCGCGATGGCTGCCGGGGATGATCATCAGCGGACCGTTCGCCAGTTCCATGTCGTCGAACATCACGCCGACCGCGGCCAGATCGTCGTTGGTGTGCGGATAGAATGCCCAGTCCTGGTGCCACTCCACCGGCGCACCGAAGCCCGCGGACTTCAGGTTCAGCTTGGCGGTGTCGAAACGGATGTCCGGGCCCCACAGTTCCTGCAGCACCGCGATGATCTTCGGATGGCGCACTAACCGGGAATATTCCGGATGGTGCTGGTGCGCCGCCTTGATCCGCCGCACTCGCGGGTTCTCCGGCGTATGGCTGTCCTCGAGGTCGTAGATCTCGTTATGCGTCGTGACGCTGCGTGCGCGTTCGACGAATTCGTCGGTCACGCGGCGCAGCCGTTGCACCTCGTCCTCGGTGAGGATGTCGGGAACGACGATTGCGCCGATCTCGTTGTATTGGTCGATCTGGGTCTTGCTCAGCATGGCAACCTCCCGCGGTCCGCAAGCCTAACATCGTGCCGAAGGGTGGTCGAGCCGACCCGCGGCCGCTATGGTTTCGCGACACCAACACGAGGTTGCATCAGGATGATTCTCCACGCCCTTGTCACCGGCGCGGGCAGCGGCCTCGGGCGCGCCACCGCGCTCGGCCTGGCGCGCCGCGGCTGCCGGTTGGCGCTGGTGGATATCGATGCAGCGTCCGCCGAAGCCGTCGCGCGCGAATGCGGCCATGCGCTTGCGATCATCCAGGACCTGACTGCGCCCGGTGGCGCGGAGGCAGCCGTCACGCGCGCCATCGCGGCACTCGGCGGACTTTCCATCGTCGTCAACAACGCCGGCTATGGTGCCGGCGAAGCGTTCCTGGAGATGCGCGAGGCAACCTGGGACCGCACGCTCGATCTCAACCTGAAGGCGGTGGCGCTGATCTGCGCCGCCGCGGGACGCCATATGCGCGCGCATGGCGGCGGGCGTATCGTCAATGTCACGTCGCCGGCCTCGCGCATGGCGCTGCCGAATTATCTCGCCTATGCCGCCAGCAAGGCTGGCGTGGACGCGGTGACGCGTGCCGCGGCGGTGGCACTGGCGCCGTTCGGCATCACGGTGAACAGCGTCGCGCCCGGCATGATGGACACACCGATGCAGCGCATCACCGAGCAGCAACTGGCGGAGATCGAAGGCCGCAGCGACATCGATGCCTTCCTGGACGAGCGCACACGCCGCATACCGCTCGGCCGCCGGACGGATTGCGAAACGGTGGCGAGCACGGTCATCTGGCTGGCGCTCGATGCGCCGGACTACATCACCGCCGAACGGCTGAATGCGTCGGGCGGGTTGGACAAGGACTGAGGGGAAGGAGTCGGTGACCCCCTGGGTCCCCGCTTGCGCGGGGATGACAACCTATTTTTCGTCACGCCCGTGAAAGCGGAGGCCCAGGATGTTACGGGAATAGCGACCGAAGCGGTTTCTTTCACACGCTCGAAAGCGGGGGTCCAGCCCGGGCCCCGCTTTCCCGCGGGCGACGCGTTGAAGTGTCGACTACCTCCGCTGCACCAGCTCGACCATGATGCCTTCCGGGCCACGGATGAACGCGAGCCGCGTGCCGGGATCGCGCGTCAGCGGACCGATGGCGACGTCCGCCCCGTCGGCGCGCAGCTCCTCGCACGCAGCGTCCACGTCATCCACCGTCAGCCCGATATGCTCCAGACCGTAATAGGGAAATCGCGGTGCCGTCGCCGTCGGGTCGTGCGGATGCGTCGGCGCGACCAGCACCTTCTGCCCGCCCACCTTCATCGTCACACGAAGCTGCCCGGGATACAGCGTTCCCGGCGGATACGTGCTGCGGGTCACCTCGGCGCCGAACATGGTCTCGAAGAAGCGTGCGGTCGCGTCCGGATCGGGACTGCGCAGATGCACGTGGTCGTACTGGTAGTCTCGCATGGCGTATCACCCTTCCAAAACTGATGAAACGGCTGCATCCCGGTGATGGG
>JBGPND010000088.1:0-19667 GCA_041487355.1 Acetobacteraceae bacterium | reverse complement strand
GCCTTGTGGCAGCATCCTGCACCCCGTTGGTGATCGTTTGTGATTCGCAAACCCAGACTATCTCCCTGATTCTTCAGGACCAACGGGGAACTCAACTTTTTTTGGCGCGGAATTCAGGTTGAGGGTGAGCTGGCTGACCGTGCCGAAGCTCGGCCGGTGATGCGGTGTCGGCCCCAGCCGGCGCAGCGCCGCCACATGGAACCCGGTCGCGTAGCCGACATTGGTGCCCCAGCCATAGTCCGGGAAGCGCACCGCCAGCCGGGTCATCGCACGGTCGCGCAACACCTTGGCGACGATGGAGGCGGCGGCGATCGACAGCGACAGCCCGTCTCCGCCGATCACGCAGCGTACGGGACAGCCGAGCGGAGGTGGCTGGTTGCCGTCGACCAGTACGAGGCCAGGCGGAGCGGGCAGGCGGGCGACGGCGCGGCACATCGCCAGCAGTGCGGCGCGCAGGATGTTCAGCCGCTCGATCTCGGCCACCGACGCGGCGCCGACGCCGATCTCGGCACGGCCTGAGGCGCGCAAGGCGTGATACGCGGCGAGACGCTGTTCGGCCGAGAGCTTCTTGGAGTCGTCGAGCAGGGCGGCAAGCCGGCGCGGCACACCGGTCGGAAACACGACGGCGGCGGCGACAACGGGACCGGCGAGCGGTCCGCGCCCCGCTTCGTCCACGCCGGCTACCCGGCCCCCGGCCTGCTTTTCCAACGCGAAGTTCGGCACGCCCGGATGAGTAACAGCCGGCCCGGAGTCGGACCAGGGCGCGGCAGCGCGCTATTCGCCAAGCTGCGTGGTCAAATAATTGACCAGGCTGCGGACCTTCGGCGAGGTGGCGCGATAACTGGGGCAAACCGCATGCAGGTCCTCGCTGGCCGGCGCATAGTCCGGCAACAGCCGCACCAGGCTGCCATTGGCGATATCGCTCTCCACCAGATAGTCGGCGCATAGCAGGACGCCGGCGCCGACACGAGCGGCATCGCGGCGCAACAGGGCGTTGTTCACCTGCAGCCGGCCGTGGATGGGCACCTCGGTCTCGCCGTTGGGCCCCCTGATACGCCAGACGCCACGGGGATCCTGGCTGTTGGTGATGCAGTGGTGACGGGTCAGCTCGGCTGGGGTGGCAGGCGCACCATGCTGGGCAAGGTAGCTCGGAGCGGCACAAAAGACATAGTTGAGCGGCATAAGGCGCCAGGCGACGAGCCCCGCCGCATCGGTCGGGCCGGTGCGGATTGCGAGGTCGTAGCCCTCCTCGATCAGATCGATCGATCGGTCGGACAGTTCGACGCTGAGCGACAGCTCCGGGTGCTGATGCAGGAAATCGACCACCAGCGGTCCGAGCCTGGTGCTGCCGAACACCACCGGAGCGGTGATGCGCATGCTGCCGCGCACCGGCGCCTCCGGCCTTGCGGCGTTGCGCGCCGCCTCCATCTCTTCAAGAATTCGTGAGCATTGAATGAAGAAGCTTTCGCCGGTATCGGTCAGCGCGACGCGTCGCGTCGTGCGATGCAGCAGGCGCGCGCCGAGCCACTCCTCCAATGTCTGCACGTGCTTGCTGGCGGTGGCCTGGGAAATGCCAAGTTCACGCGCCGCACCGGAGAAGCTTCGTGTAGTCGCCACCTTGGCGAAGACCGTCATGCTCGTCAGTCGATCCACGATCACCACCTGACTGGGCCAAAGCGGCCCTTTGCTCGATTGGCGAGCGATTCGATCATTCGCTTTCCTAATAAAAAGTTCACGACGCTACGCCCGATCCGCTGTCGGAATAGTTGCAATCGCGCGTTGCAACATTACTACGCCCGCCGGGCCTCACCTGGAAGCGGCGATGTGGGCGCTCTCCCGGTTCGCGCCGACGAGGAGGGGGCGTGGCAGGACGGGCGGCACGTTTGGCTGCCGATGATCTTGATATTGTTCAATTTCCAGGTCTGGGCCCTCGCCTGGATTCGGCACTACAACCGAAGTTGTGCTGCCTGGCCTGTTCGCCACGCAGGCCCCCCAGCGGCTGGCGCTATGGCGGACGATGGTATTTGCCGCGCCGGTCACAGCCGGAATGGCATCGGTGGAAGCGGCGGCGGGACGGTCTGTGAGGCTTCTCTGGCTGCTGGTGCTGCTCGCCGGCGGCGCCCGGGCGGAGCCCATGGAAGGTCACCCCGTCGCGGCGATTACGGCTGGCAGGCTGACGGTGGTGGCAGCCGCGGGACACGGGGCGCGGCACCGCCTGCCGAACGTCTGGGCGTCGGCCACGATGCGGCCAGCATGTTCGGATCGCCGTGCGGCCTCGCGGCTCCGGTTCGACCGGCCGGGCTGCGCGGCGTTCTAGGCGCGCAGCGGCAGCGGTTGGTCGCCGAGCATGTCGGCCAGGATGACGCTGCGCGCCTCTTCGAGATCGAGATGATGCGTCTCGATCATCGGTGCCGCCTCGGCCAGGATCGCATCGACGTCCTGCATCAGCTTGAGCCGCTTGAACAGGTCGGGGCGGGCAAGACCCATGCTCTCGCCCACCAGTTCGAGGAAGTTGACGACCTCGAACGGCCAGTCGCGTTCGTGCGAACAGAGCTCACGATGACACGCGTGGTAGATGCCTGCCAACGTCGTGACGCCGGCGCCCGCCGCAGCCTGGAGCTGATTCAGGTGAACCTGCCGCTTGTATGCCGGCAGCGGGTTCAGCGTGTTGCACATCCAGCCGATCCGCGGCTGCTCAAGGTCGACGAAGTCGAGGCCAGGGATCGCCTGCAGGATGGCACGAGCGGCGTCACTGACGCCCTGTATGCCGGGGTGTTCATGCAGCCCCACGCGCTTGTTCACCGCATGCTTCAGCAGGGGACGCAGTTCGTCGAGCCGCGCGGCGAGGAACAGCAGGAACGGCTCCAGCTCCAGCTTCGTGTCGGTCTTGCCCGGAACGACAATTTCGCCGAGTTGCACCTGGCAGGTCGGGCACCAGGACAGGACGCGATTGCCGGCGCTCGCCAGGCGCTCGACCGTACGATAGGCAATGCGGCCCGACGTCGCCAGATCGCCGGCACGGAACTGCAGCACGCCGCAGCAATGCGACGGTCCGCCCATCACACGGTAGCGGATGCCGAGTGCGTCCATGATGTCGAAGCAGAGCAGGGCGATGTGCGGCGTCTTGAGCAGATTGCAGCCGGTGTAGAACACCACATCCGGCGCTTCATCGGTGTCTTCCTCGGGGCGGAAGCGCGCCAGCAGATCGGGCGGAAGTTGCAGGCGCGACAGCACACGCACGCCGGTCGTCATGCCGGTGAAGCGGGTGAGGCCGGCGCGCCGGCGATCGGTTGACCCCTTCTGCTTTTCCTTGGCGAGACGCGCCATCGCGAGCATGAAGCGCGGGTTCACGCCGTACTGACAGGCCGGGATGCAATGGCCGCTGCCGGTGCAGACCGCGGCCCAGCGCGCCGACTCGGCCGGATGGTCCTCGCCGCGCAGGATCGCCAGCACGCCGGCAGCCAGCGCCGGTGAGTCGCTGGCATCGATGCCGGCGGGTCCCGGCATCGGGCAGACATCCACGCAGGCGCCGCAGCTCGTGCAGCGCTCCAGGATCTCCGCCACGCGTGCACCGAGTGCCTGTTCGAACGGGGCTTCCATCGGTTTCCTCACGTGGTCAGCGAGATCGCAACACGGCCGGTTGCTCCACCCGGCCAGGCGAATGTGCCACCGGCGCGGGCAGCACATCGGGCCAGCCCCATTGTGTCGCGGGAAACAGTACCCGCATATCGTCCATATCGCAATGAAACGGCGGCCCACCCGCCACGCCGGTCTGCATGAACAGCACAAAGTATGCGCCGCCCGGTCGCAGCCAGCGACGCAGCCGGGCCGCGTACTGCGGCCAGGTGGCAGGCGGCAATGCGCACAGGCAGGTCTGGTCGTAGATCGCGTCGAACGGCGCATCCGGGTTCCAGGCGAACAGGTCGGCCTGCTCAACCCGCGCCGGGACATGCAGTCGCTCCAGACGTGCCCGCTGGGCGGCAACCGCGCTGGCGGCGGCATCCACCACGGTGACGTCGAAGCCGGCTTCCGCCAGCGCCACTGGTTCGACACTGCGCCCGCCGCCGGGGACAAGGATGCGGCACGGCGCCAGTACGCCCGCTTCGCGCCAGGCGAGAAAGGCGGGGTTCAGGCCTGGGCGCTCCCAGCCCGTGGTGCCGTCGCGGTAGCGGCATTCCCAGTCGATCGCCTGTGTCCCGCTCATGGCACGGCCTCGGGCAGACACAGCCATGCCGGGATGTGTGGGGTGAGCGTGGCCTCGCCGCAGGCGAGCGTGCCGTGCATCGCCTCGAGCCGCAGCACCGCCAGGCCTGCCTGCTCACGCCCGGATCGCATGGTGCCGACCTCGGTGCCGTCGCGCAGAATTTGCGTGCCTGGCATCGGCAGCGGACCCGTCACCGCGACCGGAATGAGCCGCCGTTTCAGCAATCCGCGATATTTCGTGCGCGCGGTCAGCTCCTGGCCCATGTAGCAGCCCTTGCTCCAGGACACCCCGTTCAGTTCGTCGAAGCCGGCCTCCAGCAACACGGTCTTTTCCGCCTCCAGGTCGCGCGACCCGTCGGGCAGGCCGAGCGCCAGACGATGGCGATCCCAGTCCGCCTCGAAAGCCGTGGTCGGCAACGGCACGGAGGAAAGCAGCCGCCAGCCGGCTTCGGGCAGCCGAGGGTCGGTGGCGGTGATCGCTTGCTGCGTCGGCGCGCCGCCCCAGGCGGCGTAGACGCAAAACTCCTCGACCGCGCGAAGCGTCACCTTGGACCGCAGACGAAACCGCGACAGGCGTTGCAGCAGCAGCGGCACCTGGGCGCGCTCGCAATCCAGCAACAGGCGGTCACCGTGCGCCAGGATGAAGAAGTCGGCCAGCCACTTGCCCTGTGGCGTCAGCAATGCGGCCCAGACCGAGCGGCCAGGAACCGCCTGGGCTACGTCGTTCGACACCAATCCCTGCAGGAAGGCCACCCGGTCCTCCCCGCTGACCTCGATCACGCCCCGTTCGGGCAGCGCTGCCAGTCGTGTCATGCATGCAAACTTGGTCCCTGGCGCTGCGGCTCGCAAGAAGTGGTAGAGACCCGGTCGCAATGAGGATCGCACAGGTGATGGCCGGTTCGCCCGCCGGCGGGGCGGAGCTGTTCTTCGAGCGGTTGACCATCGCCCTGGCAAACGCGGGCGAGACGGTTCTGCCGGTGATCCGCCGCAACGCGGCACGGGCGGGACGGCTCTCTTCCGCGGGTCTTGCCGCTGTGCAGCTCGGTTTCGGAGGTCCGTTCGATCTGCTGACCGGCCGCCGGTTGCGCACTGTGCTGCGCCGTTTCGCCCCACGTGTCGCGGTGGCGTGGATGAACCGTGCGGCAAGCTTCACGCCGCGCGGCGACTGGGTGCTCGCCGGGCGGCTCGGCGGCTACTACGACCTGACCTACTACCGGCACTGCGACCATCTGATCGGCAACACGCGCGGCATCGTCGATTGGATCACGCGGCGGGGGTGGCCCGCCGCGAGGGTGCATCACCTGCCCAATTTCTCGCCGGACATGGCAAACGCTGCACCAGCATCGCTCGGCCTGCCGAATGGCGTGCGGCTCGTGCTCGCCCTGGGCCGGCTGCACCCCAACAAGGGCTTCGACGTGCTGATCCGCGCCCTGCCGGCGCTGCCCGGCGTGCATGCCGTGATTGCCGGCGAGGGCCCGGAGCGCGCCGCCCTGCTCGAACTCGCACGGCAGGAGCGGGTAGCCGACCGCCTTCACCTGCCCGGCTGGCGCGGCGACACCGCTGCGCTGCTCGCCGCGGCCGATCTGCTGGTCTGCCCGTCCCGCCACGAGCCGCTGGGCAACGTGGTGATCGAAGCGTGGTCCGCTCGCCGCCCCGTGGTGGCCGCAGCGGCCGACGGCCCGCGCGAGCTGATCACGTCCGGACGCGACGGGATGCTGGTGCCGCCGGAGGACCCGGGGGCGCTGGCCAACGCCATGGTCAGTCTGCTGGACGACCCCGAACGTGCCATGGCCCTGGCCGAAGCGGGTCGCCTCCGCTACGAAGCGGAGCATGCCGAGGCGCCCGTGGTGGCGCGCTGGCGGCAGTTTCTCGCGACCGTGGAGAAGTCCTGAATGTGCGGCATAGCCGGCCTGATCCTCGCCTCCGGGGCGCCGCCGCCCAACCCCGCCACCTTGTCGCGGCTGATCGATACGCTTGCCCATCGCGGACCCGATGGCACCGGCCACGCTGTGGTCGGTCGCGTCGCGCTGGTGCACAACCGGCTGTCGATCATCGATCTGGTCACCGGCGACCAGCCGTTGTTCGCCGGCCCGGCCACGCTGGTCTGCAACGGCGAGATCTACAACTACCGCGAATTGCGCGTGGCGATGCCGGAGGTGAACTTCGCGACCAACAGCGACTGCGAGCCGCCGCTGCACTTGTGGCTACGCGAGGGGGCGGACTACGCGCAGCATCTGCGCGGCATGTATGCGATCGCCATCCACGAGCGGGTCCAGCGTACTGTGACGCTCACGCGCGACCCGTTCGGCATCAAGCCGCTGTATATCGCGCAGATCAGTGGCGGCCTGGCTTTCGCGTCCGAGCCGCAGGCGCTGCTGGAGGCGGGGCTGGTTGCGCGCACGGTGCGGCCCGCGGCGCGCGAGGAGCTGCTGCAGTTGCAGTTCACCACCGGCACCGAGACGATATTCGAGGGCATTCATCGCCTGCTGCCCGGCGAGACGCTGACCTGTGCCGATGGCCATGTGCTGGACCGGCGGCGCGTGTCGCATATTCCCGAGGGCGGGCCCGAGAACATCGACGAGGACGCGGCGCTGGCGCGGCTCGATCGCGCGCTGGAGGAGAGCGTCGATCTGCACCAGCGGAGCGACGTGCCGTATGGCATGTTCCTGTCCGGCGGCATCGACAGCTCTACATTGCTTGCGTTGATGGCGCGGCTGAACAGCCAGCCGGTGCTGGCATTCACCGCCGGCTTCGATGCGCCAGGAGCCGCCGACGAACGCGAGCATGCCGCGACGGTGGCGAAGGCGCTGGGGGCGAAGCACGAGACGATCGAGATCAACGAGCGGATGGTCTGGCAGCATCTGCCGGAGATCGTCGCCTGCATGGACGATCCGGCGGCGGATTACGCGATCATTCCCACCTGGTTTCTGGGACGCCGCGCGCGGCAGGACGTGAAAGTGGTGTTGAGCGGCGAAGGCGGCGACGAGATCTTCGCCGGCTACGGCCGCTACCGCAGCGCGATGAAGCCGTGGTGGCTGGGTGGGCGGGCGATGTGGGCGCGTGGCAGCTTCGACCGGGTGGATGTGCTGCGCTCGCGTCCCTCCGTCTGGCGCGACGGCATTGCCGCGGCGGAGGCGCAGGCTGCCGAAGGTGGCCGCTCCCGTCTGGCTGCGGCGCAGGCGACCGACATGGCCGACTGGCTGCCGCATGATCTGCTGCTGAAGCTGGACCGCTGCCTGATGGCGCACGCGGTGGAGGGGCGCACGCCATTCCTCGATCCTGGTGTGGCGAAGGCGGCTTTCCGCCTGCCGGATGCGATGAAGCTGCACGACGGGCTGGGCAAGTGGATCCTGCGCAAATGGCTGGAAAAGCATCTGCCGGTGGCGCGGCCGTTCGCGCCGAAGCAGGGGTTCACGGTGCCAGTCGGCGAGTGGATCAAGGGCCAGGGTTCGCGGCTGGGGCCGCTGGTGGCCGCGCAGCCAGGCGTTGCGGAAATTGCCGATCCGGCCAAGGTGCGTGCGCTGTTCAGCAACATCCGCCGCTGGCGGCACGGGTTCGCGGCCTGGAAGCTGCTGTTCTACGCGCTATGGCACCGCCGGCATATTCTGGGGCTACCGCCAACGGGGGACGTGTTCGAGACGCTGGCCGCACAATGAGCGATCGCAAGGTCCTGTTGCGGGACATCGGCGTCAATGCGGTGCTGCCCTACGCCACCTACCTGGTGTTGAGCTATCAGGGCGTGGCCACGGTGCAGGCGCTCGCGGCCGGTACGGTGTTTCCGATCGCCGCAATCATCCTGGGTTTCGTCCGCGAGCGGCGGGTGCAGGCGCTCGGCATGATCGTACTCGTAGCGACTGTCGCTTCGATCCTCGCCGCGCTGTACTTCACCAGCCCCTTCCTCGCTCTTGCCAAGGGCTCGCTGTTCACCGGTTCGCTCGGCGTTGTGTTCCTGGCATCGCTGTTCGTGCGCCGCCCGCTGGTGTTCCATCTCGCCAACCTCGGTGGGGACGCGGCCGACCGACAACAGGCGGAAACCCTCTGGGAGACGGTGCCGCGGTATCGGCGCCTGATGCGCAGCATCACGGCGGTCTGGGCTGCCGCCCTGCTCGTCGAGGCCTCGCTGCGCCTGATCCTCATTCCGCTGGTGCCGGTCGCCCTGTTCCTGCCGCTCAGCGAGGCGATGTGGATCGGCTGCCTCGCCCTGATGATCGCGTGGAGCTGGCGCTACGGCGCAAGGCAGATGGACCAGATCGAGGAAAGCTGACGGCACGCGCCTCGCGGCGTGGACGCTGCTGTCTGCGCGCTATGGGCGCGGCGGCACGTTCTTGGGCTGCCGTCAAGCGGACGGCACATACTGCCGAGCGCAGGTTTTGATTTGTAATCCTCGTGCCAGCGCAAAAGCGTGTGACCCAATCGACGAGTATCACGTCCGGCTGTCATTGCGAGCGGAGCGAAGCAATCTCGGGGGCGTTATGCTCCACGAGATTGCTTCGCTCCGCTCGCAATGACAGGGGTCAACTGGCCGGTTTCGTCACAAGCTCATTCGCTGGCCTGACGCCAACGAGTCATCGTCTCCGCTCGGCGGTATCAGACCAACCCCTCCAGCACCCGGCGCACGCCGAACTCGCCGGGGATGCCGTCGTAGAACAGGCCAAGAATGTCAACCACGCCGTCCGTCGCGGTCTCATAGACCAGGATATGCCGCGGCCGACGCGCGCGAGCCAAAGGATCAGGCGTGCGGCGTCGGCTGTGCCGGATGTGGTAGATGCGCAGCGCGCCTTCGATCAGCCTTGACCCATTGCCATCGGGATCGTCGGCGACATCCTGCATCGCGGCGATGACAAGGGCGGCGTAACGGTCGCGCCCGGGCTCGCCCCAGCCCTGCAAACTGTTCGCCAGGACCTGGGTGAGCTGTGCTTCGGCCGGTCTTGATAACCTCCACTCAGCCACGCCTGCGCCGGCCGCTTGCCGGCTTTGCGTCGACACGGCCGGTGACGCGGCGGAACAGGGCCTCTCGTGCCTCGCCCTCGTCAATGAAAGCATACTCGCCGCGCCTGATCGCCTCACGGCCTTCCCGCGCAATGCCACGGATCATCTCGACGCAGGCCTGCTCGGCAGCAAGCTCCGATTCGTACCGACGCAGCGCCTCGCGTACCACTTCGCTCGCGTTCTGGTGTCGCCCGCTCGTCACTTGCTGGTCCACGAATGAGGCCGGGTGATCTGTCAGGCTAACGTTGCGGGCTGTCACCCAATCCTATCATCCGATGGTGTCAAACTTTGACATTGGCCGTCTCATTGTCAAGGCGGGGCGAGCAATCGCGGCGCCCGCGTGACGTCCGGCCATCCTTAGTGCTACTTGCTGCCTCAAGGGGTGGAAGGAAGCACTCATGCCGGCACATTTCGATCTGCTGATCCGCAACGGCAATTGCGTTCTGCCCTGGGGCGTGGAGGGCACCGACATCGGCGTGCGCAATGGCCGCATCGCCGCACTCGGCGTCGCTGCGGACGCGACCGCCGAGCGGACCATCGATGCCAGCGGTCTTCACGTGCTGCCCGGTCTGATCGATCCGCACGTGCATCTGCGCGATCCGGGGGACAAGACGGTCGAAACCATCCCCACCGGCACCAAGGCCGCCGTGCTGGGCGGGCTTGCGGCAGTGTTCGACATGCCGAACACGTCGCCCTCGATCACCGATGCGGAGCGGCTTGCGTGGAAGCAAGGGTATGTCGAACACGAATCATGGTGCGACATCGGGCTCTACGTCGGCGGCACCAAGCAGAACATCCCGGAACTGGCGAAGCTGGAACTCGGCCGCGGCGTGTGCGGGATCAAGATCTTCGCGGGCAGCTCGACCGGCGATCTGATGGTGGAGGACGACGAACACCTGGAACGCGTGATGCGGTCGGGGCGCCGGCGCATCGCTTACCACTCCGAGGATGAATACCGGCTGCAGGAACGCCGCCACATGTTCAAGTCTGGCGATCCCTATTCGAAGCACATGGAATGGCGCGACGAAGAAACTGCGTTCCTCGGCACGCGTCGTTTGATGGCATTGGCCCGCGCGACGGGCCGGCCGGCGCACATCCTGCACGTCTCCACCGCCGAGGAACTCGACTACCTGAAGGACTTCCGCGACATCGCCACCTGCGAGATGCTGGTGAACCACCTGACGCAGGTGGCGCCTGATTGCTACGACACGCTGAAGGGCTTCGGCGTGATGAACCCGCCGATCCGCGGGCCGCGTCACCTCGAGGCGGGCTGGCGCGCGATCAATGACGGCACGGTGGACACGATCGGCTCCGACCACGCGCCGCACGCACGCGACAAGAAGCTGCTGCCGTGGCCGGATTGCCCCGCCGGCCTCACCGGGGTGCAGACCCTGGTGCCGGTGATGCTGCATCACGTGAATGCCGGTCGGCTTTCCCTCAGCCGCATGGTCGATCTGATGTGCGCCGGACCGGCACGCGTCTATGGTGTGGTCGGCAAGGGCCGTCTCGCCGCGGGCTACGACGCGGATTTCACCCTGGTCGACCTCAAGCGCCGCCGGCGCATCGAGGAATCCTGGATCGTTTCGCCATGCGGCTGGACGCCGTTCGCCGGCATGGACATCACCGGCTGGCCGATCGCCACGATCGTGCGCGGCCAGACGGTGATGCGCGAAGATGAGGTGCTCGGCGCGCCGATCGGACGGCTGGTACGCTTCGGCTAGGCGGCGGCACGCACCGGCTGCGCCGCCGCGGCCTTGATCATGTCGGCGCCCTTCTCAGCGATCATGATGACGGCGGCGTTGGTGTTGCCGGACACCAGGGTCGGCATGATCGAGGCGTCGATCACGCGCAGCCCCGCGATTCCGTGCACGCGCAACTCATCGTCCACCACCGCCATCGGATCGTGGCCCATCTTGCACGTGCCGGTCACGTGGTAGGTGGTCTGGCCGTTCATGCGCGCGAAATCGAGCCACTCCTCATCGGTCTGCACCTGATCGCCCGGGTTCATCTCGAAGGCGCGGTACTTGTCCATCACCGCGTTGTCGATGATGCGCCGGCCGATCTTCATGCCGGCGACCACGGTCTGGCGATCCAGCTCCTCGGCGAGGAAGTTCGGCCGGATCGCCGGCGCCGCCAGCGGATCGGCCGACCTGGCGTGGATCGAGCCCTTGGATTCCGGTCGGCACTGATAAATCGTCAGCGTCATGCCAGGCTGGCGATCCAGCACGCGCGTGGCAGCGGTGGCGTAGCTCGCGTGCGCGAAATGGTATTGCACGTTGGGTTCCACCAATTCCGGCCGCGTCCTGACAAAGCCATAGACGATACCGGCGGTGAACGTCAGTACACCGCGATGCTGCGTATAGTACTTGATGATCTCCTTCACGAAGGCCAGGCCACGGGTCTGCTCGTTCAGCGTGATCGGCAGCTTCACGCGCCAGCTCATGCGCGGTGCGAAGTGGTCGCGGTAGTTCTCGCCGACGCCGCGCAGCTCGTGCTTAACCTCGATGCCGAGCGATTGCAGCAGTTCCGGCTGGCCGATGCCTGACAGTTCCAGCACATGCGGCGACTTCACCGCGCCGGCCGACAGGATCACCTCGCCGCCGCAGCGCGCCTGATGCGTCTGGCCGTGCTGGCGATACTCCACGCCCACGGCGCGCTTGCCCTCGAGCAGGATGCGCGTCGTGTGAGCCTCGGTCTCGACGCGCAGGTTCGGGCGGCCGCGCGCCGGGTCCAGGAAGGCGCGCGCGGTGGACCAGCGCCTGCCGTCTTTCTGGGTGACCTGGTAGTAGCCGAAGCCTTCCTGCTTGCCGTTGTTGTAGTCGGGATTGCGCGGATAGCCCTCGGCGGCGGCTGCGTCGATGAACGCATCCAGCAGTTCGGCGCGCTCGATCATGTTGGCGACGTTCAGCAGGCCACCCCGCCCGCGCGCTTCGTCCCCGCCGGGCTCGAAGTGCTCCGACTTGCGGAAATACGGCAGCACCGATTCGTACGACCAGCCGCGATTGCCGAACTGCGACCAGGTGTCGTAGTCGAGCGGATTGCCGCGGACATACAGCATGCCGTTGATCGAGCTCGATCCGCCGAGCGTCTTGCCGCGGGGAATCGGGATCGAGCGGCCCTTGACGTTGTCCTCCGGCTCGGTGGCGAAATTCCAGTTGTAGCGCTCGCTGTTGAGCAGCTTGGTGAAGCCGACTGGAATGGCGATCCACATGGAATCGTCCTTCGGCCCGGCCTCCAGCAACAGCACCTTGTTGCGCGGGTTCTCGCTCAGCCGGTGGGCCAGCACGCAGCCAGCCGAACCGGCGCCAATGATGATGTAGTCGTAGTCGGCCATATCCGTTCCCCCATTTGGCGCCAATGCTACAGGGTGGGAGCGCTTGCCTCAACACGATGCACGGGAGAGGATGCGGCGGGGACAGGAAACGTTGCGCTTTTCGCTATACACCTTGGTGCGCCACGCGTTGGGCGGGTCTGCCTGGCCGGAGCAGTGGCGCTCGCCCGAGCCGAAGGCGGCGTATGACGTGGTGATCGTCGGCGCCGGCGGTCACGGTCTGGCCACGGCGTATTATCTCGCCAAGGAGCATGGCGTGCGCAATGTCGCGGTGCTGGAGCGCGGCTGGCTCGGCGGCGGCAACACCGGGCGCAACACCACGATCATCCGCTCGAACTACCTGTGGGACGCGAGCGCGGCGCTCTATGAACATGCGCTGAAGCTGTGGGAAGGCTTGTCGCGAGAACTGAACTACAACGTCATGTATTCGCCGCGCGGCGTGATGATGCTGGCGCATTCGGTGCACGACGTGCAGGTGTTCAAGCGCCACGTGCACGCCAACCGGCTGAACGGCATCGACAACGAATGGCTGACGCCGGAGCAGGCGAAGGCGTTCTGCCCGCCGCTGAACATTTCGTCCGATCTGCGCCATCCGATCCTGGGCGCCGCGCTGCAGCGCCGTGGCGGCGTGGCGCGGCATGATGCGGTTGCCTGGGGTTACGCGCGCGGGGCGAGCGCTCTCGGCGTCGACATCGTCCAGAACTGCGAAGTGACCGCGATAAGCAGCGCGCCGTCCGGTGCGGTGAATGCGGTCGAGACGACGCGCGGGCGCATTGCAGCGAAAAAGATTGCGGTGGTTGCGGCCGGCCATACCAGCGTGGTTATGGCGATGGCCGGCGTGCGCATGCCGCTGGAGAGCTACCCGTTGCAGGCGCTGGTGTCCGAGCCGGTGAAGCCGGTGCTGCCCTGCGTGGTGATGTCCAACAGCATCCACGCCTACATCTCGCAGTCGGACAAGGGCGAGCTGGTGATCGGCGCCGGCACCGATGCCTATGTGTCGTACAGCCAGGCGGGCGGGCTGCACATTTCGGCGCATACGCTGGAGGCGATCTGCGAGCTGTTTCCGAGCTTCCGTCGCCTGCGCATGCTGCGCAACTGGGGCGGCATCGTCGATGTCACGCCGGATCGTTCGCCGATCATCGGGCTGACACCGGTGCCGGGTTTGTTCGTCAACTGCGGCTGGGGCACCGGCGGGTTCAAGGCAACGCCCGGATCCGGGCATGTGTTCGCCGCGACGATAGCGTGCGACGAACCGCACCCGATCGCAGCGCCGTTCACGCTCGATCGGTTCCGCACCGGCCGCCTGATCGACGAGGCCGCCGCCGCGGCCGTGGCGCACTGATGCTGCTGATCGCCTGTCCCTGGTGCGGCGCGCGGCCGGAGAACGAGTTCCGCTACGGCGGCGAGGCGCACATTGTCCGTCCGCGCGACCCCGGTTCGCTGGATGACCAGGAATGGGCAGAGTTCCTTTACATGCGCAGCAATCCCAAAGGTGTGCATCACGAGCGCTGGCGCCACATCCACGGTTGCGGTCGGTTCTTCAATTGTGTGCGCGATACGGTCAGCGACCGCATCCTCGCCACCTACAGGCCCGGCGAGCCGAAGCCGGACGTGCCAACCCAATGACCGGTGAATTCCGCACGCCGGCGGGCGGCCGGATCGACCGTGGGCAACCGCTGTCATTCAGTTTCGACGGCAAGCAATTCACCGGCTGCCAGGGAGACACGCTCGCCTCCGCGCTGCTGGCCAATGGCGTGCATCTGGTCGGCCGATCGTTCAAGTACCATCGGCCGCGCGGCATCCTGTCCGCGGGGTCGGAAGAACCGAACGCGTTGGTCGCCATCGATCGTGATGCCGGACGCGTCACGCCGAACCAGCGCGCGACGCAACAGGAGCTGTACGACGGGCTGCGGTCGAGCAGCCAGAACCATTTTCCGTCTCTCGCGTTCGATCTCGGCGCCGTCAACGACGCGCTGGCACCGTTGTTTCCGGCGGGCTTCTACTACAAGACCTTCATGTGGCCGCGCGCGTTCTGGCGGCACCTTTACGAGCCCGCCATTCGTGCCGCCGCCGGTCTCGGGCGCGCGCCGACCGCAGCCGATCCGGATCGCTATGCGCAGCACTTTTCCCATTGCGACGTGCTGGTGATCGGTGCAGGGCCTGCCGGCCTGGCAGCAGCACTCGCCGCATCGGCCACGGGCGCCCGCGTGATGCTCTGTGACGAGCAGGCGGAGCTGGGCGGATCGCTGCTGGCCGAGACCGAGGTCGGCATCGATGGCAAACCAGCCTCTGTCTGGCTGAGTGAAACGAATTCCGAACTCGCGCGGCACCCGGACGTGATGCTGCTGCCGCGCACCACCGCGTTCGGCTGGTTCCCCGACAACATGGTGGGGCTCGTCGAGCGAATCACCGACCACCTGGCGCAGCCCGATCCGAATCTGCCGCGCGAGCGGCTCTGGCAGGTGCGCGCGAAGCAGGTCGTCATCGCCACCGGAGCGATCGAACGGCCGCTGGTTTTTCCCGGCAACGACCGGCCTGGCGTCATGCTGGCCGACGCCGTGCGCACCTATCTCATGCGCTACGGCGTGAAGGTCGGCACGCGCGTGGTGATTGCCACCGCCGATGACAGTGCCTATGCGGCGGCGACGGCATTGCGTGAAGCTGGTGTCTCGATCGTTGCCGTGGCCGATCTGCGGCCGGAACCAAGCGAGATTGCCCGTGCGTCCGACATGCCGGTGCGCGCTGGAACGCACGTGGTTGCGACCAGGGGGCGTCTGCGGATAACCGCCGCCACGCTGTCCAGTGGGGAGATCGTCGCTTGCGACACGCTGCTGATGTGCGGCGGCTGGACGCCGTCGGTGCACCTGTTCTCGCAATCCCGCGGCAAGCTTCGCTTCGACGAGCGACTGGGTGCGTTCCTGCCAGGCCAGTCCGCCGCACGCGAACGATCCGTCGGCGCCTGCAACGGCAGCTTCGCACTCACGGCCTGCCTGGAGGAGGGCTATGCCGCCGGCGACCGGGCCGCTCCGCCGCGCCGGTTCGCCGTGACCGGCGCGCGTGACAGCCAACATCACGCCGCGCCGCGGCCCGCCGCCACGCGCGGCAAGGCATTCGTCGACTTCCAGAACGACGTGACGGCCAGGGACCTGCATATTGCCACGCGAGAGGGCTTCCGTTCGATCGAACATGTGAAGCGCTACACCACGACCGGCATGGCGACCGATCAGGGCAAGACCTCGAACATGAACGCACTGGCGATCGTGTCGGACATGCTGCGGCGACCAATTCCGCAGGTCGGGCACACGACGTTCCGCATGCCGTACACGCCTGTCACCTTCGGTGCACTCGCCGGCACCGCGCGCGGCGCAATGTTCGAACCGGTTCGTCACACGCCGATCCACGATTGGGCCGTAGCGCAGGGTGCGCTGTTCGAGGATGTCGGCACATGGCAGCGCGCGCGCTGCTTCCCGCGCGACGGCGAGGATATGCAAACAGCCGTCGCGCGCGAATGCCGTGCGGTGCGCAACGCGGTCGGGATGTTCGACGCCACCACGCTTGGCAAGATCGAAGTGGTTGGCCCTGATGCGACGGAATTCCTCAACCGTCTCTATACCAACAGCTTCACCGGTCTTGCCCCAGGACGCTGCCGCTATGGGCTGCTGCTGAACGAGGCCGGGTTCGTGATGGACGATGGTGTCGTCGCCCGTCTGTCGCCGGATCGCTTTCACGTCACGACGACCACCGGCGGTGCCGCGGGTGTGCTGCATCATATGGAAGACTATTTGCAGACGGAGTTCCCTGAACTCCGCGTGTGGCTCACATCCATCACGGAGCAATGGGCGGTGATCGCCGTGCAGGGCCCGCTGGCGCGCCAGGTGATCGCACCGCTGGTCCGGGACATCGACATCTCGCCCGAGGCGATGCCGCATTTGAGCGTGCGCGAAGGCCGCGTCTGCGGCGTTTCGGCCCGGCTGTTCCGCGTCAGCTTCACCGGCGAGCTGGGATACGAGATCAACGTGCCGGCCGACTACGGCGCCGCCGTCTGGGAAGCGGTGTTTGCCGCCGGTGCGCCACACGGCATCACGCCCTACGGCACCGAGACAATGCACGTGCTGCGTGCAGAGAAAGGCTACATCATCGTCGGCCAGGAAACCGATGGCACGGTGATTCCCGCCGATCTTGGCCTCGACTGGGCGGTTGGCAGGGCGAAGCCGGATTTTGTCGGCAAGCGTTCGCTGACGCGGCCCGACATGTTGCGCCCAGACCGCAAGCAACTTGCGGGGCTATTGTCCCCTGACATGCTGGAGGAAGGCGCGCAGATCGTCGCCGACGCCAATGTTCCGGTTCCGCTGCCGATGCTCGGTCACGTCACCTCGGCCTACTGGAGCGAGACGCTGCGGCGCCCGATCGCGTTGGCGCTGGTGGCTGGTGGCCGTGCGCGGATCGGGCAGATGCTGTATGTGCCGATGCCCGATCGCACCATCGCCGTCCGGGTGACGGATCCAGGCTTCTACGACAAGGAAGGCAAGCGCCTGCATGGTTGAGCGCGCGCACAATCTGGCTGCGATGGCGGCCGCGTCGCTCGACTGTGCCGCGGTGCAACTGACTGCTCTGCCGCCGGCCACGCGGATGATCATCCGCGGTGATGCGGCGGTCCTCGCCTCGATCGGCATGGTGTTGCCGGAACGTTGCCGCGCCACCGTGGGTGGAAACCGTGCCCTGCTGTGGCTCGGGCCGGACGAATTTCTGCTGTTGGCACCCGATGAGACCATTGCGGCGGTCGATGTCGCGCAGCCCGCCAGTGTGGTCGATGTGTCGCATCGCAACAGCGCTTTTTCCGTATCCGGCCCGCGCGCCGCCTGGGCGATCAATGCGTTCTGCGCGCTCGATCTGCATCCGTCCGCGTTCCCCGTCGGCATGTGCACGCGCACCGTGTTCGGCAAGGCGGAGATCGTGCTCTGGCGGACCGCGGCGGACACGTTCCGCATCGAGGTGGCACGGTCATTCGCGCCCTATGTCTGGGCCTGTCTGGAGGAGGTGCGCCAAGAGCTCCTCGCTTGAACGCCCCGCCCCTTGTCCCGCCCCTTGTCATTGCGAGGAGCGAAGCGACGCGGCAATCTCGTGGAGCTTAACGCCCCCGAGATTGCTTCGCTTCGCTCGCAATGACAGTGTTCGCCAACACAAGCACCGGAGGAAACCATGGATTTCAAGGGCAAGGTCGCGCTGATCACCGGCGCCGGCAACGGCATCGGACGCGCCACCGCTATCGGCTTCGCGCGGGATGGCGCCAAGGTCGTCGTGGTGGACCGTGACACCGCCGGCGGCGAGGGCACCGCCGGCATCATCCGCCAGCAAGGCGGCGAGGCGCTGTTCGTCGCCGCCGACGTGACCAAATCCGCAGATGTGCAGGCCTATGTGAAGGCCGCACTCGATGCCTACGGCGCGATCGACTGCTTCCACAACAACGCCGGCATCGAGGGCAGCGTCGCCCCCACAGCGGAATACGACGAAGCGATGTTCGATGCCGTAATGAGCGTCAACGTGAAGGGCGTGTTCCTCGGCCTGCGGCACGTGCTACCGGTGATGCTGAAGCAGAAACGCGGCGCGATCGTCAACACCGCCTCGGTCGCCGGCCTCGTCGCATCGCCGGGGATGCCGGCCTATGTCGCCTCCAAGCACGCGGTGATCGGGCTCACCAAGACCGCGGCCGGCGAGGTGGCACGACAGGGCGTGCGGGTGAACGCGGTGTGTCCGGGGCCGATCGACACGCGCATGATCCATTCGCTGGAATCCATGTTGAACCCGAGCGATCCGGGCAGCGTCGGCGACCGCTACCAGTCCAACATCCCGATCGGCCGTTACGGCACGGCCGAAGAGGTGGCCAACCTGGTGCTGTTCCTGTGCTCCGACCTCGCGAGTAACATCACCGGCGCGCAATACGTCGTCGATGGCGGACGCACCGCGACGGGCGGTGCTGTCACCAACAATCTGATTCGCTGACGCGCAGCCATGCCGAAGACAGTCCGCACCGCCACGCTGGAAATCGGCTACCAGGAAAGCGGCCCGGCGGACGGTCCCGCGGTCGTCCTGCTGCACGGCTTCCCGGACGACGTGCACGCCTACGACGGCGTCGCGCCACCGCTGGCGGCGGATGGGTGCCGCGTGCTGGTGCCGTGGCTGCGCGGCTATGGGCCGACGCGGTTCCTCGATCCCGCCACACCGCGCTCCGGCCAGCAGGCCGCGCTTGGAGCAGACCTGCGCGACTTCATGGATGCGCTCGGCATCCGGCAGGCGATGTTGGCCGGCTACGACTGGGGCGGACGCGCCGCCTGCATCGTTGCGGCACTCTGGCCGGAGCGCGTGCGCGGCCTGGTTTCCGTCACCGGCTACAATATCCAGAACATTGCAGCCGCCGCGAAGCCGGCCTCGGCGGCCGCGGAATATCGCCACTGGTACCAATGGTATTTCCACACCGAGCGCGGCCGCGCCGGCCTGACGCAGAACCGGCACGACATCTGCCGTCTGTTGTGGAAGCTGTGGTCACCCAACTGGAACTTCGACGAAGCCACCTACCAGCGCACGGGCGAGAGTTTCGAGAATCCGGACTTTGTCGATGTGGTGATCCAGTCCTATCGCCACCGCTACGGTGCCGCGCCGGGCGATCCGGCGCTGGAGCCGATCGAGCGACGCCTCGCCGAACAACCGAAGATCACCGTTCCCACCATCGTGCTGCACGGCGCGGCCGACGGCGTCGGTCCGCCACAAGGCTCCGAGCAGCACGCGCGCCACTTCACATCGCGCTACGAGCGGCGGGTGATTCCCGTGGCCGGCCATTTCCTGCCAAACGAGGCGCCGGAGGCAGTGGTGCAGGCGATCCGCGACCTGGCCAATGTGTACTAAGCACGATTCGCTCGGTTGCCCCACGGATGGTCGTTCTTTCATCGTCATGGCCGGGCTTGTCCCGGCCATCCGCGCACCAACCGAAGTGCGTGGATGGCCGGGACAAGACCCTATGCAGGTGTGGATGGCGGCCTGACGCGGAAGCGGATTGAGTTGCCTTTCCACCTTGCAAGGGAGGCAACCGATGGCGAACACCGACCAACCTCGCGCCTGCGAGACCACCATCCAAAGCGATCATGCCACG
>JBGPND010000087.1:0-19814 GCA_041487355.1 Acetobacteraceae bacterium | reverse complement strand
CTCTGGATCGCCACCGAGACGGCACTGAACCGCTGGGGGCAGGTGAGTGAGGCGGCACTGAACGGCAGGGAGGTGATCCTGACGCATCGCGGCTGGCCGACCCTGCAACTGGTCCCCGCCACGGCGCAGCAGCAGGCGATGCGCGTCGTCACCGGCCGTGTCGGCAAGCGTGGCCGCAAGGCGGGGAAAGCCGGCGCGGACAACGCGAACGCGCCAGCCCGCCCATAAATATCCGCGTTCATCCGCGTTCACCCGCGGCTGCACTGAGTAGGGCGGAAAAGCGTCCCCCGGATCAAGTCCGGGGGACGCTTTTCCGCCCTACGGGGGCTCGTCTCGGGGCATTGACCACGGACGAACCGACGTCCAAAGACCACGCAAACCAGGGGAGATGCAGCCATGCCAGCGAAGCCGCTTGTCATCGCGCTCGAAGAGCACTTCCAGCACCCCGAGGTGGGCGCGCTGTACGGCCCGCTGGATGCCAACCGGGCGCCGCATATCGTGCAGCGGCTCGAAGACCTTGGCGAACTCAGGATCAAGGAGATGGACGAGGCGGGCATCGACCTGCAGGTGATCTCCCATTCGGCGCCGGCGATGCAGAAGATGGACGCGGACAGTGCGGTGCGCATGGCGCGGATCGCCAACGACCGGCTGCACGAGGCGGTGCGCGCGCATCCGGACCGCTTCGCCGGCTTCGCCTCGCTGCCCACGCCGGATCCGAAGGCCGCCGCCGACGAGCTGGAACGCGCGGTGACGCAGCTCGGCTTCAAGGGCGCCATGGTGCACGGGCTGACCAACGGCGTGTTCCTGGACGACAGGCGCTTCTGGCCGATCCTCGAGCGCGCGCAGGCACTGGACGTGCCGATCTACCTGCACCCGTCGGTGCCGAACCAGGCGGTGATCGACGCCTACTACCAGGACCTGCTGAAGGAGTGGCCGGGGCTGCTGCGCGCCGCCTGGGGCTTCACCGTGGAGACCGCGACGCAGGGCCTGCGCCTGGTGCTGAACGGCGTGTTCGACGCCTACCCCAGGCTGCAATTCATCCTCGGCCATCTGGGCGAGGGCCTGCCGTTCTACATGTGGCGCATCAACATGGCGCTGTCCCGCGAGAGCAAGCCCGGGTTTGCCTTCCGCGACGTGTTCACCGAGCATTTCACCATCACCACCAGCGGCTTCTGGTCCGATCCGGCGCTGCTGTGCTGCGTGCAGGAGATGGGCGTGGACCGCATCATGTTCTCGGTCGACTACCCGTTCGCGCCGAACCAGCCGGCGACGCAATGGCTGGAAACCATTCCCCTCTGTGCCGAGGACAGGGCGAAGATCGCCGGCGGCAACGCGAAGCGAATTCTCAAGCTATAGCCCCCGCATGCAGGATCCCTTCGTCCGCCCCGAGGAGGACTCCGCCGCCGCGGCCATCGCCGCGATCGGCGAGGAACTCGCCGTGCTCGACGACTGGATGGAACGCTATCAGTTCATCATCGAGCTGGGCCGCAAGCTGCCGGCGTTTCCCGATGCCTGGGCGGATGACGCGCATCGCGTGCCGGGCTGCCAGAGCCGGGTCTGGATGGAAGGCGCGCTGCGCGATGGCAGGCTGTATCTCGCCGGCATTTCCGATGCCGCCATCGTCTCCGGTCTGATCGCACTGCTGCTGCGCGTCTACTCCGGCCGATCGCCGACGGAGATCGTCGCCACCGACCCGGTCTTCCTGAGGGAACTCGGCCTGCTGGAGGCGTTGTCCACCAACCGCGGCAACGGCATCGCCGCGATGGCGCGCAAGATCCGCGAACTCGCGGCATTGCAGCGCGCCGCGTAACGCGGGATGTCGGCAGGCGTCCGCGTCGCCCTGTTCTTCGCGGCGCTGTTTTCCGCCTCCGCCATCAACACCGCCTTCCTGCCGCTGTGGTTCGCCGATCGCGGCCTGAGTGCCGTCGCGATCGGCCAGGTGCTCGGCGCGGCGGCGCTGCTGCGGGTGATCGCCGGCCCGAGCTGGGGCACGGTCGCCGACCGGATCGGCCGCCGGCCGGTGATGCTGGCGGCTTCGGTCACCGCTGCCGTGGCGGCGTTGCTCTACATTCCCTCCAGCGGGTTCCTGCCGCTGCTGCTGGTCGCCGCCGTGCAGGGCGTCGCTTCGTCTGCGCTCAATCCGCTGATCGATTCGCTGGCGCTCGCCCTCGCGCGGGAGGGGCGCATGGAATACGGCAAGGTGCGCTCGATCGGCTCGATCGCCTACATGGCGGCGAGCGCCGGCCCGGGCTGGCTGCTGTCCGTCACCGGCTCCTGGCTGGTGCCCTGGCTGTTGGCCGCCAGCTACGGCGCCGGGGCGGTCGTGACCCCGCTACTGCCGCAGACCGCCGGCAGGTCTGGCGGGCGACGCTCCCTGGCGGGGCTGCACCTGTTCGCCATTCGCCCATTCCGCCTGGCGGTGCTTGCCAGTGCGCTGATCCAGGGCGCCCACGCCGCCTATTACGGCTTCGCGCCGCTGTTCTGGCGCGCGCACGGGATGAGCGACGGCATGATCGGCATGCTGATCGCCGAGGGTATCGTGGCCGAGGTCGCGCTGTTCGCCTGGGGCCGCCGATTGATCGAGCGGCTCGGCCCGGCCGGGCTCACCGCCTGCGCCGCCACGGCGTCGGTGGTGCGCTGGAGCGTGATGGCGTGCGCGCCGCCGCTGGCGTTGCTTGCGGCGATCCAGTTGCTGCACGCCGCGACCTTCGCCATGCAGCATCTCTCGGCGATGCTGGTGCTGAGCCGCTCGGTTCCCCCGGAGCGCGCCGCCACGGCGCAGGCGCTGCACGCGGCGCTGGGCTACGGCGCGCCCGGCGGGCTGCTGGTGCTGCTCGCGGGATCGCTCTATGCGCGCTTCGGTGGGCTGGCTTTCCTGGCGATGGCCGCGATCGGCGGGGCCGCGCTGCTGCTGGTCCGGCCGCTGAGCGCCAGCCTCGCAACGCCGCGGGCGGCGGGTGGGGCGCAGGGTGATGGCACGGCCGTGCGACCGGTGTCCGGCCGATAGTGGATGAAACCGGCGCGTATGCTTGGACCACCTCGTGGTCTTCGGGGAGCACACTTCGCTGCGTGCTTACGGGTTATTCGACATACTACAACGCCGCGCGCATGCGCATCGCACTCGGCAAAGACACGCCGCTCCGTCCGACTGTCATGCTCTCTGGGCGTTTTCGCGCGGTGCCGTTCCCGGGCGGTTTGCGTCACCGTTACGTCTGGACGGCGTGAATGGTAGGCACACGACAGATGCCAACGGGCCCGTGGCCTCATCGCCAGATCGGCCGGCCGAGATTGATGTCATGTCCGCTAGTCAGCGCACCACCGAGCGCGCCCGCGGCGCCACCGATCGCGGCTCCTACGAGGGGGGAACCTCCCGTAACCGCTGCGATTGCAGCCCCGCCGCCGGCACCTATCAGACCCCCTGACAAGGCGCGGTCCCCTCGATTGTAGCCGCAACCCGCCAAGCAAATGGCGAGACCGACCAGTCCAATGCCGTTCGCGATCCCACGTCCCGTCATGATTCTCCTCCGTCTCCACCGAGTATTGTCTTGGCAGATTCGCAACAGTAAACCGTTACAGGAGAGCCACCGCATCGGCGACGCGCCGCCAAGCGCATTGCCTGGCGGCGGCTGGCCAAAGGGTCGCTGTCATTATTGTGAGGTCAGAAGCTGCGCGAACCAGTCCCCACATGGCCGAGACCCGTGGTGATTGCCGTGTGTTGAGCGCTGAGCGTCGCAGCTGCATGACCGCCGCTACTCGCAGCGGTTGGACTACTGTTGCCCGCAGTGACAAAGCTGTGCGAGCCGCTCGACACGTTGCCGAGACCCGTGGTGATCCCCGTGTGTTGAGCGCTGGGTGTCGCAGCTGCATGACTGCCGCCACTCGCAGCGGTTGAACTGCTGTTGCCCGCGGTGACAAAGCTGTGCGAGCCGCTCGACACATTGCCGAGACCCGTGGTGATCGCCGTGGCCTGAGCGGCGGGCGTTGCAGCTGCATGACTGCCGCTACTCGCGGCGGTTGGACTACTGTTGCCCGCAGTGACAAAGCTGTGCGAGCCGCTCGACACATTGCCGAGACCCGTGGTGATCGCCGTGTGTTGAGCGCTGGGCGTCGCAGCTGCATGACCGCCGCCACTCGCAGCGGTTGGACTGCTGTTGCCCGCGGTGACAAGGCTGTGCGAGCCACTCGACACGTTGCCGAGACCCGTGGTGATTGCAGTGGCCTGAGCGGCGGGCTTCGCCGTGCTGTGGCTGCCACCACCCCTGACGGTTGGGCTGCTGTTCAGGCCGGTGACCAAATCGCCTGACGCGGCAGCGCTGTTGCCAAGAGCGGTTGTTGTTGCTGCCTGGCCCCCACCGGACCTCGCAGCGACCTGCCCGCCGCTACCTACACTGGGTTGGCTGCTGTTCAGGCCGGTGACCAAACTGCCCGACGCAGTTGCGCTGTTGCCAACAGCAGTTGTTGTCGCCGCGTGCCCCGCGGCGAGCCTAGCCGTGCTCTGCGCGCCGCTTGCTGAACCGGATAGGCTGGCCGGGCCCGCGCCAACGACGGTTTGCGAGTTGCCGTTGCCGGTGTTGCCCTGGGCATTATTGATCGCCGTGGGCTCGGCGCCAGCGCCCCCTGTCCCGTGTTGCACCCCGTCCTGGTCGGAGCTGCGAACAGCATCTTGGCGAGGGGTGCGAGCGTGGTCGCGGTCGAACCGCCGCATTCCGTCACGGTCGAAAGAACGGGCATCGTCGCGATAGGATGTGCGGAAATCATCGCGATCGAAGCGGCGAGCGTCGTCGCGGTCGAACCGCCGCATTCCGTCACGGTCGAAAGAACGGGCATCGTCGCGATCGGATGTGCGGAAATCATCGCGATCGAAGCGGCGAGCGTCGTCGCGGTCGAACCGCCGCATTCCGTCATGGTCGAAAGAACGGGCATCGTCGCGATCGGACGTGCGGAAATCATCACGATCGAAGCGGCGCTCAGCATTCTGGTCGTGCCGGAAGTCGCTTACGACACTGCCGAAGTTCTTCGCACTTGTATCGCCGTCTGCGCGCATCTCCTGAAGGATCAGGCCGAAGCCTCTCCCCGACTCCTTTGACGCCGCGATCTGATCGAGGCTCATCGGCCTCCTGCCGTCCACCCTGACTTCCGATCCAGCCAGCGCGCGGGCAAGCGACTGTTCACCCGGGGACAGGCGGCTATATGCCCCGGCATTGTTGGCCCCTGCGATGCTGCTCGTGCTGCTGCCTGGCGTGCTCTGAGCCCACGCGGCAGAAACCAGCAACAGGCTGCCAAAGGTTCCGGAAAGGACCACGTTGCGCATGATTACCTCCTCCTGTCTTGTTGAACAGACGACACTGCGGCTGGACTTCCCCGATTAGCTCCGCGCGCTGGCTCGGCGATCGAGCACATCGGCGGTCTGATCGATAATCGCGGCCTCGGTCGCACGGTCCTTGAAGATGGCACTGTTGCTGGCGACCACGCGCATGCGGGTCGTCCGACTGGTCAGGCTCTCCAGATTGATGTCGATCTCCCGATCGTTGGCGGTCGCAGCGATCGTCCAGCCGCCGTCTGATTTCTTGTCCTGAACGACCTTCATGCCCATCCGGTTCAGGCCGCTCAGCGTTGCCTGTCGCACGGTCGGCAGCGGCGAGACGAAGGTCTTGTAGGCGATGCCATTCAGCGTGTAATCGACACTGGTACCTATCGCGACGCCTGTCCCTGCGCTGAATATGGCCAGGCCCGCCGGCGCTGCGCAGGCAGCAAGCTGCGTGATAACCGCCAGCACGACGAGCGCCCGAACCCACTTCTTGACGAAGCGGCGAAACTTCAGGACCTTCGGCTCGCCTGTCCCATCTTCGGCCGAAGTGCCGTAAAGATCGGTCGAGGCACCGCTGGTCGCGTCGCACTGCCGTGCACTGGAAGGCAGGTCCGGCCCCGCGCTGCGCGCCGCTTCCGGTTTCCGCTTTTCCCCGGCTGGGGCCACGGCGATGCGGGTGATCTGGCACGGCGTCATGAGCGGCCTCGGTCCGGTCGATTGGGGCACGTGTTCGGTCACAGTGATCAGCTTTCGGCAACTATTAACTACGCGCGCTTGGCGGATCAATCCGTGTCCCCGCTTTGTCACAACCTGTGACCGGGTGGGACTTGCCGGGGTAGCTTTTGTGATCCAACCTTTGACTGGAGATGCGGGGCAAAGGGCGGTGCTGGCCGGAGTGACGCGTGTGGTCGTACTTGCCGGGACACTGGTCCTGGTCGGATGCAGCAGCGTCAACAAGGCGTTCCACGCAGTTACGGATCCCCTGCAAACGGCATTTACGGGTCCTCGACGCACGACAACCACCAGGGCGTCACCCGCACCGGCCCCACCAGCATGGCCTGCCGAGAGCACCACGGAGACCAAGCCGCCGGCAGCGCCCGAGCCGACGTCGGTGGTGGTCAATGGCTTGTCCGGGAACGCCGTCCGAGCACTGCTGGGTCAACCGGCGAGCCGAGCCGGACCCGCCCCCGGAGAAACGTGGACCTATCGATCGGGCTCCTGCGAGGTCGACCTTTTCCTGTTTCCAGATGTGACGCACGGTGGCCTGCGTGTCCTCGATTATCGGGTCAGCGGCGCCGGCTCACGACAGGACGTACAGCAGGCGTGTCTCAGGCGGTTGCGAGATGGCCAGAGCAGCTGACTTGGATTCTGCCAAGCGTCCAGCCGCGCGCATCGCGCTGGTGGACGATGATTCCCTGTTTCTGCGTGTCTTCGCTGCCAATCTCCAGGCGGCGGGATATGACGCTGTGTGCTTCGATGACCCAAGGCAGGCCCTGGCGAGTCTGCGGCAGGGCGTCCCGCCAGATGCCTGTGTGCTGGATTGGAACATGCCTGGTCTCGATGGACTCGAGCTGCTGAACTCGCTGCGTGCGCACGGCATACGGGTGCCGGTGTTGTTCCTGACATCATATGGCCAGCCGATTTTCGAGGAGGCGGCGCTCGATGCGGGCGCCACGGACTTTATCGACAAATCGCGGGGCCCGGCGATCATCCTCCACCGGCTGTCACTCGCCCTGGCGCGGCGCGCTGAACTAGACGCAGCGCAATCTGGGCCAACTCACGTGGACCTTAGAATCGGTGAGCTGGTCCTGTCGCAGTCGTCGAAGCGCGCAAGCTGGCGCGGACGCAACGTGCCGCTCAGCCGGAACGAATTCGACGTAATCGCACTGCTGGCGGAGCGGGCCGGCCACGACGTCGGATATCGCCAGATCTACGACGTCGTTCGCGGCAGTGGCTTTGTCGCCGGACAAGGCGAGGACGGCCACCGTGCCAATGTGCGGGCGATGGTCAAGCGGATCCGGCGCAAATTCACCCGGCTCGATCCGGATTTTGCAGCGCTGCAGAATTATCCTGGCTTTGGTTACCGCTGGCACCGGGATGCCTAGCCCGGCTCGCCGGCGAGTCATGCGCTGGCTGCGATCCATCCGCGTACAGGCATTCACTTTGGCGGTTATCCTGATCGCCCTGCCAATGCTCATATTCGCGGTACTGGGAAACGCGGACGCGGAACGACGCCTTTTGCTCCTCAGTGCCGTCGCGGAAACCGGCGATGCAATTGCGGCCGGACTCGCGCCTGTGTTGCATGACTTGCGTCCGGCCGAGATCGCCTCGCTAAGGCACGAGCTGTCGCGATTTGCTGCCGCGGACCGCAGCATCAAGATCTTGCTCAGGCCAGCAAGCGCCACGACGGCTGAAGACTTCTATTTCGTTGCGACCGAACCACCGATCTCCCCCGAACAGACCGAGGCAGAGCGGCAGCAACTTCTCGAACTGGGAATTCTGCCCGGGCTGTCGCAGGGCTGCGTCGCCAGGTTCCTGCGCGGCCGCGACGCGTCGTTGCTGGGCGACGGGACTGAAGTTCTGACCTCGGTGGCGTCGGTGGAGGGTGCGGCTGGCTGCTGGGCTGTCGTTATCGCGACCGGCGAGCGTCGTGTGCTTGGTGCGATCGAGCCGCGCCCTTATTGGGCACGCCGGGAAGTTCGTGCGGCGCTTGCGATCTATGTGCTGATGGCATGTTTGATCGCGGCAATCTTCGCCGGCGTCGGGCTTGGCCTTCTTCGCTTCCGCCGCCTCGCATTGTCGCCGACGGAGCACGCCGGCTTTGCCTTGATGACAGACATACCGGAGTTGGCGTCGCTCGCGTCGGCATTCGACAGCATGGTGCAGCGCATGAAGCGCAGCGCGGAAATGTTACGCCAGGCGGCGGAGGACAATGCCCACGCCTTCAAAGGACCGATCGGCACGATCCGCCAGGCGATCGAACCGCCGCTGCGGCACGCCTCATCCCACGACGGGACGCTGCAGGTCTCCCTCCAAACGGTGTCCTCTGCGCTGGACCGGTTGGACGGGCTGGTGCAATCCGCCCGGTACCTGGACAGCGCTGCCGCGGAGCTGCTGGAGCCGCAGCGCTCTCGCGTCGATCTTTCTGCCCTCGTTCGTGCCTTCATGGATAGTTACGCGACTGCGAGCCCCACGCACGACGTGCGGCTCGAGATCCGTGTTGCTGACGGGATCGTCGTTACGGGGCAGCCGGAGACGCTGGAAACGATCCTGGAGAACCTTGTGGACAACGCGATCAGCTTCTCGCCCACTGGCGGGCGCGTGGTGGTTCGCCTGGAACCTCACGGCGACCAGGCTATCATTCTTGTGGAGGATGACGGGCCCGGCATTGCGCCGGATCGTCTGGTTCGCATCTTCGATCGCTACTACACACATCGTCCGGCAGACCCGTCGGGCTTGGGTCATGGCAGCGGCGCGCCGCACTTCGGCATCGGACTTTGGCTGGCAAGGCAGAACGCACTTTCGCTCGGCGGCCAAATCAGCGCGATCAATCGGGAACCGCACGGCCTATGTGTAACGGTTGTCTTGCCAATGGCTAACGCACGAGGGCTGGCCTCCTGACCTACTGTAGCGGTCTGTCGGTTTGTCCCTAGGCCTGACACCCATGCCATCCAAAAGTTATCGATGGTGGAGGCACCCCACAACCCGCGGACCTCGTCCAGGACGCGATGGAACTCTGGCTGCGGTGTAACGCAGATCGTTCGATACGTAACCGGGAAGACGAGCCAAATGCCGGCTCTCTGACATCAGCCAAACGCCTGCTATTGGCGCTGCCCTGCCATTGGCGGCGTCACACCTCAAGGACCGGAATCCACCCAGAACCGACATTCAGGCAAGCTACCATTCATTCGATTTTATCTACCGATTCTGTTGCGCAATGCGCGCCAATAACCGCTTCGCTCGGGCGGCAGTTCCGCCGGCGAGAGCGCGTTCAGCATAACTGGAGGTCCGTCAGGGCTGGCGAGAAATCCACGTGCCTTTCCAGTCGCCCCGAGCCCACTTCAGACCTTCTCCACCTACACGTATTCCAGCTCCACCGGCGTGGAGCGGCCGAAGATCGAGACGCTGACCTTCACGCGGCTCTTCTCCTCGTCCGCTTCCTCCGCCGTGCCGTTGAAGGCGGTGAACGGACCGTCGGCGACGCGCACCTGCTCGCCCGCCTCGAACAGCACCGCCTGGCGGTGCTTGCCAGCGCGCTGATCCAGGGGGCGCATGCCGCCTATTACGGTTTCGCGCCGCTGTTCTGGCGCGCGCACGGCATGAGCGACGGCATGATCGGCGTGCTGATCGCCGAGGGCATCGTCGCCGAGGTCGCGCTGTTCGCCTGGGGGCGCCGGTTGATCGAGCGGCTCGGCCCGGCCGGGCTCACCGCCTGCGCCGCCGCTGCATCGGTGGTTCGCTGGAGCGTGATGGCGTGCGCGCCGCCGCTGGCGTTGCTTGCGGTGGTTCAGTTGCTGCACGCCGCGACCTTCGCCATGCAGCATCTCTCGGCGATGCTGGTGCTGAGCCGCTCGGTCCCTCCGGAGCGCGCCGCCACGGCGCAGGCGCTGCACGCGGCGCTCGGCTACGGCGCGCCCGGCGGCGTGCTGGTACTGCTCGCCGGATTTCTCTATGCGCGCTTCGGTGGGCTGGCTTTCCTGGCGATGGCCGCGATCGGCGGGGCCGCGCTGCTGCTGGTCCGGCCGCTGGGCGCCAGCCTGGCGACGGCGCGGAGCGGGGACAATTGCTAAAGGATAAAAATCAACCGCGCAATTCCGTTTCACACCGGTCCTGACGCGCGACCTCAGTAGCCGGGGCACCGAATGTTTGACCGAGCCCCGTGATTTAGCGTAAGCTGCCATGCAAAAGTTAAGGGTTTACTCTGGAGCAACACAAAGAGCCGGCGCCCCAACGTCCGGCCAGCAGGGAAGGAAAACGGTCATGGGTAACATGAGTCGACGTTCGATGCTTGCCGGATCTGTGGGCTTGGCGGCAACGGGCACTTTATCGCGGCCATATATCGCCAACGCCGCGGCCAGCACGGCCACTGTCTGGGCAACGCAGGGCTTTGTCCCGGCGGAGGACGAGGCTTTCCGCAAGACGGTCGCGGACTACGAAAAGCTCAGCGGCAACAAGATCGATCTCAGCTCCATGCCGTTCATGGCGCTGAACCAGAAGGCGATCTCCGCGCTGACCAGCGGCGACGTGCCGGACCTCATTTTCCACGATGCCCCCACAACGATCCTGCCGCAGAACGCCTGGAACGATAAGCTGGTGGACGTGAGCGACGTCGTGGAGACGCAGAAGTCCAAAATGACCGAGAGCGCGCTGCTGAACTCCAGCTTCTACAACAGTGCCACGAAACAGCGCGGCTTCTACCTTTGTGCGGTCAAGCAGGGGGCCACCCCATTCCACATCTGGGGGGACCTGGTCGAGAAGGCCGGCTTCAAGATGGCGGACGCCCCGAAGACCTGGGACAAATTCTGGGAGTTCTTCAAGCCGGTGCAGAAGGAGCTGCGCGCCAAGGGGATGCGCAAGATGTATAGCATCGGCCTGCAGATCACCACCGTCGGGCCGAATGACGGCACCAACCTGTTCAACCATTTCCTGATCGCCAATGGCGGCAAGGACATCGTGACCCCGGATGGCAAGCTGCACACCGACGATCCGAAGATACGTGAGGCGGCGATCAGATCGGTCGAATTCATGACGGGCCTCTACAAGGACGGCTACGTGCCGCCGGAGGCGCTGAGCTGGAACGACGCCGATGACAACAACGCCTACCACGAAAAGCTCTTCGTGATGGATTTCGACGGCACGTTGTCCACCGAGCTTGCGTCGATCAAGAACGAGCAGGCCTACTACCATGAAATGGTGGTGATGGGCCTGCCCAACGGCAATGACGGCAAACCGATGCCCAACCAGGTCGGCGCCGGCGGCGGCTTCATTCCGAAGGGAGCGAAGAATGTCGATGTGGCCAAGGACTTCATGAAGTACTTCATGCAGCCGCAGGTGCTGAACGAGAACCTGAAGGGCGGCCTGGGCCGCTGGGTGCCGCCAATGGCGCAGATCGTGAAAGACGACCCGTATTGGCTGGATCCCAAGGATCCGTTCCGGAAGCCCTATGTGGAAGAGGGTGTGCTGGGCCCGACCATGGCCAACTACTACGGGTTCAATCCCGCCTGGGGTCAGTTCGCCGCCGAACAATGCTGGGGGCAGTGCCATGCCGATGTCATCAAGAACGGCATGACGGCGGCGGCCGCGGTGGACAAGGCATTCAAGCGCGCCGAGGCGATCTTCTCCAAGGTCAGATTTACCTAAGGGATTGTCCGGGAATAACCGCTCGGCTGGCTTGTCCAAATACGAGCAAACGACTCGGTCACGGCGCAAAACCCGATTCGGTTATTCCCGAACAGGCCCTAACCATGGCGAGGCGACAATGAGCACCACACACCAGGTACTCGCAATCGGGCGGTCCAGGGCGGCAGCCCGACCGACCCGGCGCGCCTGGCACGGCGGCATGCAAGGTTCCGACTACATCTGGGCGCTTGCCTTCTCCGCGCCGTACGTGGTGGTGTTCTTCGCCTTTGTTATTTATCCCGTCGTCTACGGGCTGTGGCTGGGCAGCAAGCCGGCGCTCTACACCGAACTGTTCGACGATCCGCATTTCGTGACCGCGATCATCAACACGGCGATTTACGTGGGAATCGGCGTGAACCTGAAGATGGCCGTCGCTTTCCTGTTGTCGGGCTTCTTCATGCGGAAGAGCTGGTGGACCAAAGGTCTGCTGGTGATCTACATCCTGCCCTGGGCGATACCGGCGCTGCCCGCCTTCATGTCGATCCACTGGCTGCTGAACGGGCAATGGGGGTTCCTCAACAGCTTGTTGTACGAGCTGTTCAATTTCGACGGCCCGGTCTGGCTGAATGACCGATGGCTCGGGATGGGAGCGAACATCGCTTCCTACATCTGGAAGAACATGCCGTTCTGGACGGTGATCTTCATCGCCGGCCGGATGTCGATCCCGCAGGAACTCTATGAAGCGGCCGCGGTGGATGGCGCCACTGGCCTGCGCCGCTTCCGGCACGTCACCTTCCCGCTGATGGCCCATTTGTACCTCGTCTCCACATTGCTCTCCACGATCTTTTCGCTTGGCGACTTCAACGCGGTGTTCTTCGTCTCCGGCGGCGGACCCGCGATGTCCACCGAGGTGCTGGCCACGCTCGGCATCCGCTACGCGTTCACCATCGCCGACCCGCGGCTTGGCGTGGCGGCGGTGATGTGTGCGCTGCCGCTGCTGCTGCCGTTGGTCGCGTTGCTGATGCACAAGCTACGTAAGCAGGAGGTGCAGTTGTGAGCCTCACCCTGGCATCCGGCCGGCGGCCCCGCCGGCCGCGCTACCGGCTGCGGAGCGCTCTGGTCGAGACGCTCTGCATGGCGCTCGGCCTGGTGCTGGTCGTCTGGTCGGTCCTGCCGGTCTACAACATGGTGATGATCGCGCTCAGCGAGCACAGCGCCGTGTTCAGCGGCGACATCTATCCGCACGCCCCCTCGTTCGAGAGCTTCGTCGTCGTCTGGACCCAGGGATTCTGGTACCTGGAGCGTTTTTGGCACCAGTTCGGCAACAGCTTCTTCGTCGGACTGATGACGATGTTCATGACGTTGCTCATCGGCACGCTGACCAGCTTCACGGTCGGACGCATGCGCATGCGCCACGGCTGGCTGCTGACCAACGCCGCGCTGTTGACCTACGTCATCCCGGCCTCCTTTCTGGCGATCCCATTCTACCGGATCATGCAGAAGTATGGCCTCGGCAATAACCCGTGGTCGGTGATCGCGGCGATGGTGACGTTTGCCACCCCGTATGCGATCTTCATTTTCCAACAGTACGGCAAATCGATCCCGCTGGAACTCGACGAATCGGCGCGCATCGACGGCGCCACGCCGCTGCAGGTGTACGTGCGCATCTACCTGCCGCTGATGGCGCCGGCACTGGTTGCCGTCGGCACCTATGCGCTGCTGCTGGCATGGAACGAGTATCTCTATCAGTTCCTGCTGTTGTCCTCGAAGGACAGCATGACCGTGTCGGTGGCGCTGGCGCAGTTCCTCAATAGCGACGAGTCGCCGTGGAACTACATGATGGCCACCGCCATCATCTACGCGCTGCCGCCGATCGCGATGTACTACGGCTTCCGTGGCTACATGGCCGCCGGCCTGACCATGGGTGGCGTCAAGGGGTAACACGCGGCGTACGGCCATTGGTATCCCAATGAGCGGTACGCAACAGGTTCTCGGGTTTGCCCGGCCGGTGGCGATCAGCCGGCCGTGGCGGCCACCCTGGCACGGCGGCCTGCATGGCTCGGATGTCGCCTGGACGATCGCCTTCTGCTTACCCTACGTGGCAATCTTTCTCGCCTTCGTCGTCTATCCCGTGGCCTACGGGCTGTGGCTGGGCAGCAAGCCGGAACTCTACGCCGAGTTGCTTGCCAACCCGCACTACCCGACAACCGTGATAAATACGCTGCTGCTTGTCGGCATCGGCGTGAACGTGAAGATGTTCCTGGCATTCCTGTTGTCCGGCTTCTTCATTCGCCGGAGCCGCTGGATCAAGGCCCTGCTGGTTCTCTACATGCTGCCCTGGGCGTTGCCGGCGCTACCGGCCTTCCTTTCGCTCCACTGGATGCTGATCGGCTACGGAGGCTTTCTCAACAGCGCACTGGAGACGCTGTTCAATATCGACGGTCCGATCTGGTTCAATTCGTACTGGCTCGCTATGGGAGCGAACATCCTTGCTTACGTCTGGAAGTGGATGCCTTTCTGGACCCTGGTCTTCCTGGCCGGCAGGATGGCGATCCCACAGGACGTCTATGAAGCCGCTGCCGTGGACGGCGCCACCGGCATCCGACGCTTCACGTTCGTGACGTTCCCGCTGCTGGCGAACCTTTATCTCATCTGCACGCTGCTCTCCACCCTCTGGACCGTCGGTGATTTCACCACCGCCTATTTCGTCTCCAGCGGCGCGCCCGCCTTGTCCACGGAAGTGCTCGCCACGTTCGGCTTCCGCGTGGCGTTCGACCACGGCTATCCGGAACTCGGCGTGGCGGCGGTGATGTCGGCCCTGCCGGTACTGATCCCGATCACGATCCTGCTGATGCGGCGGCTGCAGGCAACGGAGGTGCAGTTGTGAGCCTCGCCCTGACAGCGGGCGGGCCAGTGCGCCGGCCGCGCCACCGGCTGCGGCGGGTCCTCACCGGCGGTGCCGTGACAGTGGTTGGCGTGGCGCTGACGTTCTGGACGGTCATACCCGTCTACAACATGCTGCTGATCGCGCTCAGCGAAGACGGCGACGAGTTCACCGGCACTGTCTGGCCGAGCCATCCGTCGTTCGAAGGCTTCCAGATGATCTGGACCGGGGACTTCTGGTTTCTCGAGGACTTCTGGCACCAGTTCGGCAACAGCATCTATATCGGTGCGGCGACGATGGTGCTGACCGTGCTCGTTGGCTCGCTCGCCAGCTTCGCGATGGGACGCATGCGGTTGCGCAAGGCTTGGCTGCTCGGCAATTTCTCGCTCATCACCTACGCCGTTCCGGCGTCGTTCCTAGTGATTCCGTTCACCCGGCTCATGCACATCTATGGGCTTATGGACAGTCTGTGGGCCGTCATTGCGGCGCAGGTGACGTTCGCAACCCCGTATGCCATCCTGATCTTCCACCAGTATGGCAAGCTTATTCCGCTCGAACTCGACGACGCGGCGCGCGTGGATGGTGCATCGCCGTTTCAGGTGTATCTGCGCATCTACCTGCCGTTGATGGCACCGGCCCTGGCCGCGGTGGCCACCTATGCGCTGCTGCTGGCTTGGAACGATTACCTGTACCAGTTCCTGCTGCTCTCGTCGCCGCGCAGCATGACCGTGGCGGCGGCAATCAATCAGTTCTTCGACAGTGACGAAGCGCCATGGAGCTACCTGATGGCCGTCGCCATCGTGTTTTCGATACCGCCGATTGCGGTCTATTACGGGCTGCGCCGCTTCATGGTGGCGGGCCTGACCATGGGCGGCGTGAAGGGATAGGCCGGCGGTGCGTGGATGGCCGGGTCAGGCCCGACTACAACCAGCAGCGACAGTATCAGACCTTCTCCACCTGCCCATACTCCAGCTCCACTGGCGTTGACCGGCCGAAGATCGAGACGCTGACCTTCAGGCGGCCCTTCTCCTCGTCCACCTCCTCCACCGTGCCGTTGAAGCTGGTGAACGGACCGTCGGCGACGCGCACCTGCTCGCCCACCTCGAACAGCACCGCCGGACGTGGCCGTTCCACGCCCTCCTGCGTCTGCTTCATGATCCGCTCGGCTTCCGTCTCGCTGATCGGGCTCGGGCGCGTCTTGCTGCCGAGGAATCCCGTCACCTTCGGCGTGTTCTTCACCAGGTGCCAGGCATCGTCGGTCAGCTCCATCTTCACCAGCACATAGCCCGGGAAGAACTTGTGTTCGGCGCTCACCTTCTGGCCGCGGCGCATCTCCACCACCTGCTCCGACGGCACCAAAACCTCGTCGAACTGCTCGGCCAGACCCTTCTGTGCCGCCTGCTCCTTGATCTGCTGGGCGATCTTCTTCTCGAAGCCCGAGTAGACGTGCACCACGTACCAACGCTTGGTCATTTCGTTATTACTTTCCTCAGGCACTCATGCCGAACAGGGCGCGGATGCCGATGCCGATGACTTGGTCGACCAGGAAGAAGAACATCGCCGCCAGCGCCACCATGGCGAACACGAGGCCGGTGGTCACCAGCGTCTCCTTGCGGGACGGCCAGGTGACACGCGCCATTTCGGCCCGCACCTCACGCACGAATTTCGCCGGATCGACCGCCACGCCGTTGCTCTCCAAACCCTGTTGCCGGGAACTATAGCGCGCTCGCGTGCCGCTGGCAGGGGTGGCAGGTCTCGAACCTGCAGCCTCCGGTTTTGGAGACCGGCGCTCTAGCCAATTGAGCTACACCCCTGCACGGCAGGCAGGCGGCCAGCCAATCGAGCCGCACCGGTAACCGCTCACGCAGGGCGCGTAAAAAGGATGCGGGCGCGCTGGTGTCAAGGGGCGCCTGGGCCGAGGCGAGGGCAATCAAGTGAACGCCTGAAAGTCTCTCGTCGCCCCCGCGAAAGAGCGTGTGAAAGAAACAGCTCGATCGCTATTTCCGCAATCTCCTGGACCCTCGCTCCCCACCTACGCGGGGACAAGCTTCGCGAGGGGGACGAAAAAGGCGGGCCGATTCAATAGGTTGTCATCCCCGCGCAAGCAGGGACCCAGCGGTCACGGTCACCGCTGGAGCGGGGGTGACGACTGAAGACACGACCGGTGAAAACGGTATTGGGAGGCGCGGGGCCCGGATCTTCAGGTAATCACGTGCCTTTCCATCATTCACTCGATTGCCTGGCACCATGGCGAGGTGTTGGCGCCATGCCTGAGGCAAATAGTCATTCTGGCTATATCTTAAGCATAATGGTTAAATAGATTCCATATAATCTATATATCTCGAGCGGCGATGCATGGTGTGCCGTACCAAAAGGCAATCGCGGTTTGCCCAGGTGCTTGAATTTGCCGCAATACAGCGGCTACCCGCCACATTGGCACACCGGTTGCTCCATCTCCAGCCAGATCACCGGACCGGAGAAGATTATGGACAGCGTCAAGCCCGCCGATATCGTCTCCAACATGGTCCAGGCTGGCGCCGCCAAGGCCCAGCTCGGCCCGCTCGACCTGCTGGTCCGCGGCTGCCTCTCCGGCGCCCTGCTGGGTTTCGCCACCAGCCTCGCCGTCGGCGCCACGGTCCAGACCGGACAGCCCCTGGTGGGCGCGCTGGTCTTCCCCGTCGGCTTCGTGATGATCGTGCTGCTCGGCCTGGAGCTGGTCACCGGCAGCTTCGCGCTGCTGCCGATGGCCTGGGTCGCCAGGCGGACCACCCCGCCCGCCATTGTCACCAACTGGTCCTGGGTCTTCCTCGGCAACCTGCTTGGCAGCGTGTTCTACGGCGGGCTGCTGGTAATCGCCCTGACCATGGCCGGGCAGGTGGAGCCGTCCGGCGTGGCCGAACGGATCCGCCAGATCGCCGAGATGAAGACCATCGGCTACGCGCATTTCGGCGCCGCCGGCATGCTCACCGTGTTCGTCAAGGCCATCCTTTGCAACTGGATGGTCTGCTTCGGCGTGGTGATGGCGATGTCCTCCACCTCCACCATCGGACGCATCGCCGGCGCCTGGATGCCGATCCTCATCTTCTTCGCCCAGGGCTTCGAGCATTCGGTCGTCAACATGTTCCTCATCCCCACCGGCATGCTGCTGGGTGCCAAGGTGAGCCTGGGCGACTGGTGGGTGTGGAACCAGATTCCCGTCACGCTCGGCAACCTGGTCGGCGGCGCGCTGTTCACCGGGCTGGCGCTCTACGTCACCTACGCGCGCAAGCCGGGCGAGCAGCCGGTGCCCGCGACCGTTGCCGCGCAAGGGGTGCGTTCGTGAGTGTCGTGGTGGGTATCGCTGCGCTCCACCCATCCTACGCCACCATCGTAACCATCGTAACCATCGTAGGGTGGGTGGAGCGCAGCGATACCCATCATTCCCGCGAGATCCCGGTCCCGCTGAACTTGCCATAGCTTCATGACGAACGCCGCCGACGCACCCTTCACGCCCGACCAACAGGAGTACCTCAAAGGCTTCATGGCCGGTGTGGAGGCGCGCCGCGCCGTCACCGGCCAGAAGCTGGCCCCGGTCGAGAGCACTGGCGATCCCGCCGACCCGCATCGCGCCGCGCAGGACCGCACCATCGCGGCCGGCGGCAAGCTCACCGCGGAGGAGGAGGCCAAGCGCAGGAAGCATCCGCTCGACCGGTTCGATGAGGTTGCCGCGATGGCGGGCGAACCGCGCTTCCCCAAGGGCACCGACATCTTCCTGAGCAAGTTCTTCGGGCTGTTCTACGTGGCGCCGTCGCAGAACGCCTATATGTGCCGGCTGCGCATCCCCGGCGGCATCCTGAACGCGCACCAGCTCCGCGGCGTGGCTGCGATCGCCGAGGAGCTCGGCGGCGGCTATGCCGACATCACCACACGCGCCAACCTGCAAGTTCGGGAAATCGGCCCGGACAAGCCCGAAGTGCTGATGCGTCTGGCGGAGATCGGCCTCACCTCGCGCGGCGCCGGCGCCGACAACATACGCAACATCACCGGCAGCCCGACGGCAGGGATCGATCCGCAGGAGCTGATCGACACACGCCCACACGCACGCGCGCTGCATCATTTCATCCTGCACCACCGCGAGCTCTACGGCCTACCTCGGAAATTCAACATCGCGTTCGATGGCGGCGGCCGCGTCGCGGTGCTGGAGGATACCAACGACATCGCGTTCAGCGCGGTGCGGGTGGCGGAAGGCTTCGGCGTTCCCGCTGGTGTCTACTATCGCCTGGCGCTCGGCGGCATCACCGGACACCGCGATTTCGCCCACGCCACCGACGTGATCGTTCGGCCGGAGGAGGCAACGCGCGTCGCGGCGGCCATCGTGCGCGTGTTCGTCGCCGAGGGCGACCGCACCGACCGCACCAAGGCGCGGCTGAAATACCTGCTCGATCGCTGGGGCGTGCCGCGCTTCCTCGAAGCGGTGGAGCAGAGTTTTGGTGCGCCGTTGTTGCGGGTCGATCCGGCCGCCTGCCCGCCGCGCCCGAAGCAGGACAAGCATGGCCACATCGGCGTGCACGCGCAGAAGCAGCCCGGACTGAACTATGTCGGCATCGTCGTTCCTATGGCACGGCTGTCGGCCGGGCACATGCGTGGGCTTGCGGCGATCGCCGAGCGCTTCGGCTCCGGCACGCTGCGGCTGACCGTCTGGCAGAACCTGCTGATCAGCGACATTGCCGATGGGGTGCTCGACGATGCGCTGGCGGCGATCATGGCGCTTGGGCTCGACTGGCGTGCCTCGGCGCTGTGCGGCGGCCTGGTCGCCTGCACCGGCAACACCGGCTGCAAGTTCTCCGCGAGCGATACCAAGCGCCACGCCGTGGAGCTGGTCGACTGGCTGGATGCGCGGATCACCGTCGATCAGCCGGTGAACATCCATCTCACCGGCTGCCATCATTCCTGTGCGCAGCACCACATCGCGGACATCGGTCTGCTCGCCGCCAAGGTCGAGCAGGGTGACGAGATGATCGAAGGCTACGACCTGCACGTGGGCGGCGGTGCCGGCGAGCGTCAGGCGATCGGCCGGCTGATCCGTCCGAGGGTGCCGTTCGCCGATCTGCCGCCGATGGTTCTGTCGCTGCTCGCCGCCTGGATGCAACGGCGCGACGCGGCCGAGGACTTCCAGTCCTGGACCGCGCGGCTGACAGACGAGGAACTCGTGAAGATACTCCTCCTCCCCTCGCGGGAGGGGGTTGGGGGAGGGGGCCAACGCTACCACCCGACCCCCTTCCCCCAACCCCCTCCCGCGAGGGG
>JBGPND010000086.1:0-19945 GCA_041487355.1 Acetobacteraceae bacterium | reverse complement strand
TTGGGCCCGCCCCCGCGGGGTTGGGTACCGCGGCCCACCCCCCACCCACCCGGCGGCGGCGTCGGTTGGGTTCCGCGCAGCTATACCCACCACGACTGGCGAGATTCCGGCCAGGCTGAACCTGCTCTAACGCCGCCTACTGAGGCTGCGTCGCGTCGATCACGCGGCGTTCGCCGGCTTCCGGTGGGCGGCTGCGGGCGGTGATCTCGTAGTTGACCGAAGGCCACGGCCACAGGTCGATGACCACCGCCGTCAGGACGAACTCCTTGTCTCCCGCCACGTCGAGCATCGAACGCACGATGCGTTGCTTGGCGCCTGCGCGCAGGCCGCCGAAGGTGTTGCGATATTCCTGAAGCTTCCTCTCGGCGCGCTGGATGTCGACATCCGACGGGTCGCGGGCGGCAACGAAGCGGTAGAGGCTGTGCGAGAATGTGCCGCCGCCGACCCTGATCTCGCTGAGCTGCAAGCCGAGCGCATCCAGCGTGGCGAAGAATTGCCGGTCATCGTCGCTGATCCGGTTGGGCAGGTAGTCGTAGGGGTCGCTGCCGCCGAACAAGGTGCCGACACCGTTCCAGACGGAACCCGCAGCCGAACCGACCGCCTTGAACGCACCGCCAACCACCGAAAGCGGATGCAGATACCACGGGCCATCCGCTGCCGGCGCATCCGCGGCGCGTGCATGGCCGGAGATGGCGAGGCCAAGCAGCAAGGCGACGCAGCATGCCGCGCGCGCGCCGGTGCGGTGACGGGCCTGCATCAGCGCTGTTCCAGGGATGCGACGGCTTGCGACCTGGCGGCGATCCGTTCAGGTGGCGGCAGCGGAATGAGGCCGGCGGGGGCCAGGCTGCCCGTTGGTCCGATGCTGGCTTCCGCGAGCAGGTTGAAAGCCATGGTCCGCGCGTCGTTGCGCTGAGCCCGGTCCGCCGCATAGGGCACGACGATCATCAGCTCGAGCTTTTCCGCGGCAGGATAGCGTCCGGTTTCGATGTTGGCGGCGGTGGGCAACGCACCGTCGAGCAGCAGTGGCACGACACGGCGATCGAGCTGCCGCAGTTCCGCTATGGATACGATCGCAAGCTGGCCGGGTGGCGCCGCGGCGGCCCAGTTGGCCACGTCCCGCGCGCCGCCCTGGCGCTGTGCGACCGGCACGTCGCTGCGCAGCGCGGCGCAGAATGCAGTGCGGCTCTTCAGGTCGAACGGCATGCGCGCGGTGGCCACACGGCCGCAACCAGGTTCCATGATCAGCGCGTCGAACAGATGCTGGGTCCTGGAGCCTGGCGCTGGCACCAGAAGACCGATCGGCAGGCGCGGCAGACCAGGATCGATGTCGGCCCAGGTGGTCGGCCGTGGCGCATCGCTGGCATTCTGGCCAAAGGCGCGGAACACGGCGGCAGCATCGACCCGCCAGACGGGCGAATTCAACGGCACGACCAGTGCGACGGCCTGGCGGCCGATTTCGACGACGTACACCTCCCCGGCGGCGGTCTGGCTGCATCTGTCGATCTCGGCGCGCGACGGCGCATGTGCGAGCAAGGCAAGACGTGGCGCGGCGCCGGGAGCGCTCGCACAAGCCGCGGCACTCGCCGAGGGTTTTATCTCGATGCGACGCGCATCGGGGCCAAGACCCTGCACGGCCTGCGCCAGCGCATCGCCGAGGTCGCGATCGGCGAACAGCGGCGCGCCTTGCGGAGCCGCATCGGCCGTACGCGCCACAGCGAGCAATGCGAGAGTGGCCAGTGCGAACGTCACGAACCGGTTCGGCGCACGACATCCGCCTGCACAGGCAGTTGTCACGTCAGCGTCACGCGTGTCTGCGCGATCAGCGCGTGGCAACCGGCGTGGCGGGGTCACGAAATTCATTGGATTGAACATCTCGATTTCAGACAGAGGCATGCGTATGCTACCCAATGGGAAGAGGGGTCGGCACGAACTCAACCAGCCGAACGTCAGCGAGGTTGATACGGTAATGCGCTGCAAGCAAGGAATAATGCATCGGCAAGATCGCGAAGCAGCGGCCGCTTGCCGCGGGCCCAGTCGCCGGCGATGGCAGTTCGCCGGAGCAGCGCTGGTCTTGCTGACCTGGATCACCGTGGCGACCTCGCCCGCTGCCGCTTTGTCGGTTGGCGACAAGGCGTCGCATCATCTGATGCTGGGCAGCAAGCAGATCCCCTTGCCGGTCGGCGAATGGGTGGTCGCCGGCCTTGGCACCCAGGCATTCACCATGCCGGCGCTCGGCGCCTTCGGCACGATCCAGACCGCGGTGTTGTTTCTTGCGAGTGGCAACCGGATCGACGCGGTGCTGGAGGTCAACACCAACACGATCCCGGTGAACGACGGCTGGGGCCGGACCAAGGCCTGTGCGGACGGACAGCAGTTCCTGCTGGTCACACGCTACAAGACCGGCTGGGAGACTTCGTGCGCGTTCGTCGAGGCGACGAGGTTCGGCGCCGAATCCGCGGGGCCGCCGGCGTGGGAGCAGGCGCGCGGCTTCGCCCGCCAGGCAAAACTGAGTATGCCGGAGCTCTGGCTGACGGCGGGCTTCCGCGTCAGCGACCGTCAGGACATTGTCGACGCGCGGTTCCACTTCAATCCGGCGCTGACGCTCGGCGCCACCGCGGCAAGCTTCTCCCAGCTCTCCGACTGGAGCCCGACCGCGGTGAACGATGATCCGCTGCGGCTCGGTGCCGTCCAGGTGGTGTCGTCCTGGGCCTCCGGCTTCGATGCCTGGGTGGTGCGCGGTCTGCGCAATCAGATCACCGATGCGCCGGGCCCGATGCCTGAGGTCGCGGCCTATGTGACGAGCACACCTTATGTCGATGCGAAGCTGCGGGACCTGGATAGCCTGTATCGCGACGGCCGGATCAACTGGGCTGCCTACATGGCGCAGTCGCAGCAGGCGACGACGGAGGTCCCCGTCTATCAGCAGCAGTCATCGCTGGTATCCAATTCGCTGAAGAAGAACATGTCATTCCGCTCGTTGGGCACCATCGTCGACTTCGGGATCGCCTACATCGTGACGGCGAGCAGTACCGTGTCGTGGGGCATCGCGCTGACCATCAATTCAACGGACTCGTTCTGGTTCGTCCTGAATGACCAGTACTGGGACGACCATTATGCCAAGTTGAACACCCACGATTCCGAACGGATCGTCGACTTCACCTACATTGGAGGAGGGGTGAAGGCATGATCGGCACGATGTGGCGCCATCTGCTGGTGGCCGTGTCGGTCATCGCAGGGCTTGCCTGGAGCGTCATGGCGCGTGCGGAGCAGACGCTGGCCACCGGTTCTACCGTCGAACGAATACTGCGGGTCGACGGCAAGCAGGTGCCCCTGCCTGGCGGGAGCTGGGTGGTGGCGGCCGATACGGCCAGCGACTGGAACGACCAGAGCCTCGGCGCATTCGGCTACCTGCGGACCGTGGTGCTGTTCCGCGTCGTCGGCTCGCGCGTCGACACCATGCTTGAGGTCAATACAAACGTATTGCCGACCACCGATGGCTGGGGCATTGCCTCCGATTGCGCCCGGACCGACCTGGTGCTTGCGGTGGTCCGCTACCGCGCGGGCTGGGACGGGTCATGCTACTTCGTGACGCATACGCTGCTCGCCAAGGAGCCCACGCCGGCTTGGCGCAAGGCGCGAGACTTCGCCGTTCTCAAGGGATGGCAGGTTTCGCGCGTATGGCTGACCGCCGGCTTCCGGACGGCCGACCGCAGCGACGTGCTCGATGTCCGCTTCCACTTCGCGCCGGAGACCCGCGGCATTGCCCCGGAATCGGTGGACCGGTGGCAGGATTCCGGCTGGTTGTCGGCGAAGCTGGACAATGACCCGCAGCGCTACGGTTTCGCGCATGCGGTCAGCGATTGGACGGTGTCCTACAGCGCACTGATCGACGCGGGCCTGAAGAACCGGCTGCCGAACGACGATGCCATTGCGATGCCACAGACGGTGAACGCCTCGCCGGCCGCGGACGTGATCGCGCGCCGGCTGACGGAGCTCGAATTGCTGCGGCAGGCGGGCACGATCACGCCGGAGGAATACACCGCCCAGACGACGGCGCTGCGGGAGCATGGGCTCGGCTCGAGCAGTGCGGCGCCGGACCTGAGCGTGGTCACGGCGGTGAAGTCGATATCGTATCGCGTCATCGTGTCGGTATCGCACATTTTCGTCGACTATTACTGGACCGGCAACTACGTGGCGGCCGGCGCCCTGGAGGTGCTGCAGATCACCATCAACAGCACGAAGTTCTATTTCCACGAGCTGGCATGGGCGAAATACATGGGATTGCCGCGCACCGACGCGGCACGCACCATCGACTTCAAGTACATCGGGATCGACGTGTGATACCAAATTGCATTGGCGGTGGCTCATACCAGGTTTTGATACGATAGGCCCGTCGCCATGCCTTCTCCGTCATGCCCGGACTTGTTCCGGGTATCCGGACCAGCACCGGTGCCGCGACGGATGGCCGGGACAAGCCCGGCCATGACGATAAGGACTGGTGTGAGACGCCGGGCGAAGCGCCCTAGCGCGTCAGCATATATCCCGCGCCGCCAAGCACGGTGCCGACGGCTGCGCCGGGATTGAGGAAGGCACTCGCGCTCATCACGCCGGGCGTGGCCGCCGCCGCGGCACCGCCGCCGACGATCATCGGCCAGGCGACTGCGCCGATCACCGCGCCTGTGACGGCCCAAAGGACAACCGGTACGGCGCTGCCGATGGTCGGTGAGGTCTGCGCGGCCGCGGGCGACGAAAGGCTCGGTGCCCCGATCAGTGCGACCGATGCGACGAGAACGGCTGCGAATGCGCGTGACGTCATTGGTATTCCCCCAATTGCTGGTCGGGAATGATAGTGGTGGCGTTTTCCGGCGACAACCGAATTCACTGCGCCGCATTTCCTGATGACTGACGTCCGAATGACTTGGCCGAGCCATGGTCACCGTGCAATCATTGCGACATGCGCTGCCGGCTTGGCGAGGATAACCCATGATCGACTTCTCAAGTCTCTTCATCATTGCCGGCATTCTGTTCGGACTTCTGGCCGGCGACGCCGCGATCTATGGTGACACGCTGCGCGTGCAGATCGCCGTCGCGCAGAGCCTCAACAACGCCGGCTTTACCGAGGCGTCGGCCGAGTCGGTGTTCATGGCGGAGGCGGCCCGGATCGTTCGGGGCGAGTCGATCATCCCGGCGCCATCACTCCGGGTGAACGCAAACCCGTCGGTCATCACCGCTCTGGCCAAACCGCTCAACCTCGATACCGTCGTCGCGGCGATGCAGAACCAGCTCGGTATCGATCACCTGCTGGTCTCTGGCGCGGTGCTGGCGGAGACCGGCACCAGCAAGACGGCTTCCCCCGATCCTGTGCGCCCGCTGACGCCCGGCACGAAGCTGGACATGGTCCTCGTGGTCGTGCAGCCGCGGCAGACCCCGGTACAGACCGTGCTGGAACAGCCCGATGGCGACGCCACCGCGCTGGTCAAGCGCGGCGCCGCCTGGGCAATGGAGCAGGTGTCACCCTATCGGGTGGTGCTGGCGCATTTCCTCGCCGGTATTCAAGGCGATCAGGCCGAACTGGCGCTGGCCAAGAGTGCGGCGGACCGCTTCCTGAGCAAACCCTGGGAACCGTCGAGGTCGTCCGAGCGCGCGATGACGCACAACGTGCTGGCGCTTCTCGCCCTGCTCGACAACAAGATCGCCGACGCCGAAGCGCAGCTCGCCATGGCTGACGTGGTCCCCGATGTGTTGCCGCAGGCGCGCGCCGAGGTCGCGCTCAACCATTCATTCATTGCGGTGACGCAGCAGCGGCCGGACGAGGCGGCGGCGCTGCTTGGTGCCAGTCGGGAACAGTCCGCCCAGCTCGATCTTCCGGGTTTCGCGGCCCACCTCGACATCCAGGAGGGATTGGTCGCCTGGTCAGGCGGCAACCTGGCGGCAGCGGAGGCAAAATTCCGTCAGGTCGTCGCGATGGTGCCAGACAGCGAGACGGCACATCACTACCTGGCACAGTTGCTGCGCGCGAAAGGCGACATGCAGGGTGCGGTGGCCGAGGAAACGGCCGAGCGAATCAGCCATCGCTTCGAGAGCAAGACGCAGGGACTGGCGGTGGTGCTGTTCTGGGCCGACCCGGTCAAAGGCGGCGTGACGCGGCGGCTGTGACCGCAGGTCACGGCAGGCGCGGCGAGTCGCTTTTACTGCGTTGTCAATTGCCGCGGAATCGGCGAGACTGACGCGGATCGATCCGCCGTCGGCGGGTCACATGACCAGGCCATGACGCGAGAGAGGCAGACAATGCACAAGGCGGTTCTCATCGGCTTACTGGCAACAAGCCTCACGGCCCCCGTCGCTGCATACGCACAGCCGGCAGCGCCGGCGCGGACGCCCGAGGAGGTCATCACGGTCCGGCCCGCGCAATGGCTGGCGATCGGTGCCGGTATCGTGGTCGGCGCCGCAGTGCTCGACGTGATACTGCCGAGCAACGTCGCCTTCATCGTGGGCGGCGTGGTCGGCGGTTATCTGGCGAATGTCTGGTACAGCGGACGCGAAGTCCAACTCCAGATGACGACCGTGCCGAAGACCTGATCTGCTTCAGGCGGGCTTCGGGAGCATCGCACGGCGCCCAGGCGCCGTAGGCTGAAATGGTGTCCGACCTGTGTGTGGACGGGCTGAACGCGCTTGAGCAGCGCGTGCGTTTCGACCTGGCCTGTCTGAACTACCCTCCGCCCAACTGGGTCGTGCCGGCAACGCATCCGAGCGGCGATCGCGTCCGCGACGTCGTGGTGATCGGTGGCGGCATGGCGGGATTGGTCCTGACCTTCTCGCTGCTGCGGGACGGAATTCGCAACATAAGCTGCCTGGATCGCAATCCGAAAGGGCGCGAGGGGCCCTGGGTGACCTATGCGCGGATGGAGACGCTGCGCTCGCCGAAGGTCCTCACCGGCCCTGCCGCCGGCATCCCCACGCTCACCTTCCGCGCCTGGTTCGTCGCCCGGTTCGGCGCCGCGGAATGGCAACGGCTGGATAAGATTCCGCGCGTGATGTGGATGGAGTATCTGCGCTGGTACCGTCGGGTGCTCGCCTTGCCGATCGAGAACGGCGCCGAGGTGACGCGCATCCGTCCGCAGGACGGGTTGTTGGCACTTGATCTGTCGGGCTGCGACGAACCGCGCATCCTGACGCGCAAGGTGGTGATGGCGACCGGACGCGAGGGGCTCGGACGACCATGCATTCCGGACTTTGCGCGGGACCTGCCGCGCCGGCTCTGGGCGCATACCGCGGACGACATCGATTTCGCGGCATTGCGTGGCAAGCGCGTCGTGGTGGTCGGCGGCAGCGCCTCCGCCATGGACAATGCCGCGGAAGCACTCGAAGCGGGCTGCGCCGAACTGCGAATGTTGATCCGCCGCAAGACGCTGCCGCGGATCAACAAGCTGACCGGCATCGGCAACGCCGGCTTCACCAACGGCTATCGGGCGATGAGCGACGCCTGGCGTTGGCGCACGATGTACTACTCCAATGCGACGCAGGCGCCGCCGCCACGCAACTCCACGCAGCGCGTCAGCCGCCACCCGAACGCGTTCTTCCATCTCGGCTCCGCGATCGAGGAGATGCGTCTGCGCGATGGTCATGTCGCGGTTCGCACCAGCCGCGGCAAGACGTTCGCGGCGGACTTCATCATTCTCGCCACCGGTTTCACGGTGGAGACGACGGCGCGGCCGGAAATCGCGGCGTATGCCGACGCGATCGCCACCTGGGCCGATCGCTATACGCCGCCGCCCGACCTCGCGGATGCGGAGCTGGGCGGCTTCCCGTATCTCGGGCCTACCCTTCAGTTCACCGAAAAGCGCCCGGGCGAGGCGCCATTCCTCGCCGACATCCACTGCTTCAACCACGCCGCGAGCCTGAGCATCGGCAAGGTGGCGGGCGACATTCCCGGGATCAGCACCGGCGCGGACTGGCTCGCCAGCGGGATTGCCGCCGAGTTCTACAATCGGGACATCGAGGCGCACTGGCAGATACTGCTCGACTTCGACAAGCCCGAACTGTTCGGCGACGAGTGGACCGACGCCGAGGCGTGATGTCATTCAGACTGGATCGGCTCGCCCAGCGTCTGCATCAGCCGGTTGGCGTTGGCGAACATGGCAATCGCATGGATCAGGTCGTGGATCTGCAAGTCGGCCATGCCGACCTCGCGCAGCGGCCGTAGGTCCGCCGGCGTCATCGCCTGCGGCGTGCGCGTGAGCTTCACGGCGAAATCGACGATCGCGCGGTGTCGCGGCTCGAGCTTTGTGTCGAGGCCTTCGTCATAGAGACGCTGGATGATCTCCGGCCGCTTGGTCAACTCGCTGAAGCGGCGCGCGTGCACCGAGGAACAATAGACGCAGCCGTTGATGATGGAGACGACGACGGTCGCCAGTTCGCGGTCGGCGCGCGGCAGGCCGCGCGGCGCGTACATCACCGCATGGAACAGCGGCGAACGCTGCTCCAGCGAATCGACGTCGTGCGCCAATGTCAGGAAGTATGGCGAATCGCGCTGCGGACTCGCTTCCAGCGCCGCGCGCTGACGTGAAGTGGCCGTTGCGGCGTCGACCGTCGGCAGCCACGGCGCCCACTCGACCGTCTCCAGTGTGAAGCGCGGCCGGCTCATGCGCGCGACTCCTCGGCGAGGATGCGAATTCCGGCCACGACGCGTATCTGGTAACTCACGAAGGCGACGATTTGCGCGATCGTGACGATATCACGCGGCGCCAGGCCGGCATCGCGCAGGGCATCGAGCCGCACCCGGGTCGCCGAGCCTGGGACACTCGCGATCAGCGTGACGTGACGCAGGATCGCGTCGAGCCGCGGCGGGGTCGCTGTTGTCTCGGTTCCCTGCTCGGCGGCGGCAATCGTCACGGCATCCGCGCCAATTTCCCGCAGCCGGCGCCGGTAATGTACGATCAGCGCCGCATCGCGCTCGATCGCCGCGACACGCAGCGCAGCCGCGGCCCGCTCGATCAGGCTCACGCCGGCGGGATCCACAGGCGTGATCAGTACGTCGTGACTGCCCTGGGTATGGCGGACGAACTCCGGGCGCTGCCGGCGCAGTGCCGCGACGGGCGAGTCGGCCGGCAGCCTTGCCGCGAGGTCGACGATATCGGTTCCGGTCATGCGCGTGCGTCCTCCGCAGACGATGTCATTGCGTCCGATCAGTGCCCGGCTGCATGCCGAACGCCGCGTACATCCGGGCGCTTGGCGGCCATGCCTCGACGATCTGAGCGCGCCATGCATAGGCGGCCCAGCCAAGGAAGGCGAGCAGCGCCAGACTCGCCGCCCAGGCCATGCGCAACTGGAGGCGTGACGGCGGCCAAGCCGCGTGCAAGGCCAGCCGATCCATCGCAGACAGGCGCGGTGGCGGCGCCTCGGCGGCGGGAGAGTTGTCGGCAGCGGGAACCCGCAGCGCCGCGGTAACCGCCGGCTCATCGGGAACCGGCGGCTGCGGATCCCCCATCGGTGGAGGGGCAGGTTCCGGCTCCGCTGCACCAGCCTGGACGGGCATCCATTCGCCGCCGCAACGCGCACATCGTACGATCCGTGCTGCCGTGACCAGCGAATCCGGCACGTCATAGGCGGCGGAGCAGGACGGGCAGACGATGCGCATGCGGGACGGCCGCTCCGGCGGTTTGATGATAGGGTCTGATGGTGCTGGACCGCCGGGCATGAAGCAATGGCGTGCCACGCTTCCGGCGCGCCGCGCGGAATGGCAAGAAGGCTGCGGCGGCCACAGCGGACGTTCGCATGGTTCGATTCGAAGAGGTGGGGCTCAGATACGGCCGCGCGGGCCAGGGCCAGCATGACGCAGCCGGGCCGGAGGTGCTGCATGATCTCAGCTTCGTCCTGCCGGACGGCGCGTTTCGTTGGCTGCTCGGCCCATCGGGCGCCGGCAAGACCAGCCTGCTGCGGCTGATGTATCTGGCGGTGCGCCCGACGCGCGGCAGGCTGGCAATCTTCGACACTGACATCGAAACGGCGGAGCGCAGCGCGCTGCCGCGGCTGCGGCGGCGCATCGGCGTGGTGTTCCAGGATTTCCGCCTGCTGTCGCATCTGTCGGCATTCGACAATGTCGCTCTGCCGCTGCGCATTGCCGGCCGGCCCGAAGGACAGATCAGGGCCGATGTCGGCGAAATGCTGCGCTGGGTCGGCTTGGCGAAGCAGGCGGGGGTGCGGCCGGCCGAACTGTCCGGCGGCGAGCAGCAGCGCGTGGCGATCGCGCGGGCGGTGATCAATCGGCCGAGCCTGCTGTTGGCCGACGAACCCACCGGCAACCTCGACGATGCACAGGCCGAACGGCTGATACAGTTGTTCAAGGAGATGAACCGCCTCGGTACTACGGTCGTGGTCGCCACGCACAACGACGCGCTGGTCGGGCGCCATCCGGCGCCGGCGCTGCGGCTGGAGCATGGCCGCCTGGTGGACCCGCGCTAGAAAATGGCCACGCTCCGCTCGCGCCGTCTGTTGCGGCCCGTCGGCTTCGACGAGCTTGGCCTGCGCCGCGCCATTTCCGATCGCATGTTGCCCTTCCTGGTGGCCGCGATGGCGTTCCTGGCGGCATTGGCACTGGCCGGCTGGGTCGGCGCCGCATCGCTCGCCCGGCATTGGCAGCAAGGCGCCGGGTCGGCACTCACCGTACAGGTGCCGCGGCCAAGGGAGCCGGCCGCGCAAGGCGCCGGTTCGCGGCTCGATCGCGTCGTCGCGCTGCTCGTCGGCACGCCTGGCATTGTTGAGGCGCGTCCGCTCAGCGACGAGGAGCTGGCCGAGTTGCTCCGCCCATGGCTGGGCAGTGGCGCCGAGCGGCTCGCCTTGCCATTGCCGGCGGTGATCGCGGTCCGTCTATCGGATGTTGGGCTGGAGCTCGATCCGCTGGCCCGCCAGGTGGATGCGGCTGCGCCCGGTACTCTGGTGGAGAGCCATGGCGTGTGGATCAGGCGGCTGGCCGTGCTGGCGCGCAGCCTTCAGGCCTGCGCCGGAGTCGCACTGCTGCTGGTCGCCGCCGTGGCTGCCGCGGTCATTGCGGTTGCCACCCGCGCCGGACTCGCGGCGCGGCGGGAGGCGATCGAGATCGTCCACGGCCTCGGCGCCACCGACGGCTATATCGCGGCGCGCTTCGCCGGCCGTGCCACTCTGCTGGCGGCGGCCGGCGGCGCGGTGGGGGCGGTTGCGGCGCTGCCGGTTCTGCTGACCCTGGCGAGCCTGGCGGCGCCTTTCGTGGGGAGTGCACCGGAAGTGGTCTCTCCGACGGATGTCCTCGCCACGCTGCCGGCCATGCTGTGGCTCACGCTGCCGGGCCTGCCGGCCGCGGCGGCGGCGATCGGTTTCGCCACCGCCCAGGGCACCGTGCGTCGTTGGCTGCGGCGGCTGCCATGACGGCTCTCGCCTGCCTGCCCGCCACACCGCTGCGCCGGATAGCGAAGGCGCTGGGGATCGGCCTGCTCGTCATTCTGCTTGCCTGGGGGATCGGCTTTGCCTGGTTCATGCATCTTGCCGGGCGCGCGGGTCAGGCGCCCGCGCATGTCGACGGCATCGTGGCATTCACCGGCGGCGCGGAACGGGTGGAAACGGCGCTGCGGCTGCTCGCCGAGCAACGTGGCGACAAGCTGCTGCTCTCGGGCATTGGCGGGGGCGCGGAGCTGACGGAGCTGGCGCGGCGCGCCGGAGTTGACCCAGTGTCGCTCGCCTCTCGCGTGACGCTGGGCCGCAGCGCGACGACCACGCGAGGGAATGCGCAGGAGACGGCCGCCTGGGCCAGGGCGAACGCGATCCACTCGCTGCTGGTGGTGACGGCCTCCTACCATATGCCCCGCGCGCTGGCGGAGCTGAGCCGGGCGCTGCCCGACGTGGCACTGTATCCGCTGCCTGTCCTGTTGGGCGAACGGCCGGGGCACAATGCGGTGCCGCTGCGGCTGATCGCCGAGGAATACGTCAAGTATCTTGCCACCCGGGTCGGTCTCACCGCGGTGATCCCGCCGCGTGAAGCCCCTCCACTGCGTGGCGGCCACGCCGGATGAGCCTGCTCCGCTCGACGCTGTTCAATGTCTTTTTCTTTGCCGCGACCTTTCTGATGACAGTGCCCGGCACGGTGGTGCGGTTCACGGCGCCGCATCTTGTGTTGGACGTGGCGAGGCTCTGGGCGCGCCTTGTGGTCAGCGGACTTCGCGTGATCTGCGGCATCCGCCTGCAGGTATTCGGTCAGGAGCGGCTGCGCGAGGGCGGCGCGATGCTGATCGCCTCACGTCACCAGTCGGCTTTCGACACGGTCGTGTGGCTCGTTCTGGTGCCGCGCTGCTGCTACGTGCTGAAGCAGGAGCTGTTGCGCATTCCGCTGTTCGGACCGCTGATTCCGCTGACCGGAATGATCGCGGTGAATCGCGCGGGGGGGGCCTCGGCACTGCGCGAGCTGATCCGCGAGGGCGAACGAGCCGTGCGCGAAGGCCGCCAGATTGTGATCTTCCCCGAGGGCACCAGGGCCGAACCCGGTACCCTGCTGCCATTGCAGCCCGGCGTGGCGGCGCTGGCGGCGCGGACCGGCCTGCCGGTTGTCCCGGTGGTGACCGACTCCGGTCGCTGCTGGGGCCGCAGGGCGTTCCACAAACGACCCGGCACAATCCACATCCGCTTGCTCGAGCCGATCCCTGCCGGGATCCGGCGTGAAGAACTCATGCAGCGTCTGGAATCAGCGTTGCGAAGCGACGTGTTCCCATCGGGGGAGCCTGTGGAAAACTCTGTGGGCTGACCGGCCGGCGGGCTGTCATACCACCGCAACCGGAAACTTCAAGATATTGAATTCGCACATGTTTATCGGCCAGATCGGGTTTGCGGACGGGTATGGCACAGCATGGGGATAGCTCTGCGTTTGCCTTGCGGGCGCGCTTGCCTATAAGCGGCGCTCGGTCCGTGGCGAGGAAAAATGCGGCGTAGGCGGAGGCTCTGGATCATTCTGTTGGCCGCTCCGCTGCTGCTGGCGGCGGCCGATACGCTCTATTGGCGCCTGGCCGAACGCAATCTCGAGGATGGCTTTGCCGCCTGGCTTGCCGGGCGCGGGGCTTCGGGCTGGACCGCGACCGCCGGGCAGCCGGTGCGCGGCGGCTGGCCGCTGGCGGCGACTCTCACAGTGCCGGAGGTCTTCCTGAAGGGCGGCAACCCCGACATTCCCGGTGGCCTGACCTGGAGCACCGATCGACTGGTGCTGCGCATCGCCTTGCTGCGGCCCAGGCTGCTGGAGGTCGTGTCGGACGGCATGCAGCGCCTGCGCCTCGCGGACGGGCCGGAGATCCCCTACCGGGCTGACCGGCTACACATCGCGCTGGCATTGCAGCCGGGCGCGCCGCCGCGCTCCGCCGAGGTCACCGCGCATAATCTCCGCGCCGGCATGCCGGCCGGTGGCGACGCCCCTGCCAGCCTGACCGTCGGGTCGCTCGACTTGCACCTGGAGTTCAAGCCGGCCGCGCAGGCGGGAGAGGCCGCGCTGGTATTTTCACTCGATGCCGAAGCGGTCGGCCTGCCGGCGCCCATCGCCCGGTCGCTCGGTCCCCGGATTGCCAACCTGACGCTGCAAGGGGCTTTGGATGGACCCGTGCCGCGCACGCGCGCCCTGGCAGAGCGTGCGGCTGGCTGGCGGGACGGGGGTGGCACGCTGGAAATCCAACGCCTGGCTGTCAACTGGGGGCCGCTGGACCTCACCGCCAGCGCGACTCTGGCGCTCGACGAGCAATTGCAGCCGATGGGCGCCGGCAGTGCGCGCGTGGTCGGCTATGCCGAGACGCTCGATGCCCTGGCGACGCATGGCGCCATCAGCAAGTCCGCAGCCACAGCGGCGAAGGCGGTTCTGTCATTGCTCGCCCACACGCCGGAGGATGGCAGCCCGCCGGACGTCGAGGTGCCGCTGACGCTGCAGTATCGCACGCTGTCGATGCGCCAGGTGCCGCTGGTGCGCCTGCCCGAGCTGGATTGGCCGTGACTACCCCCTGGCCCCCTCCCCCAACCCCCTCCCGCAAGGGGAGGGGGAGTAGGTACACCACACTCCCCCTCCCCTTGCGGGAGGGGGTTGGGGGGAGGGGGCCACGGTGAAGCGTGCATTTCCCGGCTTGGCAGTTCAGCCGCCGTCGCTTAGGATGCTTCTATGTTCGTCCGGACGATCAGCACGCGAATTAGCCGCCCGGCTGCCTGAGCAGCCGGGGAGCACCCGCAATTTCCTTCGCGTCGTTCGTCCGGAGTTCCTGTGATGTCTACCGATCCATCCGCCGCCTCACGGCCAACCGTCGCCGTCCGCTTCATGCTCGATGCGGACGCCGCGCCAGGCCTGCTGCCCCGCCTCCTGCAGCCTTTCGCCAAACGTGACCTGGTGCCCGACCGCATGTGGTCGCACCGTGCCGGCGAGACGATGCACGTCGAGATCGCCATGGCGGCGATGCCCGGCGATGCGGTGCATCTGATCGAGGGCAATCTGCGCCAGGTGGTGGGGGTCCGCAGCATTGCCCAGCTCCGGCCGGAGGCGGTGCGCCGGGCCGCGTGACCCCTCGCGCGCCTGCGGGAGAGGTGTAGGTTTTTCAGGTCAACCGGACTTGCTCCAGGCGTTGGCCCGCCGGGGCGGCTTTGCCACCGGCTGCGGCGTCTTGTCCGGGTACCTGCACCATTCGGCGGCGACACAGCGCCAGCACTCGGGCAGCCGCGCCTTGCACACGTAGCGCCCGTGCAGGATCAGCCAGTGATGCGCATCGCGCAGCAGTCCGGCTGGCACCCTGCGCACCAGGACATCCTCCACCGCGCGCGGCGTGGCGCCTGGTGCGATGCCGGTGCGGTTGCCGAGGCGGAAGATATGCGTGTCCACCGCCATCGTGCTTTCGCCGAAAGCTACGTTCAGCACGACATTCGCTGTCTTGCGGCCGACGCCCGGCAGCGCCTCGAGCGCCTCCCGCTCGCGGGGAACCTCTCCGCCATGCTTCTCGATCAACTGGCGTGACAGCCCCACGACGTTGCGCGCCTTGCCCTGCCACAGTCCGATCGAGCGGATATGCTTCGCGACCCCATCGACGCCGAGCCGCACCATCGCCTGGGGAGTCGAGGCCTCGGCGAACAGCGTCTCGGTGGCGCGGTTGACCGAGACGTCGGTCGCTTGAGCGGACAGCACGACCGCGATCAGCAGCGTATAGGGATCGATGAAGCTCAGCTCGCTCCGCGGATCCGGCGTGGCCTTGGCGAGCGCTTCGAGGAAGCCGCGCACCTCGGCGAGCGACATCGCCCGCGGCTTGCGGGGCTTCGCCTTGGCCGGGCGGGTTGTTGTCGGCATGGCAATGTTTGTCGCCCAGTCACAGTGTGCCGGGCAAGGGGTTGCGAAACAGCCCGGCGCGCTACATTCGCATGATGGATCGGGAAGCAGAGGCGGTGGCGAGCGGAACGCTGTTCGAGGCGGTGATCATACCGCATCGCAGCCTGTCGCCGCGCGGGCTTCGCATTCTGATCGCGGTGATCTGCCTGCTGAGCGGGTTGCTGGTGCTGCGCTTCTGGTTCATCGGTGCATGGCCGGTGGCGGGGTTCAGCGTGGTGGAGATCGGCATTGCGATCTTCCTGCTGCGGCTCAACGCGAGCCGCGCGCGGGCGAGCGAGCTTGTCCTGCTGTCGGAGGACACGTTGCGCATCGTGCGCACCGGGAGGGCGGGCCGGCGGGAGGAACGCGTGCTGCCGGTCGGCTGGCTGAACGTGGTGCTGGAAGAGCAGCCGGGGCGGGTGCCGAAACTGTTGCTGGTCGCGCGTGGTCTGCGCGAGGAGATTGCTGCCGCGCTGGGCGAAGCCGAGAAGCGCGATCTTTGGTCAGCGTTGCGCGAGGCGCTGCATTTGGCGCGCAATCCGAGCTTCGACAACCCTCAGTTGCGAAGCGAACCGGGCTCGGGTGACGCGTAAGGCGCCGCGCGACGATCAGGTCTCGACCGGACCCATCGACTTGATCAGGTCGAACACGCGCTTGCGTACCGCGGGATCGGTGATGCGGTAGTATGCTCGCACCAGCTCGAGTGTTTCGCGCCGGTTCAACGCATCGTCACCGAAACCAGTCTGTGAATCGGGAGACCCGGCGGCGCGGCGGCTGCCCTGGCTGCCGTAGGCGCTCGTCAGGCTATCGGGCATGTCGTCGAAGAAGAAGCTGATCGGTACATCGAGGACGCGCGACAGGTCGAACAATCGCGAGGCGCCCACGCGGTTCACCCCGCGCTCGTATTTCTGCACCTGCTGGAAGGTCAGGCCCAGCGCCTCGCCGAGGCGTTCCTGGGACATGCCAAGCAGCGTGCGACGCAGGCGGATGCGCGAGCCGACATGCACGTCGATCGGGCTCGGCCGCGCTTCCTTTTCGGCACCCACGACGTGTTCGCCGCGCGCCATCTCCGCATTCCCTTTCGCTTCGTTCAACATGGACGGCTCCTCATGCAAGCTGGCACAACCGGATGCCGGGCTGTCGTTAACTGAACCTTAATCACACAACCAAGAATTGTCAACTGTCGAGTTAAAATCGATCTTACGTCCAACATTATGATCTATTCCCGGAAAATGATCTGTCTCGCCGGATTCGCATCAACCAGACGCTGCAATCCGTCCTGCCATAAGTCCTGTGCCGAGTGCAAGCACGCCTGCGAGCCCCGGCAGCCAGAGTCCGAACCGTGCGAACAATGTCTCGGGCAGCGGGCCGGGAAGCGCCACGGCCAGCGTGCCGGTCTGTTGCATGTCCAGCCGGCCAAGTTCATGGCCGCGCGCGTCGAACGCGGCCGAGATCCCAGTATTGGCCACACGCATCAGGGGCAACCCCTCCTCCACCGCACGTATGCGCGCCGCCGCGAGGTGCTGGCGCGGGCCGGTGGAATTGCCGAACCAGGCGTCGTTGGTGACGTTCACCAGCCATGCCGGCCGATCGTTGCGCTCCACGATCTCCCCGGGAAAGATCGCCTCGTAGCAGATCAGCACGCCGAACGGCGGCAGTCCGGGGACGTGCAGCGTGCGCGGGCCGGGACCGGACGCGAAGCCGCCACCCGGCATCACCATGATCGGCAGCGGCAGCCAGTCGGGTATGTATTCGCCGAACGGCACGAGGTGCCACTTGTCGTAGATGCCGGCGATGGCACCGCCGTCCATCACGGCGAGCAGACTGTTGCGCGGCCGCCGCTGCTCGTCGAAGCGGACGCTGCCGACCAGCGTCGGTGCGCCGTGTGTCGTCTGCGCGATCGCCTGCCGCGCCGGTTCGTCGATCTGCAGCAGGCCGGGAAACGCGGTCTCGGGCCAGATTTCGACGACAGGCCCATCGCCCGCCGGTGTCAGCCCCGGTTCGCTCAACGCGAGGTAGTGCTGGAAAATCCGCACGGCCAGGTCCTGGTTCCATTTCTGGCCCTGCGCCACGTTGCCCTGCACAAGTACGACATTCAGCGCCGCGGGTGGCGACAATGGCGTGTGCAGCCGGATCAGGCCGAACGCCGCCCAGACAGCGAGCATCGCGCCTGTGCCGATGCGCCAGCGCCAGCCCAGTGCCGGCGTCGCGGCCAGCAGCAGCGTTGCCAGGGTGAGTCCGTGCACGCCGATCCAGGCGGCCGGCTGGATGAACACGTCGCCGAGCGTCCCCGGGATCTCCCAGACGCTGCCCCAAGGGTTCCAGGGGAAGCCGGTCAGCACAAACTGACGCGCCAGGTCCGCCAGTACCCAGGCGCCCGCCAGTGCCAGAACGCGCGGCCAGCCCGGCGACGCCAGGCGCGCCACCCCACAGGCAGCGGCGATGAAGACCGCGAGCACAGCCGCCGTCGCCGGCACGGCGAGTGGTACGAGCCACCAGAAGCGCTCTGCCTCGAACAGGATCGCCTCGGTGATCCAATAAAGCCCGAGCACGTGATGGCCGAGGCCGAACCACCAGCCGCGCCGCGCCGCCACCCAGGGACCGCGCGCGCCGTCAAGCAGCGCGAGCAGGCCCGGGACCGAGACCAGCAGCACCGGGATCGCGTGCACCGGCGGCAGCGCAACAGCGGCCAGGGCGCCGAGGCCCAGCGCGGCGAGATCGGCGCGCAGGCCGCGCAATGCGGCGAGGTGAAGCAGGAGGCGGAAGACCATGCGTGCCGGCTACACGGCCACCCGCATGCAGGCAAGCAGGCGGGTTGACTCGCTGGCTGATCATTCGCCGACTTGCACCATGGCAGTGGAGGAGCAGGCGATGGCGAACTGGGAGAAGCGGCGCATCGGACGCACTGCGTTGCAGGTGACGTCGCTCGGCCTCGGCACCGCGACGATGGGCGGCAGCCGCATTCCGGTGACGCGCGAGGAAAGCGAGAAGCTGGTGCGCGCCGCCTGGGATTCCGGGGCGCGCTATGTCGATACGGCGCCGTTCTATGGCGTCGGCGCGGCCAAACGGCGGGTCGGCGACGCGCTGCGCGACAAGGGGCTGCTGCATCCCGAGGCCCCGACGCCGTCCTGAAAGAAGCAAGATTCACCACAAAGACACGAAGACACAAAGGAAAGGTCGGCACGCTGCGCGAAGCGCATCAGCCTTTCCTCCGTGTCTTTGTGGTGAACCTTTTCTGCTTCACCCCTTGATCGCGCCCAGTGCCAGGCCGCGCGCCAGATGGCGCTGCAGCGCCATTGCTGTGTGGCCGGCTCGATCGGCCATGCGAAACCTGGATCGCCATGCAGCGTGCGCATGCGGCAATGCAGGGGCTGGCCGATCGCCCCCTCGGCGATACGGCCGAGCCCCACGATGCCGACCTTGATCATGCTGCTGCTCCCTATGGCGCGAACCCGGTCTTGGTTCGTACATACTCCAGCCGATAGACCCCACGAACGAAAGGTCCACGCGCACCGGCACCGGACAAGGCACGTTCGAGCAGGATATTCGTCAGGGCCGCGGCGTCCGTCGCCTCCACCATGACGAACAGGTCGGGTGGCGCCTGGATGTCGGTACGGTCGCGGGTTTCGGCGGTACGCACGGCGGACGCGCTGGCATCGCCGGCGCACAGATGCGCCCCCGTCACGCGCGGCGCCTGTGCCGCGGCGCGCACCAGGGCGCGCAGGCCCGGCAGATGCTGCGGGTCACAGTCGAACCGGATGGTCTGCAGCACGCCGCCCATTCCGGGACCGTGGCTGACCAGAACGCGCGACAGCGCACGGGCGGTGTCGCGGAACAACGCGGTGGTGGCCTTCGTGGCAGACGTGGGGTCATTCAGCCGGCTGGCATAGTCGCTGCCTTGCAGCACCTGCATCGTGTCGGTTTCGTAGAGCGTGAAGAATTCGGGGAACGTGTCGGCATCCGCGGCGATGTAGCGGCGGCCACGACGGAAACCGGGGATGCCGACCCGCTCCGGCATGTGTTCGTTGATGTGCCAGTCATAGAACTGCTCGCGCGCCTCGGGAGCGATGCCGTTCCAGATCGCCACCACCGCCTCGCCTGCCAGCATGGTCTCCCTCCCTCGTTCCGGTATGATGACACCCCGTGCCAAGCGGAGGAGGAAAGCAATGCCGGAGGTCTATGTCCATGCCATCGAGGGTCGCACGAAGGACCAGAAGCGCGCACTGATCAAGGACATCACCAATGCGGTGGTGAAGAACTTCGGCGTGACGGCGGACGCGGTCCTGGTGGAGATCATCGAGACGTCGCGCGACAACAAGGCGAAGGGCGGCGTGCTGTTCAGCGAACGATAAGGAAGATTCACCACAAAGACACGAAGGCACGAAGGGCAGCTCCTTGGTGTCTTCGTGTCTTTGTGGTGAACCTTTTTGGTTCTTCGCTGTTATGTGTGGGTAGTAACGGCTTCAGGCAGCCGGGTTGATGTCGAGCTTCCCGGCCAGCAGGGAGACCATGGCCTTGAGGTTGCGGGTTGAGCGATAGCCTCTCGCCTTTGCCTTTGCGGCCTGTACCAGGCTGTTGATCCCCTCGATCAGCCCGTTGGCGATCTTG
>JBGPND010000085.1:0-20118 GCA_041487355.1 Acetobacteraceae bacterium | reverse complement strand
TGGCTGTGTCGGCCTCAAGGGCTCGCGCGAAGCCGCGCGACCCGCCAAGAGGCGGGCTGCGGCCCTTGACCCCGACACAGCCACCAAGCAAGCCGCAAAGATGCCAAGTAAGGACACAATCCCGCGGAGCATCCGACCGCAGAGAAAGGCCAATCGATGACCCAATAAACCATTGACACCGGAAACCTCATATGAGCCCGTCCATGACGATGGACACAATGGCGCGCTGCTACGACAGCTTCCGCTTCAGCGTCTCGTTGACCAGCGTGGGGTTGCCCTTCCCCGCCATCGCCTTCATCACCTGGCCGACGAAGAAGCCGAACAGCTTCTCGCGCCCGGCCTTGTATTCCGCCACCTTGTCTTCATTCGCTGCCAGCACCTGCTCCACCGCAGCATCGATCGCACTGGTATCGGTGACCTGACGCAGCCCCTTCTCCTCGACGATGACGGCAGCATCCTTGCCAGTCTCCACCATCGCCTCGAACACCTCCTTGGCGATGCGGCCGCTGATCGTGTTGTCGGCCAGCAGATCGAGCAGCTTGCCGAGTGACGCCGCGGATACCGGGCTGTCGGCAATCGTCCGCCCGGCACGGTTCAGCGCGGCGAACACATCGCCCATCACCCAATTGGCAACGGTCTTCGCATCGCGCCCCTGCGCGACCGCTTCGTAGTAGTCGGCCGTAGCTTGCTCGGCCACCAACACGCCGGCATCGTACGCCGTCAGCCCATAGTCGTGCATGAACCGCTGCTTCTTCGCATCCGGCAGCTCGGGCAGCTTCGACTTCAGTTCCGCCACCCATGCCTCGTCCAGCACCAGCGGCAGTAGATCCGGATCGGGGAAATAACGATAATCGTGCGCATCCTCCTTGCTGCGCATCGACCGCGTCACGCCGCGGCCACTGTCGAACAGCCGCGTCTCCTGCTGGACCGCTCCGCCACCCTCCCACACTTCGATCTGCCGCTTCGCCTCCGCCTCGATCGCCTGCATGACGAAGCGCACCGAGTTGACGTTCTTCACCTCGCAGCGCGTGCGATACGGCTCGCCGTGCTTGCGCACCGAGACGTTCACGTCGGCACGCATGGAGCCCTCCTCCATGTTGCCGTCGCAGGTGCCGAGATACCGCAGGATGGTGCGCAGCTTGCGCAGATAGGCGCCCGCCTCCTCGGGGCTGCGCAGATCGGGCTCCGACACGATCTCCATCAGCGCCACACCGGCGCGGTTCAGATCGATATACGACTTGGTCGGATGCTGATCGTGCAGCGACTTCCCGGCATCCTGCTCGAGATGCAGCCGCGTGATGCCGATCTCGCGCGTCGAGCCATCGGCAAGCTCGATCTCGATCTTGCCCTCGCCGACGATCGGATGCTGATATTGGCTGATCTGATAGCCGGCCGGCAGATCGGGATAGAAGTAGTTCTTGCGGTCGAAGCGGCTCACCACGTTGATGTGCGCATTCAGTCCCAACCCGGTGCGCACCGCCTGCGCCACGCATTCGCGGTTGATCACCGGCAGCATGCCGGGGAAGGCGGCATCGACGAAGCTCACCTGCGTGTTGGGCGGTGCGCCAAAATCCGTGGCCGCGCCGGAGAACAGCTTCGCCCTGCTGATCACCTGCGCGTGGACCTCCAGGCCGACCACCACTTCCCACGCCCCGGTGGACCCCTCGATTGCATAACCCATGGTTCAGGCTCCCGCGCGAATTTGCGGCAACGCATCGAACCCCGCCGCACGCTCCAGCGCCGCACCGACCGCGAACACCGTCTCCTCGTCGAACGGCCTGCCGATCACCTGCAAGCCAAGCGGCAATCCATTCGCATCCAGTCCCGCCGGCACCGACATCCCCGGCACGCCCGCCATGTTGGCCGGAATGGTGAACACGTCGTTCCGATACATCTTGATCGGATCGTCCATGTTCTCGCCCTGCGCGAACGCCGCCGACGGCGCGGTGGGCGTCACCAGCGCGTCCACCCGCGCGAACACCTCGGTGAAGTCCCGCAGGATCAGCGCGCGCACCTTCTGCGCCCGCAGGTAATACGCATCGTAGTAGCCGGCCGACAGCACATAGGTGCCGATCAGCACACGCCGCCGCACCTCTGCACCAAACCCGGCGGCGCGCGTGCGCTCATAAAGATCGCGCAGATCCTCGCCGTTCTCGCGCAGACCGAAGCGCACGCCGTCATAGCGCGCCAGGTTCGACGAAGCCTCCGCCGGCGCCACGATATAGTAGGTGGTGAGCCCGTACTTGGTGTGCGGCAGCGAGACATCGACGATCGCCGCGCCGGCATCGCGCAGCCAGCCGAGCCCGTGCTGCCACAGCCGTTCGATATCCTCCGGCATCCCGTCCATGCGGTACTCGCGCGGCACGCCGATGCGCAGTCCCTTCACGTCGCGCTGGCAAGCGGCGGCAAAGTCCGGCACCGGAATGTCGGCGCTGGTGGAATCCTTCGGATCGTGCCCGGCCATCGAACCGAGCAGCATCGCGCAATCGGTCACCGTGCGCGCGAACGGGCCGGGATGGTCGAGCGATGACGCAAACGCCACCACGCCCCAGCGCGAACAGCGGCCATAGGTCGGCTTCACGCCGGCAATGCCGCAGAACGACGCGGGCTGGCGGATCGAGCCGCCGGTATCGGTGCCGGTCGCCCCCATCGCCAGCCGCGCCGACACAGCGGCCGCCGAACCACCGGACGAACCGCCGGGAACCAGCACCGCCGTCGTGTCCTGCCGGCGCTGCCAGGGATTCGCCACCGCGCCATACGCGGATGTCATGTTCGACGAACCCATGGCGAATTCGTCCATGTTCGCCTTGCCGAGGAACACCGCGCCGTCGCGCAGCAGGTTGGCGCTGACCGTGCTTTCGTACGGCGGAATGAACGGCCCCAGGATGCGGCTGCCCGCAGTGGTGCGCACGCCCTCGGTGCAGAACAGGTCCTTGATCGCCAGCGGGATGCCGGTGAGCGGGGCGAACTCGCCCCGCGCGAGTGCCGCGTCGGCCGCATCGGCCTGGGCAAGCGCGCGTTCGCCGGTCACGGTGATGTAGGCATTGAGCCGCGGATTGAGCGCAGCGATCGCCGCGAGATGCGCCTCGGTGAGCTCACGCGCGCTGAACTGTTTGGCCCGCAGCCCGTCGCGCGCCGCGGCGATCGTCAGGTCGGTGAGGCTCACTCGACCACCTTTGGGACGACAAAGAAGTCCCCTGCCCGCTCCGGCGCATTGGCCAGCACCTTTTCGGGATATCCGCCATCCGTCACCACGTCCTCGCGCATCTTCAGCGCCATTTGCGCCGCGCCGGCCAGCGGCTCGACGCCATCCACATTCACCTCATTGAGCTGCTCGATCCAACCCAGGATGCCGTTCAGCTCCGCTTGCAGCGTGGGCAGTTCGCTGTCCTCTACATGGATGCGGGCCAGCGTGGCGATGCGACGGATGGTCGCGGGATCGAGCGACATGACGCACGAAATCCTTTTCCGGAGAAGGTCGGTCGGACCATAACGGCGGGCATGGCCCTATTCAATCTGCGCGAGTTGCGCAGCCGACTACAGCGCAACCAGCGGCTGATCGGGCTCGATCCCGGAAGCAAGACGATTGGCGTGGCGCTGTCCGACGTACGCCTGTCGCTGGCCTCGCCCTATGGCAGCATCAGGCGCGGCAAGCTGCGGGACAATGCCGCCGAGATCGCCGCGATCGCACGCAAGGAAAGCGCCGGCGGCCTAGTGGTAGGACTTCCGCTGTCGATGGATGGCTCGGTGGGTCCTGCGGCACAGGCGGCGCACGACTGGGCGCTGGCACTGTCCGACGCGACCGGGCTGCCGGCCGCGCTGTGGGACGAGCGGCTGTCGTCTGCGGCGGTCAACCGGTTCCTGATCGGCGAGGCCGATCTCAGCCGGCGCAAGCGAACCGGAGCGGTAGACCGGATGGCGGCCGCCTGGCTGCTCCAGGCTGCCCTCGACGCCAGCGGATAGATTTGTCGGCCGGGTTACCCCCGGACTTGATCCGGGGGGTAATCCGCCCTACGCCCGTTGCACCAGTTCGATCATGTAACCGTCCGGGTCCTTGATGAACGCGATGATCGTGGTGCCGAACTTAACCGGACCGGCCTCGCGCGTCACCGTGCCGCCGCCGTGGCGGACCTTCTCGCATGTCGCCGCCACGTCCGGCACGCCGATCGCCAGATGGCCGAACGCGTTGCCCGACTCGTATTTCTCGACGCCATAGTTGTAGGTCAGCTCGATCACCGAATTGCCGTCCTCGTCGCCATAGCCCACAAAAGCCAGCGTATATTTGCCGTCCGGCACGTCGCGCCGGCGCAGCTCCTTCATGCCCAGCAGCTTGGTGTAGAAATCGACGCTGCGCTGCAGGTCGCCGACGCGCAGCATGGTGTGCAGAAAGCGGCTCATGTGTTCTCTCCCCTCGCGGACAATGCATCCGGATCCAGGCCTAGCAGGAAAAGCCCCGCTAGGTCCGCCGCAGCGATGGCGGCCTCACGGTCGGCAACAATGGTTCCTCCAGCCTCGAAGGCAACCCCTCGCAGGCCTGCCGCGGCAATGGCGCGGATCGTATCGGGGCCGATGGTCGGCAGGTCGGTGCGCCGGTCCTGGCCGGGCTTGACCAGCTTGACCAGGACGCCGCCCGGCCCGGGACGCGCCAGCACGCCGCACCGCGCCAGCATGGCATCGGTGCCCTCGGCCGCCTCCACCGCCAGGACGATGCCCTGCTGCACCACGCAGCCCTGACCGACATCGACCGCGCCCAGGGCATGGGCGACCGCGATGCCGCGCCTGATATCCGCCATCGCCAGCGCATCCGGTGCGGCGCGCGACAGCAGCCCGGCTGGACCGAGCGCCTCGCCCAGAATGTCGGATGCGCCGAGCACGCGGAAGCCTTCCTCGCCCAGCACCTTGACCACGGCGGCCAGCAACCCATCGTCGCCGGCAAAGGCGGCCCGGCCAATGCGGGCCAGGATGCGCGCACCCTCCGCATCGGGCCGCAGATCGAACAGCGAGGGCCGCCGCACCGGCCCGATCAGCACGAGATCCTGGCAGCCATGGGCGCGCAGCGCGGCAATGATCCGGCCGGCGGCAAGGATGCGGATCACCTCGTGCGGCCAGGGCGCCAGCACCGCCGGGTCGGCGAAACCCTCCAGCCCGACCAGGAACACCTCCCGCCCCGCGGCGCGCGCCGCAGCGGCAATCTGGCCCGGCAGCCGGCCGCCGCCAGCCAGGATACCGAGCGCTGGGCGATCATCTGCCGTGCCGCTCACGCCAACTCCCCGCCGTGGCATTCTTGCCGCGCACTTTTCCCGATTTCCGCCCGACCGCCTTCCCCGTTGCCCGGCAGCGGGTGGGAATGGTGCGGTTGGTCATCTCTCCGCCAAATTAGATGGCGATCTTCGTCTCGATCGCGTCGTAATCCGCGCGGACACCGCCGTCTGTCGCATCGAGAAGCCCTGCGGCCGTCAATGCCTGGACATCCGCGTGAACGTTGCTGTAGTCGCGCCCCAGCGCTTTCGCCAGTGCCCGGACACTGGTGACCTTGTGTCGACGGACGTAGCGCAACAGCTCCATCCGCTTCCCCGTCAGGACCCGGGCGAGAGCGTCCCAACTCTCGAAGGCCAGATGGCGCTCGTGGAAGGCCTCGCCGCGCTCCGCGCGATGCCAGGCGTCAACGAACCGCCGCGCCGCTTCGTCTTCCATCGCGCCGCCTACCGTGATTTTCACGTCGCTCATTTGCCACCCCGCAAAGCTCGCACATCGGACCGGAAATCAGCCATCAGTTGTTCGACGCTGCTGAACGTATAGGCAGTCTCGACACCGCGGAAATGTCGATGATCACCTTTCCCGCGCTCATTGTCGTACCCAACCTCCCGCAAACCCGGACGGCCATAGAACAACGAGTATTTCAGGCCGTGGGTGGACGGCGCCACTGGCGACGGAACACGCCAGAGCACCATTTCCACGATCGCACCATCGTCGTAATCGATGCGTTGGTGGAAGAGTAATTCAGCCTTCATCCCGACCAATTATGGCCTAAAATACCATATGGCGTCAAATACCATGCTTCTTCCAGTCGATAGACTCCGGATGATCGTAGTAGAGCATAATGGAGCGCGGATCAGGCACGCGAGGCCGGAAGGCAATGGGGGCAGAGCCCTCCCCCGGCCGGCTTTATTCGGCGCGGATCAGGCCGCGGTGGCTGGGGGCGTCGATGAAGGCGAGCACCTCGGCAACCAGAGGCTCGCTGCCATAATGCGCCCGCACCGCGGCCAGGCGTTGCGCAAACACGCCCTCGTGGCGGAACAGGTCGCGGAAGGCGTTGTGCAGCAACTGGATCTGCGCCTTGTCGAAGCCGCGGCGCTTCAGCCCGATGACATTCAGCCCCGTCAGCCGGGCGCGGTTGCCGATCACACTGCCGAACGGAATGACGTCGGCCTCGACCCCCGATACGCCGCCGATCATCGCCGCGCGGCCGATGCGGACGAACTGGTGGATCGCCGCCGCCCCGCCGATCACCGCATGGTCGGCGATGCTGACATGGCCGCCCATCACCGCGTTGTTGGCGACGATGACGTGGTCGCCGAGCGTGCAGTCATGCGCGACATGCGCCACCGCCATCAGCAGGCAGTCGGCACCGACCCTGGTGACGCCCTTGCCCGTGACTGTGCCGCGATGGATGGTGCAATGCTCGCGCACCTGGGTGCGCGCGCCGATCTCGCAGCGTGTCGGCTGGCCCTGGTATTTCAGGTCCTGCGGTGCGAGGCCCACGGTGCAGAACGGATAAAGCACGACGTCGGGGCCGATGCGCGTGTGGCCGTCGACCACGACATGCGAGATCAGCGCGGCGCGGTCCTCGATCACCACATTGGCGCCGACAGAGCAGTACGGGCCGATGCGCACGCCGACGCCCAGCTCGGCACCACGGGCCACGATCGCGGTCGGGTGGACGAAGGTTGCTACCGCCTGTCGCACGATCGTATCGGGCATGGCATCCATTCCGGCAGTTCTCTCGCGCGCAGCAGCTTGGACCAAGCAGCGAAGCTACGGCCGCATCCGGGCATCAACCAACTCAATCATTATTGCCGGATGTTTCCGCAACGACTCGCAACTAATTGTTTCATATGAGGTTTTGGTCCCCCGGATCAAGTCCGGGGGTGGCGGACCAGCTCAGGCTGGCGCGGCGCGGTCCATGATCATCGCCGCATAGGTCGCTTCCGCCACCGACACGCCGTCCACGCGGGCGATCGCGCTGAACTTCCACACATTGCCGCGGTGGCGGTCCTTGGTGACGTGGATGCGAATCTGGTCGCCCGGCACCACCGGGCGGCGGAACTTCGCGCCCTCGATCGACATGAAATACACCACCTTGCCGGCGGCATCGGGGCCGAGCGTCTCCACCACCAGCACCGCGGCGGTCTGCGCCATGCTCTCGATGATCAGCACGCCCGGCATCACCGGGTGATTGGGAAAATGGCCCTGGAAGAACGACTCGTTGACCGAGACGTTCTTGATGCCGATCGCGGAATGGTTGCGCACCACGTCCACCACGCGGTCGATCATCAGGAACGGATAGCGGTGCGGGATCGCGTGCATGATGCGCGCGATATCCACCACCTCGATGGTGGTGCCGGGGGAGGCTGGCTCTGAGGTGGTGGAATCCATGACGTTCAGTCCGTGTCTGTCCCCGTCCCTGGAGCCTTGTCCCGTGGCCGCCTGCCTGCCTCGCGAACCATCCGCCGCAAGGTGGCCACGTGGCGGAAGAACTCGCGCACCGGCTGGGCGGGGCTTCCCACCACGTCCGCGCCCGCCGGCACGTCCGACATGACCCCGGCCTGGGCCCCGATCCGGGCCCTGCGCCCAATCCTGAGATGGCCTGTCAGGCCCGCTTGACCCGCGACCATGACGTGGTCTTCCAGAATCGTGGAGCCGGAAATGCCGACCTGCGACACGATGACACAGCCACGGCCGAGGCGGACGTTGTGCCCGATCTGCACCAGGTTGTCGAGGCGCGAGCCGGCGCCGATCACCGTGTCATGCAACGAGCCGCGGTCGATCGTGGTGTTGGCACCGACCTCCACATCGTCCTCCAGCACGACACGGCCGAGCTGCGGCACGCTGACGAAACCGTCCGCCGTGATGCCGAACCCGAACCCGTCCTGGCCGATGCGGGCACCGGGGAACACCACCACCCTGGCACCCAGCAGGGCATGGCTGAGCGTAACATGGGCGCCGATGCGGCAATCCGCGCCGAGCACGACGCCGTCGCCGATCACCGCGGATGGGTCGATGCGGCAGCGGGTGCCAATCCCGGCGCCGCTGCCGATCACCGCCAGCGGGCCGAATTCGGCACTGGGATCGACCGACGCATCGGGCGCGATGACCGCGGAGGGGTGCACGCCCGCCCGCGGCGGGGGAACCGGATGGAACAGCGCGGCGACCCTGGCCCACGCGACATAGGGCTCGATCGTAATGACGGCCACCGCTGTCTCCGGAACACGCCCCGCCATGTCCGGATGCACGATCACCGCGCCGGCACGCGTTTCGGCCAACGCGGAGGCGTATTTACGGTTGTCGAGGAAGCTGACATCTCCCGGCTCCGCTGTCTGCAGCGGAGCGACGCCGCTGAGCATCAGCCTGCGCGATGGCGCCTCGGCCTGCGCGGCATCCGCCACGGCGGCCAGGCTGTGCGGACCGCTGCGGTGGAAGAAGCGGGGATCTCCGGCGATCGGCGGCCAGTCCACGTGCCCGCCCCGCGCGCGGCTCAGCGGTGTTGTTGCGTCGCCGGCGCCGGCGGCTTCGCGGGCGGCTTCGCCGCGGCGGCTGGCGCCTGCACGCCTTGCGCCGCGGCGGTGGGCTGCGCCCCGGCCGCGGGCGTGGCGCCGCCAGACTGAGGCTGCATCGCCACCGGCGAGACGCCGTCGGGTGGGATGACCACGGTGGCCAGCACCTTGTTCAGGTCATCCACGACTACCGGCGTCAGGTCGAAATCGCTGGTGGTCCCCAGGATCTGCGCGCGGTTCAGCACGATGTTGATGCCGCGGCTGATCGCCACCTGCTGGGTCACCATCTCCACCGCGCGGTCGATCTGCGCCATCACATACTGGCTGGCTTCCTGGATGATCCGGTTGCGCTCGCCGAAGGTGCGGCGCGACTCGGTGATGCGGTCCTGCAGCTCCTTCTCCCGTGCGCGGATCTGCTCCGGCGTGAGCTTGCTGCGCTCGTTGGCGAGCTGCTGGCCGAGATCGCGCAGCGTCACCTGCTCCTTCTGCGCGTCCTCGTTCAGCTTTTGCCGGCGCGCGATGAACTCCTTGTCGGCCTGCTGGAAGGCGGTGGATGCGCGCATCACGTCCGGCACCGACAGCACACCGACGATCGCGGCAGGGGGCGTCGGGCCTTTCGGCAGCGGCGGCACCTCCGGAGGTGGCGGAAGCTGCACCTGCACCTGCTGGGGCTGCCCTTCGGCGCCCGGCGCGGCGCCGTCGGGCACCAGCCCGGGCAAGCCGGCCCCTTGCTGCGCACCGGAAGGGGGCGGGGCGGGGCGCGCGGCCGGGCGTGGGGCGGCAGCCGGCCGCTGCGCCTGGTTCGGCACGAACCATTCCTGGTTCTGCTGAGCCGCGCCAGGCAGCGCGTGGGCCGACAGGAGGGCAGCCGCCAGGGCGGACGACGCGAGAAGGCGGAACTTGACCACTAGAACCTCGTACCAAATCCGAAGCGGAAAATCTGCGTCTGGTCGTGTGCTTGCTTCAACACGAACGGCGCCAAGTCAACATTTAACAGACCGAACTGGGTGTGCCACGACAGCCCGATGCCGGCGCCGACGCGCGGCGTCGCGGAGGCGAACACCTGGCAGGGAGCGCCGCTGGCCTCTTTGCACGAGCTTGCATTCACGAAATTTGCCTGGGTGAGGCTGCCGACATCGACGAAGGCGCGTCCCGAGAGGCCGATATCGGCGGAAATCGGCAGCGGGAAGCGCAGTTCGGTCGACTGGGTCCAGATGAAGCGTCCGCCAAGCGGATCGCCGGTGACAGAATCGTGCGGCCCGGCGCCACCGATCTGGAAGCCGCGCAGATTGTCGCCTCCAAGGAAGAACCGGTCGATGATCTGCTCCTGCCGGCCGAGATTGAACAGGTAGCCGGAACTGCCGGTGATGGCGATTCCCCAGTCGCTGTTGCCCGTCAACCGGTCCAGCGGAAGGAAATACTGGCCGTTGACGTTGGTCCGGACGAAGTGCGCATTGCCGCCGAGGCCGGCGAAGTCCGCGCCGACCGAGGCGAGGTAGCCGGCATGCGGGTCGATCTTGCTGTCGCGATGGTCCAGCGAGATCGCCTGGCTGACCTGCGACAGCAGCGTGTAGCCGGACAGCTGCGTGATGAACGGACTCGCGCCGGCAGCGATGTTGTAGACGGTGCGGCCGACCAGCGAATAGCTCCAGATTTGGCGCAGATACTCGTTGAAGTCGTAGCCGGCGCGCAGCGCGAAGCCGACGCGCTTCTCGTCGTACGGCTGCGTGCCGAGGTAGTTGGTCTGGATCAGGAAGACGTCGGTTCCCGCCACCAGGTTGCGGTCGAGGAAATAGGGATCGGTGACCGACAGGGTGATCGAGCTGCGGCGCTGCGCCAGCACGCCGTTGATCCCGGCGTTGATGCCCGTGCCGATCAGATTGCGTTCGCTCAGGCCGATATCGAGCAGGGCGCCGGCATCGGTGGAGTAGCCGCCGCCAAGGGTGAGCTCGCCGGTCGCCTTTTCGTCGACCGTCGCGGTGAGGATCGCCTTGTCCGGCGCCGAACCCGGTGAGGTGGCGATGTCGACGCCGTTGAAGTAGTTGAGGTCCTGCAGTCGCTGGCGCGAGCGGCGAACCGCCTCGGCACTGAATGCATCGCCTTCCGCCAGACGGAATTCGCGGCGGACGACCTTGTCCTTGGTCCTGGTGTTGCCGACGATGTCGATCCGCTCGACATAGACGCGCGGACCTTCGCCGACATCGAACGCGAGGTCCGCGATGTGCTTTTCGCTGTCGCGCGTGACCCGTGGCTTCACGTCGACGAACGCATAGCCGCGGTTGTGCACGTCCAGTTCCATCGCATCGGCGGTGCGGCCGATCGCGTTGCCGTCATACCAGTCGCCCTCGTCGATCTGCAGGTCGCCGCGCAGGTCGTCGCCGTTGAGGTTGCGGAGCTGCGAATTGATGGCGATCTTGCCGACACGGTAGCGGTCGCCTTCGCTGATGGTGAAGGTCAGGAAGAACGCCTTGCGGTCGGGCGACAGCTCCGCCTTGGCGTCGCGGATTTCGAAATCGGCGTAGCCGTTCTTCAGGTAAAAACGGCGCAGCAGCTCCTTGTCGAAATTCAGCCGTTCCGGATCATACTGGTCGGAGCTGGACAGGAAGCGCCACCACCGCTCCTCACGGCTGTTGATCACTTCCGTCAGCCGGTCCTCGCTGAAGGCGTGATTGCCGACGAAGGCGATCTTGCTGATCAGGGTCGACGGACCGTCGTTGATCTGGAAGACCACATCGACCCGGTTCTGGTCGAGGCGGATCACCTGCGGATCGACCCGCGCGTCGTAGTAGCCGCGCTTGGCATAGAGATCGAGGATGTGCTGCCGGTCGGTCTCGGCGAGCGACGGGGTGAACACCGCGCGCGGACGCAGCTGCATCTCCGGACGCAGCTGGTCGTCGGTCAGCTTGTGGTTGCCTTCGAAGGCGACGCGGTTGACCAGCGGATTCTCGACGACCCGCACGACCAGCGTGTCGCCCTCACGGCTGAGCCGGACGTCCTGGAACAGGCCGGTGGCGTAAAGCGTCTTGAGGCTGCGGTCCAGCCGGTCCGGATCGAACGGGTCGCCAGGCTGCACGAGCATGTAGGAGCGAATCGTGCCGACCTCGATCCGCTGGTTGCCCTCGACCTTGATGGCCTGGATGGTGCCGCCGCCACGCACCGGGCCGGCGGGAGCGGCGGCCGGGCGCGCAGGTCCGGGCGCCGGACTGGCCGCACGCTGGGGCGCCGGTGGTGTGGCGAGGCCCTGGGCGGCGGCCGATCCGGCCAACCAGACAGGCAACAGGCAGGCGGCAGCGAGCCGCACGGCGCGGGTGCGAATCAAACGGCGTCCCTCCTCACTGAAGCGCCATACCAAGATCGCGCCGCAACGGCCCATTCCGATTTGCCGGTTGCCCAGGATACATATCGTTGCCGGCCGACGCTAGGTCAGTGGTAGGTGGCCAGTGGCCGGACGGGCCGCGGGCCGGACTTGCTGGCGGGAGGTGCACGCCGTAGCGTCGGCGCAATAACTCGGAGAGGCACAGATGCGGCGGCTGGTTCGGACGCTCCTTCCCCTTGCGGCACTGGCCGCGTCGATTGCGGTTCCCGCACAGGCACAGAAATCCGCCGACACGCTGCGCGTGGCCTGGCGCGACCAGATTGCCGACGTCGATCCCTACTACAACAGCCTGCGCACCGGGCTGATCGTCGCGCACCAGGCGTGGGACACGCTGGTCTATCGTGACCCCGAAGGCTTCATGATGAAGCCGCTGCTCGCGACGTCGTGGAAGTGGGCGGACGACGTCACGCTGGAGTTCGAGTTGCGACGGGGCGTGAAGTTCCACAACGGCGATCCGGTCACCGCGGCCGATGTGGTCTACACCGTCGGCATCATCACCGACCCGAAATCCGGCATCTCGGTCCCCAGCAATTTCGTCTGGCTGGCGGGTGCCGAGGCGATCGACGAGTACCACGTCCGGCTCAAGCTGAAGCAGGCATTCCCCGCGGCCATCGAGTTCGTGTCGTTCGTGATGCCGATCTATCCGAAGGCCTATCGCGAGAAAGTGGGCAGGGACGCCTACGCCAAGGCCCCGGTCGGCGCTGGCCCCTACCGGATCACGCGGATCGACGGCGTCAACGAGATCGACCTCGAGCGATTCGCTGACTACTACGCCGACAGCCCGAAGGGCAGGCCGCCGATCGGGCACGTCGTTATCAAGGAGGTGACCGATTCCAGCACCGAGCTGGCCATGCTGATGGGCGGCCAGGCCGACTGGATCTGGCAGTTCAACCCCGACCAGTTCGACAAGATCGGCGCGATGCCCAACCTCGCCACGCTGCGCCAGGAGGCGATGCGCGTGGCACACCTGGCGATCGACGCGGCAGGGCGTTCGGGCGAGAAGAACCCGCTGACCGATGTGCGTGTGCGGCGGGCGATCTGGTACGCGATCGACCGGCAGACGTTTGCCAAACAGATGGTGCAGGGCGGCTCGCGCGTACCCGACGCGCCCTGCTACTTCACGCAGTTCGGCTGCGACATGGCGGCCGCCGTGCACTACGACTACGATCCGGCGAAGGCCAGGGCGCTGCTGGCCGAGGCCGGCTATCCGAACGGGTTCGATACCGAGCTGGTCTCGCCGCTGCTGCCGCAATGGGCGGGAGCGATCCAGAACTACCTTGGCGCCGTCGGCATCCGCGCCAAGGTGAGCATGCTGCAGGCGACCGCCGCGGTGCAGCGGGTGGAGAAGGGCGACGTGCCGCTCTATCTCAGCTCCTGGGGCTCGTATTCGATCAACGACGTCTCGGCGATCATCCCGTATTTCTTCAACGGCGGCCCCGACGACATGGCGCGCGACGCCGAGGTGACGCGGCTGGTGAAGGACGGCGGCTCGGTCACCGATCCGGAGGCGCGCAAGAAGGCCTATTCGGCCGCGATCCATCGGATCACCGATCAGGCGCTGTGGCTGCCGATCGCCACCTATGTGACGACATACGCAATCAACCGGCAGCTTGCGTTCAAGGCCTATCCGGACGAACTGCCGCGCTTCTTCCTGGCGAGCTGGAAGTAGCGCGGGACGGCCAAAAGAAGCGGGAAACGAACAGGGGGCAGACGATGACCGGGCCAGGCCGCGCGCGGAAATATGCCGTAATTGCAACGATAGCGTGCGGCGCGGCTTTGGGAACCGCGGTTCCGGCAGGGGCGACCCTGCTGCTGACCGGCGCGGTGCCTGGCTTCACGCTGACCACGGCGATCGGCGGCTTCGCCTACACCGGTCCGTCCGGCTACACCCTGGTCAGCATCGGTATCGGCAGCAACGGCAAGCTGATCGCGCCGGCCAATGGCGGGCCAACCTATGTGTTCAACGACGCGGACGGCCAGACCTTGGGCAGTGCGATCACGACCGCACCGTTGCCGAGTGGCAACGGCTTCGCGATGGCCACCGCGGGCGGCAAGGCCTATGGCTCGCAGGCGCTCGGCGGCGGCTTCTACCAATTCAACGACAATGGAACGATCGCCGCGACGATCCCGGTGGTTGGCCCGACCGCCTGGTTCGGCCTCTGGGGCAACCCGGTGAACGGCCACCTGATCGCCTCGGCCAATGTCGGCCTGATCGACATCAACCCGACGACAGGCGGCTACACGCTGGTCGATCCACTGACCGCATTTCACGCAGACGGCACCACGGTGACGCCTGACGGCAAGATCGCCTACATCGCCGACTACATAAACGACGAGGTGAAGGGTTACAGCCTGACGAACACCGGCGGCCTGTACTATGGCCAGTTCGTCTACAGCTCCGGCTTCCTCGGCCACGGATCCGACGGCATGGGCGTGCTGGCGGGAACGTGCGGTCTGGCCGGGCAGATCGTGGTCAACAACAACGACGGCACGGTGGGCCTGATCAATCCGTTCGGCACGAGCCCCGAGACGATCATCGCCTCGGGCGGCAACCGGGGCGACTATACGTCGCTCGACACCAACAACGGCACGCTGTTCCTGTCGCAAAACGACCAGATGGCGCGCCTGGCCCCGCCGTCCGGCTGCACCATCGGCGTGAGCAGCCTGCCGCCCACGCAGGCGCCGGAGCCGGCGAGCCTGGTGCTGCTCGGGGTTGGGTTGCTTGGGTTTGCCGGGATGCGGCGGCGGAACCGAGTGGCACACTGATCGCCGCGGCAGGCGCGGCGTGGCCGACGCGGGCCGATCCCACCAGGACTGAACAAGAATTCTACCCCGGCAGCTCGTAGCCGATCGCCGCTTCGATCTCGCAGGTCCGCCGCACCGCGGGACGCGCCATCATGCGGTCGTAATGGGCGGCAAGGTTGGGGAACGTCCCAGGCGCGGGATGCGCCCAGTTGGCAAACCGCCAATACAGGCGGAACAGATGGATGTCGGCGATCGAATAGCGCGGCAGCACCCAGTCGCGTTGCCCCAGCCGCCGCTCGGCGATCTCGAACACCTCCCTGGAGCGCTCCACACCCTGCCGGCGCGCGGGATGGATCGTCGCGGCAATGAACGACATCCAGGAGATGGCCTGCGCTTCGGCTTCGATATCGCCTTCCGGCCACAGGCCTGCCTGGGGGAAGCGCCTGGCCAGATAGAACAGGATCGCGGCCACTTCCGTCAGCGGGCGGCCGTCGATCAGCAGCGTCGGGACCTTGCCTTCCGGGTTTAGCGCGAGATAGGCGGGTGCGCGGTTCGCCTTCCTGGCCAGCGAGATGACCCTGCTGTCAAACGGCGCGCCGATTTCGTGCAGCGCGATGTGCACCGCCATCGAGCTTGATCCCGGCGAATGATACAGCGTCAGCATGGACGTTCCCCCCTGAAGGGCAGCCCGAATCAACTCGCCTTACCCGATCAGCCGCGCCACCCAGTTGAAGATGCCGAGATGGGCAAGGTCGTTCCACGTGGCGAAGATGAACAGCCCCGCCAGCAGCGCCAGCCCGGCGCGGAAACCGTATTCCTGCGCGCGCGGCGGGATCGGCCGGCCACGCACTGCTTCGGCGATGAAGAACAGCAGATGCCCGCCGTCCAGCACCGGAATCGGAAACAGGTTGATCAGCCCGAGGTTCACCGACAGCACGGCGATGAACGAAACCAGGCTCGCGAGCCCGAGCTGCGCCACCTGCCCGGAGAGCTGTGCGATGCGCAACGGCCCGCCGAGATCCTCGGTGCCGCGCCGGCCGCTGATCATCTGCGCGACGCCGCTGATGGTTTCCTCGGTCACCTGCCAGGTCTGCACCACGCCGCCCCACAGCGCCTCGGGCAGGCTCAGACGCTGGTATTCCACCTTGCCGCCACGAATGCCGAGCATGCCGACCGTGTGGCCGCCGCCGGCATCGCGCGAGTCGGTCAGCACCGGCAGATCGAGCGTGCTCCCGCCGCGGCGAACGGTAAGCGTCAGGTGCTCGGCCGGATGCGCGGTAATGATCCGCTGGATGTCCTCGAAGCTCCCGATCGGCGTGCCGCCGATCGCCACGATGCGATCGTCCACCTGCAGTCCGGCGCGTGCGGCGGCGGTGTCGGCAAGCACCTCGCCCGCGACCGGCAGCGTGATCGGTCGCCCTGCCGTGGCGAACAGCAGCGCGAACAGCACCATCGCCAGCAGGAAATTGGCGATCGGCCCGGCGGCCACGACCAGGGCGCGCGCACCGACCCGCTTCTGATGGAACGTGCGTCCGTGCATCCAGCCGGCACGAACTTCCGGCGACGCCTCCTCCGGGCGCTCCTGGCCGTGCAGCTTCACGTAGCCGCCCAGCGGCAGCCAGGCGAGCTTCCAAACCGTGCCGACCCGGTCCTGCCACGTGGCGATCGCGCGGCCGAAGCCGATCGAGAACACCTCGACATGCACCCCGCACCAGCGCGCGGCGAGGTAGTGGCCGAGCTCGTGGACGAAGACCAGAACGCCGAGCACCACGACGAAGGCGAGGCCGGAGCGCAAGAAGTCGGGAATTACCTGAAACACTATCTCGGTCCTGTCAGAAACTCATGCGACGCGGTCGGCGGCCAGGCGCTCCGCCATGCGGCGGGCGGCGGCATCGAGTGCCAGGACCTCGTCCAGCGTGTCGGCCGGCGGCGTCCCCATCGCGTCAAGCACCCGCGCCACGGTGCCGGCAATGTCCAGGAACCCTATCCTGCGTTGCAAGAATGCTTCAACTGCTATCTCATTTGCCGCGCTGAGGATCGTTGATGTACCCCCACCCGCCCGTAATGCTTCACGTGCGAGACGAAGCGCGGGAAATCGGACGCTATCCGGTTCGGCGAAGTCGAGCCGGGCCAGGGCGGCGAGGTCGAGGCGCGGTGACTGCGTCGCCATGCGCGACGGCCAGGCCAGCGTATGGGCGATCGGGATGCGCATGTCAGGCGAGCCAAGCTGCGCGAGCACGCTGCCGTCCCGATAGTACACCAGGCCGTGGATCACCGCCTGCGGATGGACCAGCACATCGATCTGCGCCTCGTCCAGCGAGAACAGCCGCGCCGCCTCGATGACCTCCAGGCACTTGTTCATCATCGTGGCCGAATCGATGCTGATCTTGGCGCCCATCGACCAGACCGGATGGCGCAGCGCGGCCTCGGGCGTGGCCTTGGCCATCTCGCCGACGCTCGCGGTGCGGAACGGACCACCCGAGGTGGTCAGCACGATCTTCTCCACAGCGCCGCGGTTGCCGTCCTCCAGCGCCTGGAAGATGGCGTTGTGCTCGGAATCGACCGGCAGCAGCGTGGCACCGGCATCGCGCACCGCGCGGAGCATCACCTCGCCGGCGCAGACCAGCGCCTCCTTGTTGGCCAGCGCCACGGTGGCACCGCGGCGGATGGCGGCCAGCGTGGCGGCAAGGCCGGCGGCGCCGGTGATCGCCGCCATGGTCAGGTCGGCCGGCAACGCCGCGGCGGCGACCACTGCCTCGGGTCCGGCGGCGACCTCGATGCCGGTGCCCGACAGCGCCTCGCGCAACCGCGCATAGCAGGCCGGATCGGCGATCACCGCCCGTTCGGCCTTCAGCGCCACCGCCTGCTCGATCAGCAGCCCGACGTTGCGGCCGGCGACCAGGGCACGGACCTGGAAGCGTTCGGGCGCGGCGGCGAGCAGTTCGACCGTCTGGGTGCCGACGCTGCCGGTGCTTCCCAGGACGGTGACGGAGCGGGGCTGTGCGGTCATTGCCACAGAACTACTCCACGTCCGAGGGCGAACGCCAGCAGGGCAGCCGCCAAAGCCGAGGACAGCACGGCATCGAGCCGATCGAACAGGCCGCCATGACCGGGGATGAGATGGCTGGAATCCTTTACCTCGAGGCGGCGCTTGACGAAGCTTTCCAACAGGTCGCCGGCCTGCGCGACGATGCCGATACCGGCGCCGACCAGGGCCGCGCGCCACGCCGAGCCAGCGTCCGTCAGGAAATGGGCAGCGGCAAGCCCGACTGCAATCGCCGCCACCAAGCCGCCCAACGCGCCCGACCAGGTCTTGCCGGGCGATATGCGCGGTGCGAGTCGGGGGCCGCCCAGCATGCGCCCGACCAGATAGGCGCCGACATCACTCGCCCAGACGATGAGCACCAGGAACAGCAGGTTGGCACGGCCGGCGACCGGATCGCCGCTCAGGAACAGCAGCGCGGCCGCGGCCAGCGCGACATAGGCGAGGCCGCCGGCGCACAGCAGCGCCCCGCCCCGCCGCGCGGTGGGCAGCCGGCACAGCATCAGCCACTCGACGGCGAGACCCAGCGCCGCGGCGGCGACGAGCAGGGTGAAGGCGATGCCACCCAGCCAGATGCAGACCAGCGCGATCGGCGCGAGCACGCAGGCGGAGACCACGCGGATCCTGAGATCGCTCCAGCGCAGCGCGCGGCGCTCAGCCAGGGCGTGCACCGAAGCGCCGCTCGCGCCGCGCATACTCTGACAGTGCCGCGGCGAAGTGCTCGGCGCCGAAATCCGGCCACAGCACGTCCAGGAACACCAGTTCCGCATAGGCCGCCTGCCAGAGCAGGAAGTTGGATAGTCGCCGCTCGCCGGAGGTGCGGATGACGAGGTCGGGATCGGGTATGCCGGCGGTTGCCAGGAAGCCGGCGAAGGCGTCCTCGTCGATCCGTGCCGGATCGAGCCTGCCGGCCTGCACCGCCTCGGCGATGGCCCGCGCGGCGGCGGCGATCTCGGCCCGGGCGCCGTAGGACAGCGCCACCGTCAGGTTGAGCCGGCCGTTCGCCGCGGTGTCGCGTTCCGCCGCCGCCAGGTCGCCCTGGATGTCGGGATCGAAGCGCGTCCGGTCGCCGATGATGCGCAGCCGCACGCCGTTGGCCTTCAGTTCGGCGATCTCGTGCTTCAGGTAATGGCGCAGCAGTCCGGTCAGGTCCAGCACCTCGCCCGCCGGCCGGCGCCAGTTCTCGCTGCTGAAGGCGTAGATGGTCAGCCAGGAGACGCCGCTGTGCATCGCCGCCTCGATGGTCCGGCGCACGGCGCGCGCGCCCTCGCGATGGCCGGCGATCCTCGGCAGGCGGCGCGAGGCAGCCCAGCGGCCGTTGCCGTCCATGATGATCGCGACATGGGAGGGCGGCGCATCCGCTCCGTTGGCCGCCGCCGCGGGCGCGTGCGGCGCGCTGATGGCTGTGGTCGGCATGAGTGCCGCTCAGACCTGCCTTATGTCTTTTTCCTTCTCGGCCAGGACATCGTCCACGCGCTTGATGTACTGGTCGGTCAGCTTCTGCACGTCGGTCTGCCAGTCCTTCGCCGCGTCCTCGCCGATCTCGTGCTTCTTCTCGTGGGTCTTGATCTGTTCCATGCCGTCGCGCCGTACCGCCCGCACCGCCACCCTCGCCCCTTCGGCGTATTTGTGCGCCGCCTTCACCAGCTCGGCGCGGCGCTCGGTGGTGAGTTGCGGGATCGGCACGCGGACCAGTTGCCCGTCGGAGGCCGGGTTCAGCCCAAGCCCCGAGTCGCGGATCGCCTTCTCCACCGCGCCGACCAGGCTGCGGTCCCAGACCTGAACGGTGAGCATGCGCGGCTCCGGCGCGCCGACCGTGCCCACCTGGGCAAGCGGCGTGTCCGAGCCGTAGGCGTGCACTTTCACCGGCTCCAGCAGGCCGGGATGCGCCCGGCCAGTGCGCAATCCGTTGAACTCCCGCCGCAGCGTTTCGAGCGCGCCATCCATGCGGCGCGTGAGGTCCTGCTTCAGCATGTTGAGGTCGGCCTGTGCCATGGCGGTCTCCCAGACGTATCCCTGATAGTTTATTGCTGTTCGACGATGGTGGTGAACCGCCCCTCGCCGCGGATCACGGCCGCGAAGGCACCCGGGGCGTGGATGTTGAACACGACGATCGGCAGGGCGTTCTCGCGCGCCAGGCTGATCGCGGCGGCGTCCATCACCCCGAGGTCGTTCGCCAG
>JBGPND010000084.1:0-20349 GCA_041487355.1 Acetobacteraceae bacterium | reverse complement strand
GTGCAGGCCGCCAAGGCCAAGGCTCGCGGCTACCGCTCAATCCGAAACCTCAAGGCCATGGTCTATCTGCTGGCCGGCAAACTCGACATCAACCCGGCTGCCTGAAGCCGTTACTACCCACACATAACAGCGAAGAACCGCATCTTCTCTATCCCACCGAACAACTTATGACCGCGGTTCGGGACCGTTGCAGGCGCGGTCTAAATGACCGCGCATTCACCAATGATCAGGTAAAATCAGCTATTGCCCGAACGCTCGGCGACTTCTTCGGGGAGGATTGGGATATCTCTGATACCCTGGCTACGTCACACTTCATCGTATCGGACGGCTTCTTCCGGAATTGGCTGACCAGCAGACTCGTGGATCGATTTATAGATGGAGTTCGGTTCTCGCTGGACAGGAGGGTACCCAGCGTCAGCAAAGTTTTTCTAGAACGGTCAGTACACGAGGAGGTAGAGGCACTCAAGCACTTCACCTACGTTATGATGATACAGTCTAACCGACTAAAAATCGTCGCTCGTCGAGCAGAATTCATTATTCGCACCATCATGGAAGCGCTTGCGTCTCCAGGCGGGTGGGAACTGATGCCGAGTGATTTTCAGCGCAAGTATATACAAGCGACCGAAATGCGCCGAAACCGCCGTCGTGATGGGATAACGCGCGACCCTCGTTGCATGAGAGTTCTGTGCGATTTCGTGGCCGGCATGACGGATAAGTATGCGGTGGAATTCTTCAGTAGGCTCCGATCAGAAACCTACCAGACCATCTTCCGAGACTACTGAACTACAGGAACTTGGCTATGCCACAACCCCTCCGCATGGGCGTCGTCTACGACTTCCGCAACCCGCCCGAATCCGGGATGCGCACGCCCGACCTCTACGCCGCCATCCTCGACCAGGTGACCTGGCTCGACTCCCTGGGCCTCGATCTCGTCTGGTTCACCGAGCACCACTTCGTCGATGACGGCTACCTCCCCTCCTGGATCCCCGTCGCCAGCGCCATGGCCGCGCGCACGCGCCACGTGCGCTTCTCCTGCGACGTCTGCCTGCTGCCGTTCAACCACCCGATCCGCCTGGCCGAGGACCTCGCCGTGCTCGACAACATCAGCGGCGGCCGCGTGGAGATCGGCGTCGGGCTCGGCTACGCGGTGCACGAGTTCCGCGGCTTCGGACTGCCCGTCTCGCACCGTCTGTCCTACACCGACGAAGGCCTCGAGGTGCTGACGCGCGCCTTCACCGGCGAGCGCTTCTCCTTCCGCGGCAAGCGCTATGACTTCAGCGACGTTCGCATCACGCCAGGCTACGTGCAGCCGGGCGGCCCGCCGCTCTGGGTGGCGGCGCTGGCGGAAGCCGGCGCACTGCGGGCCGCGCGCTTCGGCGCGAATCTGCTGCCGCAGGGGCCGCGCGCGCGGGCGCTTGCGCTTGATCCGTGGCACGCGGCGCTGGCGAAGGCCGGGCGCGATCCGCGGGACCATCGCGTCGGCATCATCCGTTCCTGTCTCGTCACCGACGATGCGGAGCGCGACTTCGCGCCGATCCGCGCGGCCGAGCGCCGGCGCATGGCGCTGTACAACCAGTTCCGCGCCGAGTCCGGCGGGCATGGCGGCGTTGCCGGCATCACCGAGGAACAGCGCATCCCGCAGGGCTGGGTGGTCGGGACGCTCGACGAGTGCGTCGCGAAGATGGCGGCGTTCATCGGCGAATACGGGCTGACCGACATCGTGTGCTGGGCGGTGCCGCCTGGGCTGCGGCCGGACCGGATGAACCGCCATCTCGATCGCTACGCACGCGAGCTGGTACCGCGGCTGAAGGCGATGTTCCCCGGCTGACGGCGCAGCGTCAGCCGGGGCCATAGCTCAGTTGGGAGAGCGCCTGAACGGCATTCAGGAGGTCAGGGGTTCGAGCCCCCTTGGCTCCGCCAAATAAAATCAGCAACTTATAGATACAAGCGTTACCGGTCGCGCTGTCCGGGCTGAAACAGAGCTTCAACGGGGCCTCAACGCGGCGCGGGCAGCGCAGGACGTGCGCAGGCTTGCCACTGTTTGTTCTTGCTCCGCTCCTGTCTGGCCAATGCCTGCCAAGCGGTCTGGCTTGACATAGATCAAGGCACCTCCCGCCCGGCGCGTCACATTTGCGCGGCAAGACTGCTCGGCCCCGGACAAGAAAACAGGAGGAACGCATGAACGCCGCCGACATCATGACGCCTGACGTCATCACAGTGGACCCAGACACGCCGCTCGACCGACTCGTCGCCCTGATGCTGGAGCACCGGATCAGCGGCGTTCCGGTGGTGGAGCATGACCACATCGTCGGCATCGTCAGCGAAGGTGATCTGCTGCGGCGGGTCGAGCTCGGCAGCGAACCGCGGCGGTCGCACCTCCTGGAACTGGTCACCGGCGCCACGCCGCTCGCCGCGGAATATGTCCGCACCCGCGGCCGGAAGGCGTCGGAGGTGATGACCACGAACGTCATCACCGTGGCAGACACCACGCCGATCGCCGATATCGCGCGGCTGCTCGAGTCGCGGCGGATCAAGCGCGTGCCGGTGCTGCGCGACGGCAAGCTGGTCGGCATCGTCAGTCGCGCCAACCTGCTGCACGCCCTGGCGAGCCGGCTGCAGGCGCCGCCGCCACCGGCCGCCGATGATCGCCGGATCCGCACCGCGCTGCTGGCCGAACTGCGCCAGCACAAGTGGGGCACGTCCGTCGCCCAGCTCAACGTGACCGTCGTGGATGGCGTGGTGCATCTGTGGGGCGTGGTGCACAGCCAGGAGCAAAGGCTGGCGATGCGCGTAACGGCCGAGAACACGCCGGGCGTCACGCGCGTGGAGGACCATTTGGAGGATGTGACCGCGGGGGGCTGGGTCAGCCCGGTGCCGTGACGGAGGCTGCGTGCGGACCCGTCTCTACGCGTGATAGCGGCCCCGGACCTGGTCCGGGGCGGCGATGACAGCGCCCGCGTCGCGGACGGAGTGCACCGGAGTTACGGCGCGCGGGCGGCCACGTCCCCTCGCCCGCCCGGCGCGTGGCTAATTGGCTGCCAGCGCCATCTGCCGGCGGGCGATCGCCTTGCCGCAGTGGTCCTCAACCGCCTCGGCCACCGCTTTCCTCTACGCCGCTGGCGTCATGCCGCTAACCAGACGGCTGGCTCGTTCGGCTTGAGATTCGGGTCGGACTCTCAGTGCGGTCATGCAAACGCACCTCACTCCGCCGCAGCAAGCGCGGGTGCAGGCCGCGTGATCCGCAAAACCAGCAGCGAAGCAAGCAAGCAAGCAAGCAGGCAGGCCAGCCCGCTGACTACGAACGCAAGCAGATAGCTGCCCTCCAGGCTACGCACCGCACCGGCGCCGATCGCAGCGAGCGCGCCGCCCACCTGATGCGCGGCGAAGATTCACGAGACGATCACCGGTGTGTCGCGCCAGCCGAAAATCTCGTTGGTCAGCGCGAATGTCGCGGGCCCGGTCGCCACCCAGTCGAGACCGTAGAACACCGAGAACACCAACAGCCTGACCGCCGCCCATTCGGCCGCCGAAACGCGGGCGCAGACGCTGCTCAGGACATGGGCGCCAGGATCTTCGTCCTCCGGGTCAGGCGGTCATCGCCACTGTGCGCGGCTGGTGGCGACCGATCACCAGCACGCAGATCGTACCGATCGTCGCCACGGCGGCGATCGGCATCAAGGCCAGTGGGAAGCTGCCGGTTTCTGCCTGGATCCAGCCGATCAGGTAATTGAAGAAGAAACCGGACAAATTGCCGAGCGCGTTGATCTGCGCCAGGCCCGCCGCGGCGGACGTAGCACCTAGCCATTCCGACGACAGCGCCCAGAATGGCCCCTTGCTGGCGTAGGTGCCAGCCGCGATCAGCGTCAGCAGCGGGATCATGGCCCACAGGCTGCCAATCGCGAAGAATGTGGCGATCATAGCCAGCACCATCCAGGCCAGCGGCAGCGCATTGTGCCACACCCGCTCACCGCTGCGGTCGGAGCTGCGGCCCCACAGGATCATCCACACCGCGGCGATGCCGAACGGAACGGCGTTCAGCAGACCGGTCTGCCAGTTGGTCAGGCCGAACGACTTGACCAGTTGCGGCATCCACAGTGCCAAGGACGTAGAGGCCCCGGCGGCACCGGAATACACCAGCGCCATGATCAGCACGTATTTGTTCGTGATCACCCGCCAGACCGAGGCATGCGAGATGCGCGGCGCACGGCGGCGTTCGGTTTCCAGCTTGGCGACCAGCCATTGCTGTTGCTGGGGCGCCAGCCACGACGCGTGCTCCGGCCGGTCGGTCAGCCAAACGAAGGTCGCCAGGCCAAGCAACACGGCCGGTGCCGCTTCGAGGAGGAAAATCCACTGCCAGCCGCCGAGGCCGAGCACGCCGTCCATGTAGAGGATCGCGCCCGAGATCGGCGAGCCGATCAGGCCGGCCACCGGAATCGCCACCATGAAGATGCCGACGATGATCGCGCGATAATGCGCCGGGTACCAGTAGGTGATGTAGAGGATCACCCCCGGGAAGAAACCAGCTTCCGCGGCGCCGAGCAGAAAGCGCAGCACCAGGAACGAGATTGGCCCACCGATCAGCGCGAAGGCCGCCGAGACGATGCCCCATGTGAGCATGATGCGCGCGATCCAGACGCGCGCGCCGAACCGCTGCAGCGCCAGGTTGCTCGGCACTTCGAGGATGAAATAGCCGATGAAGAAGATACCGGCGCCGAGACCGTAGGTCTTCGGGTCGATGCCGACGGCCTTGTTCATTTGCAGCGCGGCGAAGCCGACATTCACCCGATCGATGTAGCAGATCAGGTAAGCGAGCAGCAGGAACGGCATCAGGCGCCAGGACACGCGGCGCATCGTGGCCGCTTCAAGGTTCAGGTCGGCGCTCAGCGTCGGCATGGTCGTTTCCCCGGTTATGTTGCGGACACCGTAGCGTCCGGGAGGGCAAACGGCCAGGGGCCGACCGACGCGGACGCCGGGCACCGCCTTTGCTTCGCCGGTTACTTCCGAAACGCGCGGCCGGTGCGCATAAGCCGCTTGACGCGAACTGTCCTGAGCAGAGTGCCTCCTCTGAGCATCTGGGGTCGGATCATGTCAGCCCTGATCCAGCTTGGCCCGTGGTATGGGCGCAACATCACCGACACGCGGCAGACTATCGGAGCGCGTCGGGCGCGCGGCGCAATGACGGTCTACGTGACCGCCCCGATCACCTTACCGATCCTCGGGGTCGCCATCGACGGGCGCAGCCGCACCGTGGCGGCGAATCCTGACGTTGCGCTGCCCTGGATCGCCTGAGTTTCTGTGATTTGCTGACGCGGTCTCGAACCGGGCGGCCCCGGCAATCGCTCTTCCATCGCATGCGCCTACGCTTGCGGGGAGCGCCGGTCGCCGCAAGGGCAGGCGCAGGGCGGGTGGTTCGCAAAACCAGCGCGAAGCGAGCAGGCAGTTCAGCCCGCAGGCCACGAACGCAAGCAAATAGGTACCCGCCAGACTGTGCACCGTCCCGGCACCGAAGCCGGCAAGCGCGCCCGACCTGATGCGCGGCAAAGATCCACGAGACGATCACCGGCGTGTCACGGCGGCCGAAGGTCTCGTTGCTCAGGGCGAAGGTCGCGGGGCCGGTCGCCACCCAGACAATTGACTTGGTAAGGACATAGACCACCGCCAATGTGTAATGCTGCCAAGGAGGTAAGCATGAGCGACTCAGTTGAAGGCGGCATCCAGGACTCGATCGGGGGAGCGGCGCAAAGGGTCGCGGGGGGCGTTCAGGACGCGGCGGACCAGGTCCAGCGTGCGGTGTGCCGGGCCCATGGCGGTGTCGGCGAGGTGCGGGACGTGATCCGCGCGCAGCCAATCGTCGCTGTTCTGGTCGTATTCGCGCTGGGCTACCTTTTCGGCCGCCTCGGATCCCTCATCCCCTCGGGCCGTTCGTCTAGCGGCCGGGGCTAGCGGTGCCGTGACTCCCTGCGCTCCAGCCCGCGCGGTGGGGGAGGAAGTCGCTGCAGCGCGGGCATCCCGTCCCACAACTCCCCCTGCCGTAGTCCCGTCTGCTTGATCCCCACCTCCCGCGCCAGCACCTCGATCGGCACCACGCGCCCCCCCTCGCCGCACAGATCAAGGCCGAGCCGCGTGTAGCCGCTCAAATTCCAACGTCCTCGCCTGCCGACAGCCGCCGCACTATGTCGCCCCGCCACTGGGCAAAATCGTCGCCTCGCCAGGCGTCGTGCCGCCCCTCGGCATAGGCGAGGGCATTGCGGTGATAGATCAGAGCATTGCGCCGAGTGGCCACGAAGTTGTCACGCGTTGCCACTACTTTGCCAGGCACTCCCATAACGACCGAGCCCTCTGGCACCTCCATCCCCGGCGGCACCAGCGCCATCGCGCCAACCACACAGCGTCGGCCCAGTTTCGCGCCGTCCATGACTACCGCACCGATGCCGATCAGGCAGTCGTCGCCGATCTCTGCCCCGTGCACCACGGCGCGATGGGCGATGGAACAGTAGTCGCCGATCGTCGTCCCACGCCCACCACCGACATGGATCACAGCGCCGTCCTGGACGTTGCAACCTCGCCCGATCCGCACTGCCGCCCCCTCGGCGCGAATCACCGAATACGGCCAGAAGCTGCTGCCCTCCCCGGCGCTTACCCGTCCGAAGATGCGTGCGGTGGGATCGACGTAGGCCGGCCGATCCAGCCGCACTTCGGGGCCAAGGACGAACGACATGTGGCGGACCTCAGGATTACAATACGCCATCGTGCCGAGTCGGGACCTGACCGGCAATCCCGCACGGATTGGTCCCCAAGCCGCCCCCCTGGCGACGTTATGCGTTCACGCCGGAGAGCGCAGCGGCAGGTGGCGCCAGCAGCCCGGTGATCTCGCGCACATCGGCCACGTCCTCGAGCCGGTCGACCATTGCGATCAGCCTCTCGCCCGCCGTCTCCGACAGGCCAGCCTGCGCGAAGCTCCAGCAGCGCCGGAACTTTGCCAAATGCTGCGCGCGCGTCAGACGTCGCGTGGGGTGCGCCAGCATCACTTCGCAGCGCCATTCATGCTCGCGCCCGTCCGCCAGGCGCACCACCACGCGCTGCGGTGCGAGCGCGTTCGGGTCGGTGCTGCCGTCCGGCTCCATGGAGATCTTCCCGGCGATCGCGTGCGTCGCGGGATCGGTGAGCGCGTCTCCGCGACAATGCGACAGATCGAGCGCGCCGTGCTGCAGCACCTTGGCGCCGACATACGGCATGCAGAGCCGCGCGTAGCTCGGCGTCGGGTCCGGCCGGTCGGGTCGGCCGCACAGGCGATGGATGAGCGGCGGCCCGATCACGCGCACGCTCGCCACCTCGGCGGCGGTGAACCCGTGCATGGCCTGCAGCGCGAGGATGCCTTCCACGCCACCATGCGTGGCGCGGCCGCTCGGATACGGCTTGTGGCTGAGCTCGGCGATCCGCCATACCCGCCCGAGCGCCGCCAGCGCCGGCGCGAGATCCCACTTGCCCTCGAACAGCCGCAGGTAACCGAACGGGCCCTCGAACACGTCGCGTGGCCCGTCGATGCCGGCCTGCGCGAGATCGATCGCCTGGAGCGCGGCGCGGCCGTTGAACCCGATCTGCAGCGGCAGCGCCAGGCTGCCTTCGACATGGGGCTGCATCGTCCCGCTACTCTGCGCGTATTGCAGGCCGAACGCCGCCGCCAGGCTGTCAACGTCGAGCCCCGCCAGCCGGCCGACCGCCGCCGCCGCGCCGAACCCACCGGAGGTCGCGGGCCGGAAGAACCGCAGGCCGACCTTCGTGGCCACGCCCAGGCTGATTGCGACGTCGGTGCCGACCGCGACCGCGGTGATCAGCTCCCGCCCCGATACGCCGCCCTGCCTCTCGGCAAACGCGATCGCCGCCGGCAGCAACGTCGCGAGCGGATGCAGCACCGCGGCCTCATGCAGGCAGTCGAATTCCTGGCAGTGCACCTGGAAGCCGTTGACCAGCGCGGCGACCGGGGCCGGCGTGCGCTCGGCGCGTCCCCAGATCGTGGCCTTCGCCCCGCTGCCCCAGCGCGCGGCCGTGTGCAGCAGCGCGTCCGCGCCGCCAGCGGTCGATCCGGCGACGCCCACGCCGATCGTATCGAGGATGAAGACCTTGGCCTGCGCCACCGCATCGGCCGAGAGATCCTCGAACCGGGTGCCGAGCACATGCGCCGCGAAACGGTCCGCGGCGAGCGGTGTCGCGCTCATTCTTTCACCTGCCATTGCCTTCGGGGCAGCATCGATATCCGATGAATCCGGATTTCCCAGACGGCCACGAATTTCCTCGCAATTTTCAGCCGAACTCGCCGGGTATACCAGTGTCCAGTCGTCACTCTGGACGCGTTGATCCGCGTTCCCGCGTCTCGGAAGATGGCCGGCCTGTTGGAACGCGAGGACCTATCGGGCCGAATGGTACGAACGGGGACCGTTGCAATTGCAGCGAGGGCGGTGGCTGGGGCTGGGCAAACGAGAACCGGCCAGGACATTCGCCCAGCCAAGCCGGCCGCACTCCACCGGCCGCATTGCACCAGCCTTGGAACCGAAATCTGGACCGCCAAGCCACCCGCTCCAGTAGTTCCGTTTGCGATAAGGCGCGCACCTTCACGGTGCGCACGCCGACATCCGCCGTGACCTCTTGTCCCGGAACCAGCGTGATACGCTGCGGGCGCTCAAGGAATAGCGTGCCCTGGAGCAGGGTCAGCACGGAAGCGGAGGCCGACGCCGCGATATTCACCGCGCTATGCGCAAGCGCATCCGCGGCAGGGCTGCTGATGCAAGCCTGCGAGTCGTCTACATAACCCTGGCCGCGGAAGATTCTCACTACGACGCAGCGCACGCTTGCGAACGTCTCCCAGGAGAAGATCGGGTCGGTGTTCTCATCCAGCTGGAAGAACCCCCCGGTAGCGAACAGGATCATCGCACTGCTGCCAGGCCCGGTCGTCACGGCATCTCCGGAGAAGATCCTGGTTCCGGTTCTCGCGGCGTTGCCGTTGACGAATACATTCGGCCCAGCGATGCCAAGCTCGCCGACGGCTGCACGTCCACCACCTGTCGGCGTGCAACCGTCCATGAGGAACGGGACCACAAGCAACATCACGCCTTGCAGTATGGTTCGGAGGCTCATGGAGTATCCTTCCGAGCGGAGATTTCCTTCAGGATCGGGGCCATGCCGAGGACATCGAGTCTGTCGATGTGGTCCTGACGGCGCCACATGACCTTGCGTTCCGGCGCTATGTAGAGCACCGCCTCGTGCTCGCCCAAATTCAGCAGAAAACCTCGCTGGCCTTCGGCTGACTTCGCATCTTCGCCCGGCCAGATCATGACGATGGGAAATTCCACCTGCAGTTTCAGGACGCCGTAGAGCATCGGCAGCAGGAGCGAGTAGAGCGTGAACATAAGGACGAACGGCGCCATCGCCAGTCGCCGCCATTGCCACCCCGAAGTCAGATAGTGACTACCCAGGAACAGAAGACCGACCACGATGTAAGTGAGTAGCCTACCCTCGAACATCCCACCAAGGCCGCCCCTGTCGCCGGTCAACAGCAGCTTGTGCATGGTGACCAGAGCAGGCGTCGCGGCGGCTGTCGGATCGGCAAACAGTACATTGGACAGCGTCAGCGGACGGCCGAATTCCACAGGGTCGCCGTACCTGAATAACAGCAGGTAGAGCAGACCGGCATAAGCGGCGCGCGGCCACATCCCCGCCACGCGAGTACGCAATCTCTGGATGCTCTCAATCCATTGACCATGGCGAAGACTGGCCTTGCGCCACAACATGGCGACGCCAAGACCGAGCATTGCGAGAAAGATCAGTATCACGCTGAAGGGCTCGGCCATGATCGCGATTGTCGAACTGATATCCGCGAGAAAGCTGCCGCCTTCCTGGACGTAGTAGTCGTGGCCGTACGTCATCAGACGACCAAGCCCGAGCAAATGCAGTTGGGCGGCACTGATCAGGTAGCCACATGCGTAGAGGAGGGCGCCTATGACGCCGAGAGAACTCGCAAACCAGCCTATCGCGCCGACAACGCTACCCGCGAGGCCACTGCCTCGGCGTGCGGTATTTGCCCCCGGTTTCTCGGCCTCTTCCCCCTCCATCGTCCCGATCCTCCATGGGGCCGTCTGGGTTATGCGAGCTTTAGGCGAGCGGTGTCGCGCTTCCTTTCACCCGCCAGTACTTTCGGGACATGATCCTCTGGCGATCAACGACACCAGCCCCCAGTTGCGCCAACTGCGTCGGGGCCAGAATATCGGCTCAAACGTTAGGCGTCACCACTCGCTTTACACACGAGGGACAGACACTGTCGGTCACGGTTCGAAGCTACGTCGCCCCCTCCGCATCCCGCAGCACGACATAGATCGCCGGGATCACCAGCACCGTCAGCAGCGTGGAGGACGCCAGGCCGAACAGCAGCGAGATCGCGAGGCCCTGGAAGATCGGGTCGGTCAATATCGTCGCCGCGCCGATCATCGCCGAGAGAGCGGTCAACAGGATCGGCTTGAAGCGGATCGCACCCGCCGACAGCAACACCTGCCGCAATGTCTGCCCCTGCCCCCCGCCGTGGCGGACGAAATCCACCAGCAGGATCGAGTTGCGAACGATGATCCCCGCGAGCGCGATGAAGCCGATCATCGAGGTGGCAGTGAACGGCGCACCGAACAGCCAGTGCCCGAGCACGATGCCGATCAGGGTCAGCGGGAGCGGCGTCAGGATCACCAGCGGCAGTCTGAAGCTGCGGAACTGCGCCACGACCAGGATGTAGATGCCCAGCATCGCCACGCCGAAGGCCGCACCCATGTCGCGGAAGGTGACATAGGTGATCTCCCACTCGCCGTCCCACAGCAGTGTCGGGCGTGACTCGTCGGCGGGCTGGCCGCGGAAACTGATGGTGGGCCTTGGCAAGCCACCCCAGTCATGTTGGGCCACCGCGCGGTCCACCGCCAACATGCCGTAGATCGGCGCCTCGAACGCGCCGGCCAGTTCGGCCATCACCATGTCGGCAAAGTGCCCGTCGCGACGGAACAGCACCGCCGATCCCAGCTCCTTCTCCGCGCGCACCACCTGGCCCAGCTCCACGACGGTCTTGCTGCCGGGCAGCGTGTTGGCCGGCACCGGCGTCGCCGCCAGACGCTCATCCCAGCTCAGGTCGCGCTTGGGCAGGCCGATGCGGATCTCGATCGGGTCGCGCTCCTCGCCGCGATGCGAATACCCGACACGGATGCCGCCGAACAAGGCCTGCACCGTGTCATAGACGTCGCTCTGCTCCACGCCGAAATACTCGAGCTCGTCCTGGTCGATGCTGATGCGCAGGCGCGGGCGCGGGTGACCATAGGAATCCGCCACGTCGACGATGAACGGCACCGAGCGGAACAGCGTCTTCACCTCTTCCGCCGTGGCGTGTCGCGTCGTTGCATCCGGCCCGTAGATCTCCGCCAGCAGCGTGGCGAGCACCGGTGGACCGGGCGGCACTTCGACCACCTGCAGCGTGCTGCCTCGCGGCAGCTCCATCGCGTGCAGCCGGCGCCGTAGATCGAGCGCGATCGCATGGCTGGTGCGGTCTCGCTCTCCCTTCTCCGCGAGGTTGACCTGCAGGTCGCCCAGCTCCGGCGACTGGCGCATGTAGTAGTGGCGCACGAGCCCATTGAAGTTGAACGGCGCGGCAGCGCCGGCGTAGGCCTGCACCGACCGCACCTCCGGCAGGGCACGCACCAGCGCGGCGGCATCGAACAGCGTGCGCTCGGTGTCCTCGAGGCTGCTGCCCTCCGGCAGGTTCAGCACGACCTGCAGCTCCGACTTGTTGTCGAACGGCAGCAGCTTGACCGTCACATCCTCGCTGTAGAACAGCACACAGGCGCCGACTGTGGCCGCACCGACAACCAGCAGGAAACTCCAGGCTCGCGCGCGCGAATAGAGCAGCGGCGTGGCGATGCGGCGATACAGCCAGCCGAGCCGGCCTTCGTCGTGGTGCACACCACCGGCGGCTGCCTCGCCGGGCGACAGTTTCAGCAGCAACCATGGCGCCACCACCATGGCGACGAAGAACGAGAACAGCATCGCCGCCGAGGCGTTGGCGGGGATCGGCGCCATGTACGGTCCCATCAGTCCGGAGACGAACAGCATTGGCAGCAGCGCCGCCACTACGGTCAGCGTCGCGACGATGGTGGGATTGCCGACCTCGGCCACGGCTTCGATCGCCGCCTGCATGCGGCTGCGGCCATCGCGCATCGCCCAGTGTCGCGCGATGTTCTCCACCACCACGATCGCATCGTCGACCAGGATGCCGATGGCGAAGATCAGCGCGAACAGGCTGACGCGGTTGATCGTGTAGCCCATCAGCCTGGCGGCAAACAGCGTCAGCAGGATGGTGGTCGGGATCACCACCAGCGTCACCACGGCCTCGCGCCAGCCGATCGCCAAAGCGATCAGCGCGACGATGGAGACGGTGGCAAGGCCCAGGTGGAACAGCAGCTCGTTCGCCTTGTCATTCGCGGTGCGGCCGTAGTCGCGCGTGACCTCGACGCGCAGGTCCTGCGGGATCAGCCGGCCTTGCAGCGTCGCAACGCGGTCGACGATGGCCTGCGACACCACGACGGCATTCGCACCGGCACGCTTGGCAAGTGCCAGGCTCACCGCCGGCATGCGTTGCCAGCCATCCGGCGCCGGCGAGAGATTCCATACCCGGCTCTCGAGCGTGCTCGGCCCGATCACCGTCTGCGCCACGTCGCGCACATAGACCGGCCGCCCGTCGCGCGTGGTGAGCAGCAGCAGGCCGATGTCGGGAACGCCATGCAGCGTCTGTCCCGCGGCCAGCGTGCGCATCGTGCCGGCATCCCGAACGCTGCCGGCGACGAACGCGCGGTTGGCGTCGCGCACTTTGGCCACAAGCTGCTGCAGCGTGACGCCGAACAGCGACAGCTTCTCGGGATCCGGCTCCACGCGGATTTCCTCGGGCCCGGTGCCGACGATATAGCTGGTGCCGATATCGTCCACCTTGGTCAGTTCGCTGCGCAGCTTGATCGCGACGTCGTACAGATCCTTGTCGGTCCAGCGCGAAGCCGCTTCCGGCTGTGGCGACAGAGTCAGCACCACCACCGCGACATCGTTGATGCCGCGGCCGACGATCAGCGGCTCGGGAATGCCGATCGGAATCTTGTCGAAGTTGGCGCGGATCTTGTCGTTGACCCGCAGCACCGCATCGTCCTCGTTGGTGCCGACGTTGAAGCGCACGGTCACCACGGCGCGGTCGTCCTGCGTCTGGCTGTAGACATGCTCCACACCGCTGATCGCCTTGACGATCGTCTCGAGCGGCTTGGTCACCAGCTCCACCGCGTCGGGCGCCTGCAGCCCGTTGGCCTGGACCACGATGTCGACCATCGGCACGCTGATCTGCGGTTCCTCCTCGCGCGGGATGGTCAGCAGCGCGACGAGGCCCGCGGCGAGCGCGGCGAGCAGGAACAGCGGAGTCAGCGGCGAGCGGATCGCCGACTGGGTCAGCCTGCCGGACAGGCCGAGGTTCATGTGCGCTTTCGGGCGAATGCCCGATCTTCAACCGTCATGGCCGGACTTGATCCGGCCATCACGGCTGGACCAGCACGTCGCCCGAGGTCACGCCGGACAGGATCTCAAGCCCGTCGGCCATGGCGGCGGTCGGATGCTGCTGGCCGCGCTGCACCGGCGTCTCGACGGCACCACCGCCGGGCTGGCGCAGCCGGACATAGTCCAGGCCGAAGCGGGTCTCCACGAAGCCGGCCGGAACGACGTAGCCCGGCCGCGTGCCGGCATTGATCCAGACCCGCACGCGGTCACCGACGAAATAGCCGCCCAGGTCTGCCACGTGCGCGTCGGCAACCACACGGCCTTCCTCGATGCGTGGATAGATCAGCGTGATGCTGCCCGTGGCGCCCTGCTCGGCGCCGAGCTGCTCCGGGTCGAGCCGGATCGGATCGCCGACCTTCAGCGAGACCGCGTGCCGTTCCGGGACGCGCAGCCGCAGCATGAACGGCTGCTCGCCGATCGTGGCGATGGTGTCGCCATTCATCACCACCGTGCCCATGGTGAGCGGCACGGTCAGCACGCGGCCGGCGACCGGGGCGAGCACCTGGCCCTCCTGCAGGTTCTGCAAGGCGACCGCGCGTTCGGCGGTGCGGGCGCGCAGCACCGAGCTGGCCACCTCGACCGCGGTGCGCGCCTGGTCCATCGTGGTTCGCGGCCCCACGCCCTGGCGGAACAGAGTCTCCGCCCGCGTCAGGTCGGTCTGCGCCTGGGCAAGCTGCGACTGCAGCCCGGCGATCTGCGCATCGAGCGAGTTGATCTGCAGCAGCAGCTTGTCGTCGCCGACCACGGCGATGATCTGACCCTGTGTCACCGCGTCGCCATGCCGCACCGACAGGCTGGCAACGGTGCCGCCAATCCGCGCCCGTGCCGGCACCACATTGGGACTCTCCACGGTGGCGAACACGGCCTTCTGGTCGGCAATGTCGGCGAGGTGGACGGTGAAGGTCGTGTCGGCGCGTGCGTTCCCGACCGCTGTCAGCACGAGGCAAGCCATGATCGGCAGGAACCAGGGACGCATCGCAGCCTCCTGCAGCAACAGGTTATCGAGCTGCCCGCGGCCCACCACCGCGCCGGGGTTTGGACAACGGCGTCATGTCCTGCAGATGGGCCTGCGGCGCTGCCATCGCCGGTGGCGAAGTCAATGCTGTTTGGCGCGACGCGGCATTGACCTGGGTCAATGCGCGACGCTGCGGCCCGAGCGAAACTTTCCAGGTTTTGGCGCCAGTCATCGCCGACTGGCTGCTGCGCATGGAGAGGCCTGCCATACCCGACGGCACTGTGAACACACCGAAGGAAAAGCGATCATGACGATCGACCGTGCGGTTCTCGCCTTCGCCGGCACCGTGGTGCTGGTGAGCGCGCTGCTGACCTGGCTGGTCAGCCCCTGGTGGCTGCTGCTGGCCGCCTTCGCCGGCGCCAACATGGTGCAGGCCAGCTTCACCGGGTTCTGCCCGGCGGCCATGCTCTTCAAGGCGCTGGGCGCCAAGCCGGGCTGCGCCTTCCAATAGCGGGGACAGTCGCATGCACAAGAACTGGGTAGGGATGACCACCGAGCTGTCGGGCGCACTCCGGGAGGTACGTTCCGGTGCACCCGACGTCATGAAAGGGTTCTCGGCGCTCGCCCAGGCAGCGCTGAAGGCTGGGGCGCTGGATACCAAGACCAAGGAGCTGATCGCCCTCGCCATCGCGGTCGCGACGCGTTGCGACGCGTGCATTGCGTTTCATGCGGAGGCCGCGGTGAAGCAGGGCGCCAGCCGTGACGAGATCATGGAAACCATGGGCATGGCGATCTACATGGGCGCCGGCCCGAGCGTCATGTACGCCGCCCAGGCGGTCGAAGCCTACGACCAGTTCAGGAACCAGCAGGCGCGCTCCGCCGCCTGAGACAGGCGGATGAACAATTCGCGGAAGCGCCAAGTTGGCCAGATCGATGAGCAGGGTCGGGGACTCCCTGACTTGGGGCCAGACGTCTATTCCCGATGGCGTGCGTCCGAACTGGGGGCCATCACTGAACGACTGGAACGCCGCCTGGTGCTTGATTGCATCGGCGAGGTAAGTGGCAGCGCCGTGCTCGATGTGGGGTGCGGCGATGGCGACCTGGCTGTCGATCTCTGGCGGCGTGGTGCGGCGGTGGTCGGCGTCGATGTCTCGGCTGACATGATCGCGGCTGCGCAGGCGCGGGCGAGGCAGGCAGAAGCAGACATCGATTTCCAGGTTGCGGCGGCAGGGAGCTTGCCATTCCCGCCGGACAGCTTCGACGTCGTAGTCGCCGTGACCGTGCTCTGCTTCATCGATGACGCGACTCCCGTGTTCCGGGAGATTGCGCGCGTGCTGCGACCTGGCGGTCGCATGGTCATCAGCGAACTCGGCAAATGGAGTGCGTGGGCGGCCGAGCGCCGCATCCGCGCCTGGCTCGGCTCGCCGCTGTGGCGCAGAGGCAAATTCCGGACGCCTCGCGAACTCCGGCATCTGGCCAGCCAGGCCGGTCTGATTCCGGACCCCGTGCGAGGCGCCATCTACTATCCGCGATGGCGGCTTGCAGCGCGATGGATGGCGCCGTGGGACGCCGCGCTCAGCCGGCTCACGACGATTGGCGCGGCGTTCCTGGCGCTTTCCGCGGTCAAGCCGCGGACGAACCTGTAACGCCGCCGATCACCGCGCCCGGTGTCCCATCATCCCTGGACCGCGCGCCACCAGGCCGGGAAGCTCTCCCGCGGCCTTCGTCTGTTGCGCCGGGTTGAGCGCGGGCAAGAGCTTCTCGGCGGCGTCGTGCACCGTATCGAACGTCTGCTGCCGAGCCTGGAACATCCGGTTCATCATGTCCCGCCGCTCCTGCCAGCTCGCCGTTCCCATTGCCTCGTACATCGTTTGATGGACGCCCTGCATCTGAGCAGCGGCGCCTCGCACGGTCTCGGCATAGGCATTCCAGGCGGGTTCCTGCGTCGCGGTGATGTCGAGATCGGCCTTCAGGCGGTCGAGATAGCTCGCGGCGTCGGTGTCGTGGAACCAGGGTCCTGACCCTCGCCCCATCATCCCCGGCCCCATGCCTCCCGGGCCCGGACCGTGCATGAATGCGCCACCTGGCGCGGCCGGCTGCGCCAGCACGGCGCCTCCGCCGATCGCTGCCAGCATGGCGCCGAGGGGGATCAGCCTGTGCAGGTTCTGCATTGTCCACTCCTGACTGCTGCGCCAACCGGCGCCCCGGCCTGCCTACGCGTACGGGCGAGGGTCGGCATTGATCTGGCTCAACTGAGATCTCGCCTGGCCAGGCCCAGTGGCGGGTCGGTTGCAGGCACCACTCGTCGTGATTGCCATCCGGTTCTCCGCCGCTTGGGGGGCGGTTCTCCGCGCAACATCCTGTTGACCCAGGTCAAAGCAGGATCACTGGAGTGGTGGCACCGTGCGCCGATGCTCGCCGCGCTCGTGTTCGAGACGCGATGAGCCAGCAAGGCGACCTGTGCAGATGTGCGAACTGTTCGGACTATCCAGCCGGCTTCCGACGACGGTGAGTCTCTCTATGCGTCTCCTGGCACAGCACGGCAGCCGCGCAACACACCTGGGCGACGGCTGGGGGGTTGCGTTTCATGCGGGCGATGACGCCCTGCTGATCAAGCAGCCAGAACCGGCGGAGGAGAGCGCCTGGGTTGGCTTCCTTGAGACTCAGCGCGTCCGGAGCCGCGTCGTTCTGTCGCATATCCGCCGCGCCACGCAGGGCGAGGTGTCGCTGCGCAACACGCAGCCGTTCGCACGTGAGCTTGGTGGACGGATGCATGTCTTCGCGCATAACGGCCGCATGGCCGGCATCGAGCAGCGATTTGGAGGTTCCTGCCGCCGCTTCCGCCCGATTGGGTCCACCGACTCCGAGGTTGCCTTCTGCATCCTGATGGACCGGATGTCGGACCTGTGGAGCGCCCCGGCGGCGCCGTCGCCAGCGGAGCGGCTGGTGGTCGTTGCGGACCTGGCCGCGGACATGCGTGAATTCGGCCCGGCCAACTTTCTATACACTGACGGTGATTTGCTGTTCGCCCATGGTCATCGCCGCACACAGCCCGACGGCACGATCGCACCGCCTGGTCTCACCATGCTGACGCGACGCTGCGCTATGGACCCTGATGCGCTGGCGACGGCCGGCGTAGGGCTGGGCGACGCACAGCTTGTTACGCTGTTCGCCAGCGTGCCACTGACCAACGAGGCGTGGCAGCCCTTGAGCGAAGGTGAGATCGTTGTCGTGTCGAACGGTGAACCATTGGTGACGCGACGAGGATGATGTCCAGGCTTCGGAGGATCCATGCAGGCAGGAGAACTCGAGCCGCAGGTCGTCGTGACGGAAAGCGGCAACGGTCCCTATGGTCAGGTTGTGACAGCCGGCCACCACGTCCTCGGCGCCGACGAACCCGAGAGGCTCGGTGGTCGCGATACCGGGTTGTCGCCATATCAGTACCTGCTTGCTGCGCTTGGCGCTTGCACGGCGATGACCCTCCGCATGTACGCGGAGCGGCATGGCTACCAACTCCAACGTGTGTCGGTGGCGCTCAGCCACACCCGAGTTCAGGCAGGCGATGGCAAAGGCGTCCGCGACCGTTTCACGCGGACAATCACGCTCACAGGCACGCTCGATGAGGAGCAACGCCAACGGCTGCTGGAAATCGCTGGGCGCTGCCCGGTAAGCCAGACTCTGCAACGGGGCTCCGCGGTTGCATTAACTCTCGGGTGACATCGGGGTTCAGTGCCTCGCGGCCGGATGGCGGGTGTGAACAGAGTCAGGACTTCCATGGGCACGGTGTTACAAGGGCCGTTGATCACCCTGGACCCCGGCAGGCGAAGGAGGCCTGGATGAAGCTCTTGGTTCCTGTAGACGGATCAGCAGCGGCACAACACGCCGTAACCCATGCGCTGTGGCTCGCGTACGGTCGACCCGAAGCAACGATCGTGCTGCTGAACATTCAGAACCGCGAAACACTCGGTCTTTCGGAGACCCACGCCGAAACCGAGGACGAGCGCCGGATTGCGGCAACACGGTCCGCCAAAACCCTGCGCAATGCAGTCAGGGGCTGTGAGGAAGCTGGCGTCCGGTTCGAAACGCGCATGGAGTTTGGCCTGATCTGTGAAACCATTATTCGGACCGCCAACGAAGTCCGTGCCGACCAGATCGTCATGGGTACACGGGGGCTCGGACGCCTGGGCAGTCTCGTGGTGGGCTCGGTCGCAACAGGGGTGGTTCACCAGGCTCGCGTGCCAGTGACGTTGGTCAAGAAGAGCAGACGGCCGCGCGGCGAAAAATTGACCACACACGCCGAGGCACCAGTAGGCGCACGAGGATAGAGCCACGAGGCACCATGGCAGACCGACCGGTGGCAGTGCTCTCTATGCCCTTCGGCCCCGGATCGCCAGATGCCCACTCTCGATAGGCGCCAGTGCCTCGCCCGACATCCGGCTCGTTTTCCGAGCTGCCGCTGGACCACGACTTGGCTCGTCGTCACAGCGACGTTGGAGAGCCGAATGGCTGCTCACTCCGCGGCGGCGAGCGCGGGAGCGGGGCGGGTGATCCGCAAGACCAGCAGTGAAGCGAGCAGGCAGGCCAGTCCGCTGGCCACGAACGCAAGCAGATAGCTGCCCTCCACGCTGCGCACCGCGCCGGCGCCGAAGGCGGCAACTGCGCCGCCCACCTGATGCGCGGCGAAGATCCACGAGACGATCACCGGCGTGTCGCGGCGGCCGAAGATCTCGTTGGTCAGCGCGAAGGTGGCGGGCCCGGTCGCCACCCAGTCGAGACCGTAGAACACCGAGAACACCGACAGGCTGACCGCGTCGAACGAGGTGAACGGGATCAGCAGCAGTGAGAGGCCGCGCAGCCCGTAGTACCAGAACAGCAGGATGCGCGGATTGAACCGGTCGCACATCCAGCCCGACAGGGTAGAGCCGATCAGGCTGAACACCCCGATGCCAGCCAGGATGGACGCGCCGTTGACCTCCGCTATGCCGTGGTCGGCGCAGTAGGCGATCAGGTGCGTGTTGATCAGGCCATTGGTGGAGAACCCGCAGATACCGAAAGTCAGGCACAGCAGCCAGAAATCCATCGACCGGCCGGCCCGGAGCAGCGCAGTGATCGCCACCGTGAAAAAGTTGCTGCCCGCTGCATGGTCCGTGCCCGGCGGCAGCATCGCAGTGCTGCCGTAAGGGCCGAGGCCAATCCGGGCGGGCGACTCCGGCAGCATTATCGCCACGATCGGCAGCACGACGGCGATCGCCAGGGTGACGCAGATGGCGACGCCGCGCCAGCCGTAGTGCTCCGCCAGCAAGGCGAGCGGGGGCAGGAAAATCAGTTGCCCGGCCGCATTGGCCGCGGTCAGCAGTCCCATGGCAAAGCCGGTGCGTCGGGCGAACCAGCGGTTCGCGACCGCCGCAGCCATGCCCACCGCGCCGGCGCCGGAGCCGATGCCGACCATCAGGCCCCAGGTGAGGAACAACTGCCAGGGCGCGGTCATGAAGGTGGAGAGCCCGGTGCCAGCCATCAGCAGCGCCAGGCACAGCATGATGGTGCGCTTCAAACCGATGACCTGCATCAGGCCCGTCAGGAAGGGTCCGGTCGCGCCGAGCAGGATGATGTTGAGCGAGACGGCGCCGGAGATGGTGCTGACGTCCCAGCCGAAAGCGCGCTCCAGCGGCACGATCATCACGCCTGGAGCGGCACGGACGCCGACGCCAGCCAGCATCGCGACGAACATGACGGCCAGGACGACCCAGGCGTAGTGCACGCGGCCGGAGCAGAGTCTTGCGAGCCGTGTC
>JBGPND010000083.1:0-20603 GCA_041487355.1 Acetobacteraceae bacterium | reverse complement strand
CGAGCCGAGACCCACAAGCACCCACGACCAACCGCCACAACCAGTCCCGCTCCGTGATCGGCAACCCGCGGACGTTGCGGCGGCAGACGTAAGCCGCAGGGTCCGGACCCACGCACCGAACGCCGGACGCCCCGCCGGCAGTGCGCTGCGCCGCTATGTCATGCTAGTTAGTTATTCTATCCATTGACATCAGCGTCACTAACTCCCACCTTCACTTCCTTTCCCCACACCAACCGGGCGGCACCGCCATGCACACCCTCCCCAACCTCCCCCCATCCGTCGCCCGCGAGGTCCTCGCCACCCTCTGCGCCACCCTCCCGCCGCCGGTCGCCGACACCGCCGAGGCACGCGCCGCCCGCGACGAAACCGCGATGGCCGCCGTCGCCGCCCTGCATCCGGCCGATGCCTTCGAGGCCCTGCTCGCCGCCCAGATCGTCGAGGCTGATGCCCACGCCATGGACTGCCTCCGCCTCGCCGTCCAGGCCGGCCAGCAGCCGGAAGATGTCCGCCGCTGCCGCGCCCAGGCCGCCACCATGATGCGTCACATGCAAAGCGGGCTGCGCGCGCTGCAACGCACCCAGTCGATGCGGGAGAAGGCCGAGGCGACGATGCACCCCGCCGCGATGGATCGCGCCGGCTACTGGTTCCGGGACGCCTCGCCCCCGCTCCCGCCTTCGCCCGCCCAGGCCGACGCGCCGCAACCCGCCGACCTCACCGACGCCGAGCAGTATGCCGCGGTCTACCCCGACCGCGCTGCCCGCATCCGCGCCCATGGCGGCCTGCCGATGCGCCTCGACTTTGGCCCGCCCGACCCCGCAGTCGTCGACGCTCTGGTCAACGGCACCAGCCCCATCCTGCGAGCGCTCGACCACCGTCCGCCCGCCGCAGCCGCGGCGTGAGACCGCCGAGCGGAGACGATACCTCGTTTTGTCGTCATTCCCGCGAAAGCGGGAACCCAGGGCCTGCCCCGAGCGAAGGCCGGGGGCCGCGAACTGAAATGTGTGCTGGTCCCCACTGGGTTCCCGCTTTCGCGGGAATGACGATTATTCGCGGGAATGACGATTACGAGGCAGCGGCGACGCTCGCCGCTATGACGCGAAACTCAGGACAGACGCTGGCGCCCAGTTCCGCCGCCCGCGCCCGCGACATACAACCGTGTTCATCTGCCCTCATCTGCCGTTACATTTCTCGCTGCCCGCAACATCGTCTCATGCACGCAGACCATGAGACCGAATCGCTCAGGTCACCCGCGACCACCACCCTTGCTGCTCCCTCCAATGGTCCCATCACCACGTTCACTGTTCAAACCGATGCACAACAGACGCGTTCACGCGCGAATTCGAATCAGGTAGCATGCCGCCTCGGAGCAGGAGCGGTCGATGCCATTCGGACGTGAGGTGAAGCGCAGGGCGAAGGCGGCGATAGCGCCGCTGATCTTCCTGTCGCTCACCGGCTATTTCGGCTGGAACGCCGTGCAGGGAAATCGCGGCCTGGTCGCCTATGCGCAGCGCCAGGAACTGCTCGCCCAGGCGCAGGCGGATCAGGCCAAGGCGCAGGCCGAGCGGGACGCGTGGGAGCGGCGGGTGGCCGGCCTGCGGTCCAGGCACATCGACGCCGACACGCTGGACGAGCGTGCCCGGGCGATGCTGAACCTGGCCGACCCCACGGACATCACCGTGCCCTATGCGACGCAGGATCGGCTGTTCTGATCGGCGATCGGCAGGCGGTGTCTTGTCGCGGTGCCGCATCAGTCACTGATCACTGGCCACGGGCGGCCAAAGCTCCGATATTCTCCCGATGACCGCCCCGCCTTCGAACCAGGGAAGACGCCGAGGCATGAAGAACCAGGATTGGGAAATCCCACCGAACCTGCAACCGGACCCGGACGACTATTCCTTCGACCTCGAGCGCGCGCTCAAGGCGGTGGTGAACCTGAAGACCTATGTCCCGCCGGATGCCTTCACCGCCAGCACGCTTGGCACGGAGCGGGCCGGCAGCGGCGTGGTGATCCGCGAGAGCGGCCTGGTGGCGACGATCGGCTACCTGGTCACCGAGGCGGAGACGATCTGGATCACCTCGTCCGACGGGCGGGCGATTCCTGGCCACGCCCTCGCCTATGACCAGGAGAGCGGCTTTGGCCTGGTGCAGGCGCTGGGGCGGCTGGAGCTGCCGGCACTGGAGATGGGCGATTCGGACCAGCTGAAGGTGGGCGACCAGGTGGTGTTCGCCGCCGGCGGTGGCCGCCATCATGCGGTGGAGACGCGCGTGGCCGGGCGGCAGGAGTTCGCCGGCTACTGGGAATACGTGCTGGACGATGCGATCTTCACTGCGCCGGCGCATCCGTTCTGGGGCGGCGGCGGGCTGATCAGCAGCGACGGCAAGCTGATGGGGATCGGCTCGCTGATCCTGCAGCAGGGCGACGGCAAGGGCCGGCGGCTCGACATGAACATGGTCGTGCCGATCGGGCTGTTGACCCCGATCATGACGGACCTGCTGAGCTATGGGCGGGTGAACCGCCCGGCGCGTCCGTGGCTGGGGATGTATGCCACCGAGGCGGATGACTCGATCGTGGTGGGCGGCCTGGCGGATAACGGGCCGGCCGAGCAGGCGGGCGTGCGGGCCGGCGACCGCATCCTGGCGGTGGGCGGCGACGAGATTTCCGACCTTGCCGGGCTGTGGCGGCGCGTGTGGGCTTCGGGCAGCGCGGGGGCGGAGGTTCGGCTGCGGCTGATGCGCGACAAGAGCCCGGTGGCGCTGACGGTGCGTTCCGGCGACCGGGTAAGTTTTCTGAAGTCGCCGAAGCTGCACTGATGGGAGCGCTGAAGGGCGCGGTCATCCCGGTCACCCCGTTCCAGCAGAACTGCACGATCCTGTGGGATGACGGCAGCAATCAGGCGGTGGTGGTGGACCCGGGCGGCGACGTGGACCGCATCCTCGCCGCGATCGACCAGACCGGCGTATCGGTCGAGCGCATCTGGCTGACCCATGGTCACCTGGACCATGCCGGCGGCGCCGCCGAGTTGCAGGAGACGTTGCGCAAGCGCGCAGGCGACCCGGCCGGTGTGCCGATCGAAGGACCGGATCAGCGCGACGAGTTCCTGTTGCAGGGCCTGGAAGCGCAAGGCCGGAGCTACGGCTTCGCGATGCGCAACGTCATGCCGGAGCGCTGGCTGCACGAGGGCGACAGCGTGACGCTCGGCGAGCATCGCTTCGATGTGCTGCACTGTCCTGGGCACACGCCGGGCCATGTGGTGTTCGTCAACCGCGTGGCGCGGTTCGCCCTCGTAGGCGATGTGCTGTTCCAGGGCTCGATCGGCCGCACCGATCTCCCCTATGGCGACCACGCCGCGCTGATCCGTGCCATTGCCGAAAAGCTGCTGCCACTGGGCGACGATTTTGCCTTTCTGTGCGGCCACGGTCCGGGGTCCACCATCGGCGCGGAGCGGCAGGGCAATCCGTTCCTGAGGTGAGGAGGATCGCCAAGCCGCTGCCGCCAGTGCGCCCAGCCCGATGCCGGCAAGCCAAGGTGTCATTGCGAGCCGAAGGCGCAGCAATCTCCTGGAGATCGACGCACACGGGGATTGCTTCGTTCGGCTCGCAAGGACGTGGGTTCGGGGTGACCGGAAACGCGAGGGGACCTCGCCAGTCGTGATGGGTATCGCTGCGCTCAACCCATCCTACAGGCTTCGGCATCGCGGCGTTGCGGCGTAGCAGCGTAGGATGGGTTGAGCAGTGCGAAACCCATCATTCCAGCGAAATTCCAGTTATGCGGGACGCGCTCTAGCCATTCGGCTGGTGCCGCGAGGCCGCCGACTGGTGGTGCAGGGCGCGCTGCGTCTTGTTGTAGGCCCGGATGTCGTCCTCGGTGATGTACCCCTTCTTGTCCTGGTCGATCGCCGCGAAATGCCTGGCGATCGTCTTGTATCCGGCCTTCGCCTGCTCCTCCGTCAGGTGGCCGTCATGCGTGACATTGGCCTGGTCGAAGCGCAGCTCCATGGTCAGCCGCGCATGCGCCGGCTTGGAGGTGGTCGTCTGGGCCTGCGCGGGCAGGGCGAGCAGCGGCAAGGCAAGCAATGCAAACAGGATGCGCATGGCGGGGACCTTCCTGGTGTGGCGATGCCCCACCAGACTGGCAGTCCCAGGCTAACGGAACGCTAATTCGCCACGGCCTGTCGGATCACCTGCACTGCCGTCTCGATCCCCGTGCGATCGACGTCGAGATGCGTGCAGGCGCGGGCGCGGTAGCGACCCATCGTCGAGAGCATGATCCCCCCGCCGCGGACCCGCTCGGCGAGCTGATCGGCGGTCATGCCGGTGCCGGCGGTATCGAAGAACACCAGGTTGGTCTCCGGTTCCTCCACGGTGATGCCGGGAATCTGCGCCAGCCCGCGCGCCAGCAGCTTCGCGTTGGCATGATCGTCGGCCAGCCGATTGATGTTGTGGTCGAGCGCATAGATACAGGCGGCGGCGCACACGCCGGCCTGGCGCAGCGAGCCGCCGAGCCGCTGCTTCCATCGCCACGCCTCGTCGATGAACGCGTCCGACCCGCACAGCACGGCACCGAGCGGCGCGCCAAGCCCCTTGGTGAAATCCACCCAGACGGAATCGCAGCCCGCCACCATTTCCTTCGCCGGGATGCCCGACGCCACCACGGCGTTCATCAGCCGCGCGCCATCCATGTGCGTCGCCAGCCCGTGCTCGTGCGCCGTGTCCAGCACCGCGTTCAGCCTGTCGAGCGGCCAGACCGAGCCGCCGCCGATGTTCGCGGTCTGCTCCACCTCGAGCAGGGTCTGCGTCGGGATGTTGCGGCGCTTCTCGCGGAACGCCGCCTTCAGCGTCTCGGCATCGAACTGGCCGCGCTCGCCCTTCAGCCCGAGCACTGAGGCACCGGTCAGCGCGCCCGGCCCGCCGCCTTCGTTGGTGATGATATGCGCGCTCTCGTGCGCAATGATCTCGTCGCCCGCCCGGCAATGCGTCAGGATGGAAATCTGATTGCACATCGTGCCGGAAGGCAGGAACACCGCCGCCTGCTTGCCGAGCAAGGCCGCCATCCGGTCGCAGAGTTCGTGCACCGTCGGATCGTCGCCATGCTGCTCGTCGCCGACCTCGGCCCGCACCATGGCCTGCTTCATCGCCGCCGACGGCCTGGTCTGCGTGTCGGAATACAGGTTCACCCGCACCGGCGGCAGCCCGGCTGCCGGACGCTTCGGGGTGTAGAGCATGGCGCGATCTCCAGGAATTTGCCGCAGAAAAGCAGGCGGCGCCGGTTCTGTCAGCTCTTGACTGCCTCGGGCGGGGCGTCGGTTACGACAGGCGGGCCGTAGACCTCGCGCGCGCGCTTGTTGAATGCGCCGACCATGCGGCGGACCGCCTCGTTGAACACGACGCCGATCGCCGCCTGCAGGATGCGGCTGCGGAACTCGAAATCCACGAAGAAGTCCGCCTCGCAGCCTTGCGGATGGGGGATGAACTCCCACTGGTTGTTCAGGTAGCGGAATGGGCCGTTTTCGTAGCGCACCTTCACGTGGTGCGGCCGATCGAGCGTCACCCGGCTGGTGAAGGTTTCCCGGAATGGGCCGAAGCCGATGGTGAGGTCGGCGACCAGCTCGCGTTCGGTGCGGCTGCGCACGCGCGCGGCGGCGCACCAGGGCAGGAACCGCGGATAGCTGCCGACATCGGCCACGATGTCGAAAAGCTGATCCGGACGGTATGGCACGATCTGGCGCTCGGCGTGGGTGGGCATCAGGCCAACGGATCGCGGCACGATCGTGCCGCGCGGTCCCCTGTCATTGCGACCCCCGCGAAGGCGGGGGGGAAGCAATCTCGCGGTGGGTAGGCACTCGGCTGGAGATTGCCGCGCCTGCCCCCGGGCGCTTGACCCGGGGGTCGCTTTGCTCCTCGCAATGACAGCGTACTCACGTTTGTCATTGCGCCGCTGACTTCGCCTGACGTGCCGCGCGGAGTGCGGCGAAATCGGCATCCGCATGGTACGAGCTGCGGGTGAGCGGCGTGGCGGAGACCAGCAGGAACCCCTTGCCGCGCGCCAGTGCGGCGTAGTCGGCGAATTCCTCGGGCGTGACGAAGCGGTCGATCGCGGCGTGCTTCACCGTCGGCTGCAGATACTGGCCGATGGTGAGGAAATCCACCTCCGCCATGCGCAGATCGTCCATCACCTGCATGATCTCGATGCGGGATTCGCCCAGACCCACCATCAGGCCGGACTTGGTGAAGATGCCGGGGTCGAGCGCCTTCACCTGGTGCAGCAGAAGCAGCGAGGCGAAGTAGCGCGCGCCGGGGCGGATGGTGGGATACAGCCGCGGCGCCGTCTCCAGGTTGTGGTTGTAGACGTCCGGGCGGGCTTCCACCACGCGCTCGATGGCGCCGGGCTTGCGCAGGAAGTCGGGGGTGAGGACTTCGATCGTGGTCGCGGGGGCGGCGGCGCGGATCGCCCGGATGGTTGCCGCGAAGTGGCCGGCGCCGCCGTCCGGCAGGTCGTCGCGGTCGACCGAGGTGATGACGACGTGGCGCAGGCCGAGCTTTGCCACCGCGTCGGCAACCCGGTGGGGTTCGTCGGCGGCGAGCGGGGCGGGCTGGCCGGTGCGGACGTTGCAGAAGGCGCAGGCGCGGGTGCAGGTGTCGCCCATGATCATCATGGTGGCGTGGCGCTGGCTCCAGCACTCGCCGATGTTCGGGCAGGCGGCTTCCTCGCACACCGTGACGAGGCCGTTGGCGCGCATCAGGGCGCGGGTCTCGTGGTAGACCGGATGGGTGGGCGCCTTCACCCGTATCCAGGCGGGCTTGCGCTGGATGGGGTTGTCCGGCCGATGCGCCTTCTCCGGATGGCGCGGCGGGGCGGTGCGGTGGTCGATGACGAGGCGGTTTGCCATGGCAGGCTAGAAGTGGCGGGCGGCGGAGGGGGCGTCAAGCACGCTGTTCAGGTCCTGCCAGCATGTGCCGGAGCCTTCAGGCAAGACCTTTCAACAGGGCCCGCAGCTTTGCCTCGAACGGCGGCAGGTCGGTCCGGATCGTGGTCCAGACCCGCTCCAGGTCAACGCCGAAGTAGCCGTGAGTCAACGCGTTCCGCATGCCGTACGCCATGGCACATCGGGATTGGCTGTGACGAAATCCGGGTGGCGCTGCTGAACGTTCCGGGCGGCTTCGCCGATGATCTGCAGGTTCCGGATCACCGCATCCTGGGTCTTCGCGTCGCGCATGAAGGCAGCCCGCTCCATGCCTGCGGTGTAGGCGCTGATCCGACCGATGGCCCTGATGATGTGCTGGAGATAGTCGTGCAGGCGGAATGCTGGGCTGATCATACCGGCACGGCGTCACGGAGCACCCGTTGCCGCATTGAATCCGGCAGAGCGGCCGGGGTGGCGACATCGACCCGGATTCCGAGCAGTTCGTTCAATTCGGTGATGATCGCGCCCAGGTCGAACAGTGACATCTGCTCCTGCGGCTCGACCAGCAGGTCCAGATCGCTGTCCGCGGTGTCTTCGCCATGAGCGACTGAACCGAATACCCGCGGATTGCCGGCGCGATGCGTCGCCACGACCTGCCTTATAGTGTCGCGATGCCGGGCGAGCAGTTCGGACGGTTTCATGCGCGCGGGCCCTTCGTTGGATCAGGATGGCGTGGGACGAGCATACCATTGTGAGGAATCTTTGATCCAGGTGGGTTTCCGCTGGATCGGGTTGTCCGGCCGATGCGCCTTCTCCGGATGGCGCAGGCGGTGGTCGATGACGAGGCGGGTGTCATGGCGAGGTAGAAGTGGCGGGCGGCGGAGGGGGCGTCAAGCGGGCGTCTGGCAGCGTGGCCGCCACCGCTGGCTTTGGGAGGAGCGTCACCACCTGCCATTGCGAGGAGCGCCAACAACGAAGGAGTCTCTTGGGACCACGAATGCGACATCATATCCGCACGGCGTCGCACAGCTCACGTCGCGGCATCGTCCCCTGGATGCTTGCGGCCTTCTTGAAGCTTAACATCTATACCTCATCGTTACTACCGAGGTAGTGCGGTCTGGATCATCCTACCCGAAGGTCCGCGATCAGGCGGTTTTGGTTGGCGGTCAGTGTCTGCAGCATATCCCGGCCCTGCTTTTTCGCGGTTGAGAGAAGCGAGCGGATAACGCCGAAATCCGCCGCCCCGCTCTCCGATCGGAAGCCGCCGGAGATCTTCTGCCGCAGCCTTGATCCGCTTCGCGGCTCAAGCATCCCCCCATCACGCTCTGCCAGATTGTTGGTGAACGGCACGCCTGGATCGGACCGGAAGCGCAGCACGTCCGGTTTGCGGCCACTCAGGCGCGACAGCAGGTTATGGCCGACCCGGCGCGGCTGCCGGCCGCGACCTTTGCCTTTGCCGGCGGCGCGGAGCAGTGCGGGTTGTGCCTCGTGGAACACGAGGCCTTCCGCGAGGATCGTATCATAACATCGTTCGAACAGCGCGATGAGACGTGATGAAAGCGGCATGCCTTGTTCACGTGCGAGGTTGGTCGCGTGACAGGCCCGGCGCAGCAGGCGCTGCATCTTGCGCGCCCAGTCTTCTTTCTCGATCTCCACGAGCGCCTGGAGTTCACGCAGACTGCTGACGCGGGCCGGCTTCTTCGTCAGACCGTCACTGGAAGGTAGCTTACCGCTGTCGCCGCTGTTCAGCCCGAGCCGGCGTTCCAGTTCGGCGATCCGCGCCTGCAACCCCGCTATCAGCGCCTGCTGCGCGGTGTTCTGTGCCAGCAACGTCGCAATAACCTCTTCCGGCACCGCAGCATCTCGCGGAACAGGGACAATGTCTGCGCCTTCATGAGAATCCGGCCGTGGGGGCATGGAAAGCTTGACTCATGCCGCGAGTCCCGTGTCAAGCGCCTATTCCGGCCACGCCACCTGGGCAGTTACGATTTTTCTTACGGCATGAACGCCCCGCCGTTCACGTGGATGGTTTGGCCGGTGATGAAGCGCGCCGCGGGCGAGCAGAGATAGCGCACCATCTCGGCGATCTCCTCCGGCTTGCCGGGGCGGCCGATCAGGTTGTCGGGCAGGCTCGCCCGCCCCGCGTTGCCGCCGGCCGCGAAGCCGCGCACCGTGTCGATCGTGCCCGGAACGACGGTGTTCACCGTCACGTCCGGCGCCAGCTCCTTGGCCAGCGCGCGCGTCATCCCCACCATGCCGGCCTTCGCCGTGATCGCGTGCACGCGTCCCTTCGCGCCGAGATGCGCCGCCATGCCGCCAAGGTTGACGATGCTGCCGCCGCCCGCGGCGAGGATGTGCGGCACCGCCGCATGGACGCAGTAGAATGCACCATCCAGCGTGGTGCCGAGGATCTCGCGCCACTCCTCCACCGTGAGTTCGGAAAACTTCGTCTGCCGGCGGATCGATGCGTTGTTCACCAGAACATCGAGCCGGCCAAAGCGCGCGACGGCGGCTTCAACAAGGTCCCTCGCCTGCTTCGCGTCGGAAATGTCGGCGAGATGCACCGCGGCCTCGCCGCCGGCTTCGGCGATCATCGCGGCGGTGCGCGCGCAATCCGCGGCAGAGCTGCGCGCGGTGACCATGACGCGATAGCCGTCGCGCGCCAATGCAAGCGCCGTCGCCCGGCCGATGTTCAGCGCGCTGCCGGTAACCAGCGCGACCTTGTGTTGTTCCGTCATGTTGCGCACTCCGCTCGGGATGGGGCGCCGATTGGACTCGAAGATCGGCTTGGTGTGCAATAGACCGATCAGTTCAACGGATGGAGGAAATCATGGCCAAGCAACCCTCGACGGCATCGCGCGACCGCGTCCGCGGCACTGTGCCGAAGCTGATCGAATTGTCGGAGAAGGTGCTGTTCGGCGACGTGTGGGAGCGCCCGCAGCTCTCCAAGCGCGACCGCAGCCTGATCGTCTGCGCCACGCTGATCGCGACCTACCGGCCGGAGCAGTTGCGCGGCCATCTGGAGCGGGCGCTGACCAACGGCGTCACCAAGGAAGAGCTGTCTGAAGTGATCACCCATCTTGCGTTCTATGCCGGCTGGCCGGCGGCGATGTCGGCGGCGAACATCGCGCGCGAGGTGTTCGAGGCCAATCCGTAAGAGGAGCGCGTCATGCAGGCGGGATTCATCGGCCTCGGCACCATGGGTGCCAGCATGGCCGCTAATTTGCAGAAGGGACTGAAGGCGCGCGGCGACACGCTGGTGGTGCACGACATCCGCCGCGAAGCCGCATCGCGGCATCTGCGCGACGGCGCCATCTGGGCGGACTCACCACAGGCGGTGGCGGAACAGAGCGACGTGATCTTCACCTCGCTCCCCGGCCCGCCGGAGTTCGAGGCGGTGGCGGCCGGATTGCTGGCGGGGATCAAGCGCGGGGCGGCGTATTTCGACCTGACGACGAACTCGCCGACGGTGGTGCGCAAGGCGCACGAGGCGTTTGCCGCGAAGGGTGCGTATCTGTTCGACGCGCCGGTGAGCGGTGGACCGCGCGGCGCGGCGACCGGCAAGCTGGCGATCTGGTGCGGCGGCGATGCCGACGTGTTCGAGAAATGGCAGCCGGTGCTCGACATGATCGGCGACGCGGCCCGCTATATCGGCCCGATCGGCGCCGGATCGGTAGCGAAACTGGTGCACAACATGTTCGGCTACATCGCGACGGCGGCTGCGGCGGAAGTGTTCACCATGGGCGTGAAGGCCGGCATCGAGCCGCTGGCGATCTGGGAGGCGGTGCGGCAAGGAGCGATCGGACGGCGCGGCGCGTTCGATTCGCTTACCGACCAGTTCCTGTCGAACAAGTACGAGCCGCCGGCTTTCGCGTTGCGTCTGGCGCACAAGGACGTGTCACTGGCGACCGGCCTGGGGCGCGAGCTGAACGTACCGATGCGGCTGGCCAATCTCGCGCTCGCCGATTTGGCGGAGGGGATGAATCGCGGCTGGGGCGATCGGGATTCCCGGTCGATGATGTTGCTGCAGGTCGAGCGTGCGGGGGTCAAGATCGAAGTCGATCCGCAGCGGCTCGCCGAAGCGCTGGAGAACAAGGCGAAGAACGGGTAGCACAGGCCCCCTCCCCAACCCTCCCCCGCTGCGCGGGAGAGGGGGTTCAAAGCGCCCCCTCTCCCGCGCAGCGGGGGAGGGTTGGGGAGGGGGTGTCACGTCACGCTCCGTCGCTCGTGAAGGCGCGCGCCCCGCCAGGCCTCTACCCGCATCACATCGCGCAGCGTCGCCACCGCATCCCACACATCGACGAACCGCACATAAAGCGGCGCGAGACCGAAGCGCAGCACGTCGGGTGCGCGGAAGTCGCCGATCACGCCACGTTCGATCAGCGCCTGCATGATCGCGTAGCCGTGCGGATGCGCGAATGACACCTGGCTGCCGCGGCGTTCCGGCTCCTTCGGCGTCAGCAGCCTGAAACCGTCGCGACCGCATTCCTGCTCCATCAGCGCGATGAACAACTCGGCAAGCCGCAACGACTTGGCACGAATGGCTGACATAGACGCCTGCAGCGCGACATCAACACCGACCTCGAGCGCTGCCAGACTCAGGATCGGCGGCGTCCCCACCACCGCGCGCGCAATTCCGCTGGCCGGCCGATAGAAACTCTCGAACGCGAACGGCGCGGCATGGCCGAGCCAGCCGGTGAGCGGCAGCCGCAGATCGGCCTGCAAGCGCTGCGCGACATGCAAAAAAGCCGGCGCCCCCGGTCCGCCGTTCAGATACTTGTAGCCGCAGCCTACCGCCAGATCGACTTGATCCGCATCAAGCCGCAACGGCACCGCACCGACCGAATGCGACAGATCCCACAGCACCAGCGCACCCGCCGCGTGGGCGGCACGGGTCAACGCCGCCATGTCGTGCATCGCGCCGCTGCGGTAGTTCACATGCGTCAGCATCAGCACGGCGACCTGACGATCCAGCGCCGCCGGCAAACCCGCCGCGGGCATCGGGCGCAGCACATGTCCGCGCTGCAACAATGCAGTGAGACCCTGCGCCATGTAGAGATCGCTGGGAAAATTGCCTTCCTCGGTCAGGATCACCGCGCGGCCCGGACGCTGATCCAGCGCCGCGGCCAGCAGCTTGAACAAATTCACCGACGTGGAATCCGCAACCACCGTGGTGCCCGGCGCGGCGCCGATGAGATTTCCGACTTTCTCGCCTACGCGGAACTGCAGATCGATCCAGCCGTGATCCGTCCAGCTCCGGATCAGCGACAGCCCCCACTCCTGCTCGAGCACCCGCGCCACGCGCGCCGGCGTCGCCTTCGGCAGAGCGCCGAGCGAGTTGCCGTCGAGATAGATCACGCCATCGGGCAGAACAAAGCGGTCGCGGAACGCCGCGAGTTCGTCGGCGTGGTCGAGCGCTTCGGCCTCGTCGCGCGTCAGCTCAGTCGTCTTTCTGCAGCACGACACCAGCCATCGTGCCGCCATCCACCACCAGCGTGTGGCCGGTGACGAAACTGCCGGCGGGAGACGCCAGGAAAACCGCCGCCCCGGCGATCTCGTCCGGCTCGCCGATGCGCTGCAGCGGATTGTCGCGCGTCGTCTTGCGATACCGCACCGGATCCTCCCACAGCGCGCGCGCGAAATCCGTGCGCACCAGGCCGGGTGCGATGCAGTTGCCGCGCACGTTCCTGGGCCCCCACTCGACCGCGATGTTGCGTGCCAACTGCATGTCGGCCGCCTTGGAGATCGCGTAGAGGCCGAGGCTGGCCGAACCGCGGAACCCGCCGATCGAGGAGATGATGATGAACGATCCGCCGCCCCGCTCGGCCATCCGCGGGCACACCATGTTGGCCAGCCAGAAATTGCTGCGCACATTGGCGCCCATGATGCGCTCGTAGACTTCGTCCGACGCGCCGGCCGCCGGACCGAGATACGGATTGACCGCGGCGTTGCTCACCATGATGTCGATGCCGCCCCACAGCGCGGTGGTCTGATCGACCAGCTTCTGCAGCTCCTCCTTGCGCGCGATGTGGCAGGGGATCACCGCCGCCTCCCCGCCCTTGGCACGGATTCCAGCCGCCACCATCTCGCAAACATCCGCCTTGCGACTGGAAACCACCACCTTCGCGCCATGCTCCGCCATGCGTTCGGCGATGGCGCGGCCGATCCCCTTACTGGAGCCGGTGACGACGGCGACCTTGCCGGTGAGATCGAACAGCGACATCAGAAGTGTCCTTTGCTGGAGGGCTACCGATCAGTATGCTCGCCGCCTGGAAACGTCAATCGAGCCCGGCATGAAAACGAAACGAACATCGGTCTATCGCCACGCGGACCTGACGCGCCTGCTGCATCCTGCAAGCGTGGCGGTGATCGGCGCCTCGACCCGGGCGGGCTCGTTCGGCGAGCGCGTGTTGCACAATCTTCGCCACTATGGCGGCCGAGTGTACCCAGTGAATGCGCGCTACGAGCGGATCGGCGAACAACGCTGCTATCCCAATGTTGCCGCGCTGCCCGAGGTGCCGGACTGCGCCGTGGTCACCGCCGCGCGCGAGGCGGTGGAGGAGATCGTGCTGGACTGCGCCCGCGCCGGCGTCGGCGGCGTGATCATCTTCGCCTCCGGCTATGCCGAGACCGGCAAGCAGGAACGCATCGAACAGCAGCAACGCCTGGCGGCGATCGCGCGCGAGAGCAACATGCGCATCGTCGGACCGAACTGCATCGGTGTGGTGAATGCGCCGCTCGACATGCGCGTGACCTTCATGGACATCACGCCGATCCCGCCGCCGCGCAAGCAGTCGATCGGCATGGTAAGCCAGTCGGGTGCGCTGGGGATGGCACTGGCACAGGCGGTGGTGCGCGGCATGTCGTTCAGCCACGTACTGACCTCGGGCAATTCCTGCGACGTCGACATGGCGGACTACATTTCCTACCTCGCGGACGATCCGTCGTGCGCGGCGATCGCCTGTGTGTTCGAAGGCATGGCGGAGCCCGAGCGCATGCTGGTCGCGGCGGAGCGCGCCTGGCAGCGCGACAAGCCGCTGATCGTGTTCAAGATGGCGACCGGCGAACAGGGCGCCGCGGCGGCAATGTCGCATACCGGCTCGCTGGCCGGATCGCAGGCGGCGTATCGTGCGGTGTTCCAGCGTGCCGGCGCGATCCTGGTGGAGGACTACGAAGCGCTGGCCGAGACGGCGGCCTTCTTCGCCAAGGCGCCCCCGCCGAAGGCGAAGGGCGCGGCGGTGGTCGCCGCCTCCGGTGGTGCCGCGATCATGGCGGCCGATCGCGCGGAACAATTCGGCGTTCCGTTGCCGCAGCCGAACGATGCCGTGCGCGACATTCTCCTGGCGCACATTCCGGAATTCGGCTCCGCGCGCAATCCGTGCGACGTGACGGCGCAGATCCTGGCCAATCCGGAATCGCTCAACGCTTGCGCCGATGCGTTGCTCGGCGACGCAAGCTACAGCGCGCTGGTGGTGCCGCAGACCTACGGCTACGGGCCATCGGCGAAGCGCATCCCGGTCTACGATTCACTTGCGGCGAAGCATGGCAAGATCGCCTGCAGCGTCTGGCAGAGCGAATGGCTGGAAGGCCCTGGCGTGAAGGAGGCGGAAGAGTCGGAGCACGTCGCGTTGTTCCGCTCGATGCCCTCCTGCTTCGCCGCGCTGGCGGCATGGCATTGGCGGGCGGCGAAACGCGCGGCTGGAACACCGACGATCACAGAAACTCCGGCGGCAACTGTGAAGCAGGCAAGCAAGCTGATCGCTGCCGCCGGCGGCCAGACACTCACCGAGCGCGAGGCGAAGGAGGTGCTTGCGCTATATGGCGTGCCGGTGGTCGGCGAGCGCGTGGCACAGAGCGTGGACGAAGCGGTGAACGCCGCCGGCTCGCTCGGCTACCCGGTGGTGCTGAAGGTCGAATCGCCCGACCTGCCGCACAAGACCGAGGCCGGCGTGGTCCGCTTGAACCTGCGCGATGCCGACGAAGTGCGTGCCGCGTATCAAACGATCATGGCGAAGGCCAACGCTGTCTCCCCTCCCCCGCGTATCAACGGCGTGCTGGTGCAGAAGATGATGCCGCAAGGCATCGAGATGGTGGTCGGCGCGCACATCGATCCGTTGTTCGGTCCGCTGGTCGTCGTCGGGCTCGGCGGCATCCTGGTCGAGCTGATGCAGGACACCGCGCTGGCACCGGCGCCGGTGACGCGCGACGAGGCACTGGCGCTGCTGTCACAGCTCAAGGGCGCCCGGCTGCTGGACGGGTTCCGCGGCATGCCGGCGGTGGACCGCAACCGGCTCGCCGAAGTGATCTGCCGCGTTGCCGCCTTCGCAGCGGATCACCGCGATACGATCGTCGAGTTGGACGTCAATCCGCTGATCTGCACCGGCGACCGCATCACCGCGGTCGACGCGCTCATCGTGCCGGCACGCCAGTGACCCAGTGTCATTGCGAGGAGCGAAGCGACGCGGCAATCTCGACGGCGGTGCGCACTCACCGCGAGATTGCTTCGCCTTCGGCTCGCAATGACAGTCGGATCAGCGGCTGATGCGCATTGCCGTCGTCGGCGCCGGCATCGTGGGCGTCAGTTGCGCGCTGCATCTGCAACGCGACGGCCACGACGTCACGCTGATCGATCCGCGCGCACCCGGCACCGCGACGTCGTTCGGCAATGCCGGCGGCATCGTCACCGGCGCGGTGGTGCCGAACAGCACGTCCGCGCTGTGGCGCGACATTCCGCGCATGCTGTTCGATCGCGACAGTGCCGTGCGCGTGCGCTGGCAGTACCTGCCACAAGTGGCACCCTGGCTGATCCGCTTCCTGCTCGCCGGACGCCACACGCGCGTCGAGGCGATCGCAGACGCACTGCTTCCGCTGGTCTCGCGCGCCTATGACGCGCACCGCGAGCTGATCGCGCTGTCCGGCGTCGAAGACATCGTGCGTCCGGTCGGCTGGCTGAAGGTCTACCAGACCGAGGCGGGCTTCGCCGGCACGCGCTACGACCGCGAGATCATGCAGGCACGCGGCGTGCGATTGGATGTGCTGGGGGCGGACGAGATCCGCGAACTCGAGCCGAGCCTGGCGCGACGCTATGTGAAGGGGCTGTTCCAACCGGACAGCGCGTTCGTCGCCTCGCCGCACAGGCTGGTGCAGGCGCACGCGGCACAGTTCCAGCGCCTCGGCGGCAGCTTCGCGCAGGAGCGCGTGCGCGGCGTGCAGCCGACGGATGGCGGCGTGCGCCTCGACTGCGAACTCGGCTTCCGCGATTTCGCTGCGGTGGTGATCGCGGCGGGCGCATGGTCGAAGGAGTTGGCGCGCCAGGTCGGCGACCGCGTGCAGCTCGACACCGAACGCGGCTATCACCTGAACCTGGAACCGGGCGAGGCCGGCGAGCTGCGCCGCCCCGTGGTGTTTCCCGAACGCGGCTTCGTGCTGGCGCCGATGCTGGACGGCATTCGCCTGACCAGCGGCGTCGAACTGGCGGGCCTGAACGCACCGCCGGATTTTTCCCGAATTCGCCGCCTTCTGCCGGCGGCACGCGAAGCGCTGCCGGGGCTTTCCGACCGCGTCACGCGCGAGTGGCTGGGCTATCGGCCATCCACTCCCGATTCGTTGCCGGTCATCGGCAGATCGCCGGGTTGCCGCGCGGTGCTCTATGCCTTCGGCCATCAGCATCTCGGCCTGACACTGGGGCCCATCACCGGCCGGCTGATCGCCGGTCTGGTGGCTGGCACGACGCCGGAATTCGACCTGACGCCGTATCGCGCCGACCGGTTCTGATGGCGCCGGCGCGGGACGCCCCGTCATTGCGAGGAGCGCAGCGGTGGCGGGGCCTGACCCGGCCAAGCAATCCCCATGTTGTAATCCCATCGAGCGGAGGCGATGACGAAGAGGCGGGATGTATTCGCTAGGCTGTCATCCCCGCTTCCGAGGGAGTGAAGCAACAGGCGAGCAGCGCCGTCGCAGGGCTAACGTAACGACAAAGGCAGGTGACTGTGGTGCGAGCCCAAGAGCAAGTAAACATTTAACACGGAGAAGAAGGGAGGATACACAGAGCACACGGAGCAGAATTTTTTGGGCGCTTCGCGCCGGAAGACAATTCAGCACGCGCGAAGCGCATAAGTTCCTTCTCTGTGACCTCTGTGTATCCTCCCTTCTTCTCCGTGTTAAAATGCTTTCTTGCTTCCTTTACTGGCCTGCGACGGTACGCCGCCGCCTACGCAATGCGCGGGAGATTGCTTGGCCGGGTCAGGCCCGGCCACCGCCGCGCTCCTCACAATGACACCGGGGTGATGCCTCACCCCTCACCCGCTCGCTCTGGCCACGCCGCAGCACCCAGGCCTCGACGCCGAGCATGATGGAGCTGCCGCCGGTGGGCTGGGTCGCGGCATTCGTCATCGCGAGGTCTCCTGCTAGGATCGGCAACATGGTGGAGCGGAAAGCCGCGGAGGGCGAGGCATGAACGAGCAATCGGCGGTGATGCAGCAGGTGCTGCTGCGGCGCGATGCGGACGGCGTCGCCTGGCTGACGCTGAACCGTCCGGCCGCGCGCAATGCGCTCTCCATCGGGCTGATGCAGGCCCTGGTGGCGGAACTCGACGCCATCGAAACCGACCCCGCCACGAAGGTGGTGGTGATCGGCGGCGCCGGGCCGGCGTTCTGCGCCGGGCATGATCTGCGCGAGCTGCGCTCCCGTCCCGAGCGGGCGGCCTATCAGGCAACCTTCGAGCTCTGCTCGCGGCTGATGACGCGCATCGTGCGCCTGTCCAAGCCGGTGATCGCCAGGGTGCACGGCGTGGCGACCGCGGCGGGCTGCCAACTGGTAGCGAGCTGCGACCTCGCCGTGGCCGCGACGACGGCCCGGTTTGCCACGCCGGGGGTGAATATCGGGCTGTTCTGCTGCACCCCGATGGTCGCCCTGTCACGCAACGTCGGTCGCAAGGCGGCGATGGAGATGCTGCTCACCGGCGAGCTGATCGACGCGGCGCGGGCGCGCGAGCTTGGCCTGGTCAACCGCGTGGTGCCCGAGGCCGAGCTGGATGCGGCGGTCGCGGCGCTGGCCGGACAGATTGCCGCGAAGAGCCCGCTCACGCTGGCGATCGGCAAGGGCGCATTCTACCGCCAGGCCGAGATGGGGCTGGATGATGCCTACGCCTATGTCTCGGAGGTGATGACCCGCAACATGCTGGCGCGCGACGCGGCCGAGGGGATCGACGCTTTCCTGGCAAAGCGCACTCCCGTCTGGACCGGCACTTGATTTCACTGACCACTGGTTACTGATGAAAGACCCGTACGAAACCCTCGGCGTGCAGAAGACCGACAGCGAAGCGGTGATCCGCTCCGCCTATCGCAAGCTCGCCAAGCGCCACCACCCCGACGTCAACCCCGGCAAACCGGAAGCGGCCGAGCGGTTCAAGGAGATCAGCGTCGCCTACGACATCCTGTCCGACAAGGATAAGCGCGCCCGCTATGACCGCGGCGAGATCGATGCCGCCGGCAACGAGGTGCCGCCGCAGCGCCCATTCTACCGCGAATATGGCGATGCCGCGGGGCGCGAAAAATACCGCACGCAGGCGGGCTTCGATCAGGAGGACCTGGAGAGCGTCTTCGCCCAGGCTTTCGGTGCCAGAGCCGGTGGCGGAAGAAGATTTTCGATGCGCGGCCAGGACGCCCACTACCAGCTCACCATCGACTTCCTGGACGCGGCCAACGGCACCACCCGCCGCGTCACGCTGCCGGATGGCCGCACGCTGGATGTGCGCATCCCCGCTGGCGTGCGCGACGGCCAGATCATCCGCCTCAAGGGCCAGGGCATGCCGGGCATCGGCGACGGCGCGCCGGGCGACGCGCTGGTGGAGATCACCGTCGCGCCGCATCCGCTGTTCCGCCGCGAGGGCGACGACATCATCGTCGAGCTGCCGGTGACGCTGCAGGAGGCGGTGCTCGGCGCCACGCTGGAGGTGCCCACCATCAAGGGTCCGGTGCGCCTGACCATTCCGCCGAATTCCGGCACCGGCACGCGGCTGCGCCTGCGCGGGCGGGGGATCGAAGGCAAGGGCCATCAATACGTCGAGCTGCACCCCGTGCTGCCGCCGGCCGAGGAGCCGGAGCTGGCCGAGTTCCTGAAGACCTGGAAGCCGCGCCATAAGTTCGATCCGCGAGACGGCATGGAGACCCAGGGGGAGACCAAGTGATGGACATCACCACGGTCACCGCGCTGTTTCCCGGCATGTCGCAGGTCGAGCTGATCAACTGGGTCGAGCGGGGCTGGGTGATCCCGGACACCGCCGAGTCCGGCTTCGTGTTCTGCGAGATCGATGTCGCGCGCGTCCGCCTGATCCATGACCTGCGCCACGGCATGGATGTCGGCGAGGACGCAATCCCTCTGGTGCTGTCCCTGCTCGATCAGGTCTACGAGCTGCGCAGCAGGATGAAATCCGTCCTACGCGCCCTGGAATCGCAGCCGCGGGAGGTCCAGGCCGCTATCCTGGCCGCGATGGGCCGCGACCCGACGGGGTTCTGACGGTTCAGTCAGGCGCGCCTCACGGCCTGCGGTTGCGCCGGCTCTGCGCCAACTGGTCCGGCGTGAGCTGGAACCCGGCGAGGATCGCGTAGGCCGCGCCCGACCTGGTCGGGCTGACCGGCAACACCAGATCTATTTCGCCGGTGCCCAATGTGACGCGATCGACGTTGGACGGGAACGCCACGTGCATCAGGTAGACGCGCTTGTCCAGGATCGTATCGCCATCAGTCACCGCGATGAACACCGGCACGTCGGTCTCGCGCCCTTGCATCGCCGGGCCGCGGGTCAGCTCGACCCCGATATTCACCGCGGTGGCGAGCTGGTCCTTCCTGTCGCCCTCCCGGCAATTGCCGTTGACCCCGACAATCCGGCCGTGCAGCACGAGGTCGGTCAGGTCGTGCGCGCCCCCCGGTGCGTTGCCGGGCCGGTAGAAGTCCAGGTCGGCCGCGTCGGCGAGGAACGAGGGACGCGGACAGGCCGGCGCGAACTGGTTGCGTGCCGGGCCGCAGTCGGCCAGCAGTGGCAGCAGCGCGGCAATCAGGGCGGCGCGCGGCGCCCATCCAAGGTTCGGCTGTCGTGCAGGCATCGGGGACTCCGGAATGCGGGCAGGCGCTGCTTGCGGCACCGCGGTCGTTGCCGGCAAGCGAGGCGGCCGGCATAGTGCGCGCCGCCGGCCGGATGGACAACACGCCGCAGGAGGCCATCATTTTCCAGCATTCCACCCCGGCGGCCTGATCGCGCATGGCGGTCTACACCGAGGTCACCGACGAGGCCCTGGCCGCCTTCCTGGCGGACTACGACATCGGCAGCATGGTCGCGTTCCGCGGCATCGCCGAGGGCGTGGAGAACAGCAATTTTTCGCTCCGCACCACGTCGGGCGACTTCATCCTGACGCTGTACGAGAAGCGCGTGGAACCGGCGGACCTGCCGTGGTTCCTCGGCCTGATGGAGCACCTGGCCAGGCGCGGCATCGTCTGCCCACTGCCGGTGCACGGACGCGATGGCGTGGCGCTGCGCCGATTGTGCGACCGGCATGCCGCGATTACCACCTTCCTGCCCGGCGTCTGGCCGCGCCGGGTGCGGCCGGAGCATTGCGGGCCGGTCGGCGCGGCGCTGGCGGCGCTGCACGTGGCGGGGCGCGACTATGCGCCGCGGCGCCGCAACGCCCTCGGGCCGGATGGCTGG
>JBGPND010000082.1:0-20766 GCA_041487355.1 Acetobacteraceae bacterium | reverse complement strand
TCGATGTAGCCGTGCGTGAGATCGCAGGTCCACACCGTGGCCTTGCCGCGGCCCAGGCCGAGATCGATGGCGATCGCCACCTCGCTGCCCTTCATGTGCGCCACCACCGGCGCCTCGTCGTAACCCGGCACCACACCGCCGTCGCGCGCCATCCAGACGCCGCCCACGCCGACCGAGAGCTTGTCGCGAACGGCCGGCTCGCCGGCCTTGCCGACCGCCATGACGATCCGCCCCCAGTTCGCGTCCTCGCCGGCGATCGCGGTCTTCACCAGCGGCGAATTCGCCACCGCCAGCCCGATGCGCTTCGCCGAACGCGCCGTCGTCGCGCCGGTGACGTCGATTCGCACCAGCTTCTGCGCCCCCTCCCCGTCGCGCACCACCTGCAGCGCTAGATCGAGCAGTACATCGTCGAGCGCGCGCGCGAAGTCGGCGAGGATGCGCCCACCTTCCGGCGGAACCCGCTTATGCTTCGCCTGGCCGGTGGCGAACAGCAGCACGGTGTCGGAGGTGGATGTGTCGGAGTCCACCGTCGTGCAGTTGAAGCTGGCATCGACGCCCTTCTTCAGCAGCGCCTGCAGCGCGCCGGCCGGTATCCTGGCGTCGGTCGCGACGTAGCACAGCATGGTCGCCATGTCGGGCGCGATCATGCCACTGCCCTTTGCGAAGCCGGAGATGCGCACTTCCGTCTCGCCGATCCTGGCCGTCCGCGTTGCTGCCTTGGCGAACGTGTCGGTCGTCATGATGCCGCGCGCGGCATCGTGCCAGGCATCGTCACGCAGGCCGGCATGCAGCGCCGGCAGCGCGTCGATCAGCTTCTGATACGGCAGCAACTCGCCGATCACCCCGGTGGAGGCGATGAACACCTGCTTCGCGGTGCAGCCGACCAGCTTCGCCGCGGCCGCCGCCGTGGCGGCGCAGGCGTCACGCCCGGGCTTGCCGGTGAACACGTTGGCGTTGCCGGCATTCACCACAACGGCCCGCGCCTTGCCGCCCTTCAACGCCGCACGGCACCAGTCGACCGGCGCGCCGGGGCACTTGTTGGACGTGAAGACGCCCGCCACCGTCGTCCCCGGCGCCAGTTCGATCATGACGAGGTCGTCGCGGTCCTGATAGCGGAGCCCGGCCGCCGCGGCGCCCAGGCGGACGCCGGCAAGCGGCGGCAATTCCGGTAGTGGAACGGCGAGCGGGGAGACGGACAGGGCCATGGGTGCCTTCCTCGGTCAGACCAGATGTTGGGCTATCGTGCGGGCGGCGGTTCGGCCCGATCCGTCGCGCGCACCGCCGAGCCGTCCATGTTGAACTTTTCCACCGCGACGGAAGCGCGCGCCTTCGCCACCACCTTCTGCACGCCCTCCTGGATCATCTTCTGGCGCAACTCGTCGCGCGCCTGATCGAAGCTGGGCGGTTCGGCGCGGCGGCGTTCCACCACCTGGATGACATGCCAGCCGAACTGGCTGTGCACCGGCGTCTGCGACACCTGACCCGGCTGCAGGGCAAAGGCGGCGGTGGCGAATTCCGGCACCATCTCGTCCTTCTTGAAGAAGCTGAGATCGCCGCCCTGCTGCGCGCCGCTCGGATCCTTGCTGTATTGCTTGGCGAGCGCCGCGAAGTCCGCGCCGCCCTGGAGATCGGTGATGATCTTCTTCGCCTCGGCCTCGCTGTCGACCAGGATGTGCTTCGCGTGCACCTCCTCGTCCCCGGGCTTGCCGGCGATTTCCTGGTCGTAGCGGGCATGCACCGCATCGTCGGTGACGGCGGGCCCGACCTGCTTGCTCAGCACCGCCGTCTGCAGCGCCCGATCCTCCGCGGCGGTGACCTGGCGCTGCACGGCGGGGTCCTTGTCAAGGCCTGACTTGTGCGCCTCGGACACCAGGGCGCGCCCGTCGATCAGTTGATCGAGCAGCATCGGATACAGGGTCTGCGGCGGCATGCCGCGCACGTTCTCCGGCAGCGACTGCACCGCGTCCTTCAGGTCGCTCAAATGGATGGGCTTGCCGTCCACCGCGGCCACGACCGGGTCCTCCGGCGCCTGGGACGGTGTTCCCTGCGCCAGGGCGCCGGCGCAGGTGAGCAGGGTGGCGCCAAGCGCGACGGCGATCAGGCGATGGGCAGCGCCAACGGTGAACGGCATCGAGACTCCTGTTCCAGGCGGGCGCGGATCATGGCCGAACCACTACCGCCCCACAAGAACGCCTGTCTCCCCCTCGCCCTACGGCTTGGGGGTGCTGTCCGCCGGCTTGATCAGCGGCTGGGCGGGGGTGATGTCGGGGATGGCCCCCAGCGGCGAGCCGTCGAGATTGTATTTCCGGATCGTCAACTGCGACCGCGCCTGCTCGATCGTAAGCTGCACCGCGTCCTGCAACAGTGACTGCCGCAGCGCGTCGTGCACCTCGGAATAGCTCGGGGGCGCGACGATGCGCCGCTCCTCCACCTTCACGATGTGCCAGCCGAACTCGTTGTGGATCGGCGTCTGCGAGATCTGGCCTGGTTGCAGGGTGAAGGCGACGTCGGCGAACTCCGGCCAGACTTGGTCGCGGCGGAAGAAGCCGAGATCGCCGCCATTGGCGCCGTCCGGGTCCTTGCTATTCTGCTTGGCCAGTGTCGAGAAGTCGGCGCCCTTGTTCAACTCGGCGATCTGCTTCTTGGCCTCCGCCTCGGTGGCAACCAGGATGTGCCTGGCGCGCGCCTCCTCCGTCGCCGGCTTGCCGACATATTGCCGCGTGTAGCGGGCCTGGATCTTGTCCTCGCTGGCGCTCGGCACCGCCTCGCGGCTCAGCAAGGCACCTTCCAGGATCCGGTCGACCGCGGCGTTGATCTCCCGCCGGACACCCGGGTCGTCCTCCAGGTTCTTGCGCCGCGCCAGGGCGACCAGCGCCTGGTGATCGATGATGCGGTCGAGCACGACGGGATACAGCGTGTCGAATGGCAGGCCGCGCAGGTTCTCTGGCAACGTCGGAACCGCGCGGCCGATGTCGCTGAGATAGATCATGTGCCCCTCGACGATGGCGACCACCGGGTCGGCGGGGGATTTCATGATGTCCCCGGGCTTCATGGCGGATTCCGACGGCTTGGTCACCTCGACTGGCTTGGCATGCTCCGCCGGCTTTTCCGTCTCGGCTGGCCTGGTCACGGCCGGCTTCTGCTCGGGGGCTTTCTGGCGCGGCGTGGCGGGCTGCCCCTGGGCCCAGGCGAGGCCGGCAGAGAGGAACATGGCAGCCATCAGCGCTGCGGCGAGGCAGATCGGGTATTGCCACCGGGGCGATGCGAACAACATGCCAACTCCTATCCGTAACAGAAACCATGCCCCCGGACTTGATCCGGGAGCCTGCCCCGGACTTGATCCAGGGGCACTTCATGGCAGTGAAGCCAGCCGTGAGGCAACCGCTGTAACATCGTGGCGTCGTTGACCGGAGCCGGCCCGGGTCCTATCTGAACCCTGCCCCGGAGCAGATCCGGGGCCTGCTCCGCCCGGCCCGGCGCCGGCCATCCGAGAAGGTCCCATGTTCGCTACCATCGCCCGCGCCGTGTTCGGCACCGCCAACGACCGTTCGCTCAAGGCCTATCAACGCCGGGTGCCGCAGATCAATGCCCTCGAGCCGGCCATGGAGGCGCTGTCGGACGAGGCACTGCGGGCAAAAACGGCAGAATTCAAGGAAAAACTGGCCGCCGGCGCCACGCTGGACGACATCCTGCCGGAGGCCTTCGCCGTGGTGCGCGAGGCCTCCAAGCGCACGCTGGGCCAGCGGCATTTCGACGTGCAGTTGGTCGGCGGCGTGGTGCTGCACGACGGCAAGATCGCCGAGATGAAGACCGGCGAGGGCAAGACCCTGGTCGCCACCCTGCCCGTCTACCTCAACGCGCTCGCCGGCAAGGGCGTGCACATCGTCACGGTGAACGACTACCTGGCCCGCCGCGACGCCGACTGGATGGGCCAGATCTACGGCTTCCTCGGCATGAGCGTCGGCGTCATCGTGCACGGCCTGGAAGACGACCAGCGCCGCGCGCAGTACGCCGCCGACATCACCTACGGCACCAACAACGAGTTCGGCTTCGACTACCTGCGCGACAACATGAAGTACCGGCTGGAGGACATGGTCCAGCGTGAGTTCTGCTTCGGCATCGTCGACGAGGTGGACAGCATCCTGATCGACGAGGCGCGCACGCCGCTGATCATCTCCGGCCCGGCCGAGGACAGCTCCGACCTGTATCGCCAGGTGGATGCCGTGGTGAAGGAGCTGGTGAAGGACCCTAGCACCTACGAGAAAGACGAAAAATTCCGCACCGTGGCGCTGACCGAACCCGGCTCCGAGCACGTCGAGGACATGCTGCGCGAGGCGGGCATCATCACCGAGGGCAACCTCTACGACATCTTCAACGTCTCGGTGGTGCACCACGTGCAGCAGAGCCTGCGCGCCAACACGCTGTTCGCGCGCGACGTGGACTACATCGTGCGCCAGGGCAAGGTGGTGATCATCGACGAGTTCACCGGCCGCATGATGGAAGGCCGCCGCTACTCCGACGGGCTGCACCAGGCGCTGGAGGCGAAGGAGCACGTGGAGGTACAGGCGGAGAACCAGACTCTCGCCTCGATCACTTTCCAGAACTACTTCCGTCTGTACCCCAAGCTCGGCGGCATGACCGGCACGGCGATGACCGAGGCCGATGAGTTCGCCGAGATCTACAAGCTCGACGTGGTGGAGATTCCCACCAACGTGCTGTGCGTCCGCAAGGACGAGGACGACGAGGTCTACCGTTCGGCTGCCGAGAAATACGAGGCGGTGGCGGCACTGATCGAGGAGGCGCGCAAGGTGGGCCAGCCGGTGCTGGTCGGCACCACCTCGATCGAGAAGAGCGAGACGATCAGCGAGATCCTGAACAGGAAGAAGGTCCCGCATGCCGTGCTGAACGCACGCTTCCACGAGCAGGAGGCGGAGATCATCGCGCAGGCTGGCGCGGTGGGTGCGATCACCATCGCCACCAACATGGCCGGCCGCGGCACCGACATCAAACTCGGCGGCAATCTCGAGATGCGGCTGAAGAAGGAGCTGGAGGGGATCGAGGACCCGGCGCTGCGGGCGACGCGCGAGGCGGAGATCCGCGACGAGATCGCCGTGGCGCATGAAAAGGTGAAGCAGGCGGGCGGGCTGTTCGTGATCGGCACCGAGCGCCACGAGAGCCGGCGCATCGACAATCAGTTGCGCGGCCGTTCGGGACGCCAGGGCGACCCGGGGCGCTCGCGCTTCTTCCTGTCGCTGGAAGACGACCTGATGCGCATCTTCGGCTCCGACCGGATGGGCGGGATGCTGCAGCGTCTCGGCTTGAAGGACGGCGAGGCGATCGTCCATCCCTGGATCAACAAGGCGCTGGAGAAGGCGCAGAAGAAGGTCGAGGCGCGCAACTTCGACACCCGCAAGAACGTGCTGAAATACGACGACGTGATGAACGCGCAGCGCAAGGAAGTCTATGCGCAGCGCAAGGAGTTCATGAAGGCGACCGACGTTTCCGAGACGATGAGCGAGATGCGCGCCGAGATCGTCGAAACGATGGTCATGCGCCGCGTGCCGGCGAAGGCATTCGCGGAGCAGTGGGAACTGAAGGAACTGGCGGAAGACACCAGGCGCGTGCTGAACCTCGATCTGCCGGTCGAGGCGTGGGGCCGCGAGGAAGGCATCGACGAGAGCCATCTGCGCGAACGGGTCGAGCAGGCGGCGGATGCGATGATGGCGGCGAAGGCGGCCAACATGGGCCCCGAGCTGATGCGCTTCATCGAGAAGTCGCTGCTGATCCAGACGCTCGATGCGGTGTGGAAGGAGCATCTGTATGCGCTCGACCATCTGCGCCAGGGCATCGGGCTGCGCGCCTATGGCCAGCGCGATCCGCTGAACGAATACAAGAGCGAGGCGTTCGCGCTGTTCAACGCGATGCTGGACGAGCTGAAGGAGCGCGTGACGGGGATGCTGGCGCGGGTCGAGATTGCGCCGGAACCGATGCGTCCGCCGCCGCCGATGCAGTTCATGGAGCTGCATCCGCAGCCGGTGTCGGCGTTTGCCGGCGAGCCGGAGATGGCGCTGGAGGGTGCGGGCGGGGCATTCGGATCAGGGGCGGGGGCGGGGTCTATGGCGATGATGGCGCCGCAGCCGATGCGGTCCGATGCGGTGGATCCGAACGATCCGTCGACCTGGCGCAATGCATCGCGCAATGCGGCCTGTCCGTGCGGGTCCGGGAAGAAGTACAAGCACTGCCACGGGCGGTTGGGTTAAGCTCCGCGTCGTCCTGGGACTTGGTCCGGGGAATCCTTCAGCCCGCCCTCTCGCTGCGTGTCGGCCGGATCAGCGTCTCCGCGGCAATGCCGAGCCGCTCATGCAACCTCCGGATCATCGCGAGCGACAAGCCGCGTTTGCGATTGAGCGCCTCGGCGACGCGGGTCCGGGTGCCGATCAGCGGTTCCAGGTCCCGGCGCGTCAGCCCCTGTTGTTCCATGCGGAACTTGATCGCCTCCACCGGATCGGGCGGGTCCATCTTGTGGTGTTCCGCCTCATAGGCATCGATCAACGTGGCGAGGATATCCAACCGATCCCCCGCCTTCGTCCCGTTCCCGGCGCCCCACAATCGCGCCACCTCAGCAAACGCCGCCTCAGTAAGTGAGCGCGTGATCCAGTACCGGCACCCAGCGCCCGTTGTGCACCACCGCCAGGAACGCCTGGGTCGCGCCATGGTGGTTGGTCGAGGTGAACGTGTAGGTCCCGCCGAACAAATCGTGGAAATCCGTGATGGTTTCCATGGCGTGCAGCAGGCTGTCCACAGTCAGGTCCCGCCCCGCCCGCTGCAGCGCCTCCAGCGCAATCTGCGCCGAGGTGTAGCCGCATTCGCCGAGATAGTTGAAGTCCACGCCGTAGCGCGCCTTGTATTGCTGCATGACCTCGCGCACCGCCGGCCGCGGATCGTCCGGGTAGGCATACATCGACGGCGTCATCGAATAGAATCCCTCGCCGACGCCGCCCGGCGCCTCGGCGATCGCCGTGTCATACGAGGCGATCTGCCCCATCATGTCGACGTTCCAGCCAAGCTTGCGCGCCGTCGAGATGATCAGCACGGTGTCGCGCACGATGGTGCCGAGCACGATCAGGTCGCAGTTCGCATCGCGCAGCTTGGCCACGTTGGCACTGAAGTCGGTGTCGGTCGGCTTGTGCGCGGTGCTGGCGACCAGCTTCATGCCCATCGCCTCGGTCTGCAGGTTGACGCCAACCAGGCCTTCCTTGCCGAAATCGGTGTCCTGGTACATCAGGCAGATCGATTTCTTGCCGCGCTGCTCGACGAAATACTTCACCCCGGCCCGCACTTGGTCCACCGCGGACGCGTACTGGCTGAACTTCAGCTTGTGGAACGGCTCGTACATCGAGCGTGCCGGACTGAGTGGCAGCAGCTTCGGGACGCCCTTCTCGATCGCCATCGGCCAGGTGGCGTTGTTCATCGGTGTGCCGCCGTCCTCGATGGTGAAGAAGACCTTGTCGTTGTTCAGCAGCTTGTTGATCGCTTGCACCGCGCGCGGCACCTGGTACTGGCTGTCCTCCACGATGTAGCGGATCTTGCGGCCGTGGATGCCACCCTTGGCGTTGGCGTCGTCGAAGGCCAGGCGGATGGCGCTGGCGCTGTTGACGCCCTGGATGGCGGTGACCCCCGACAGGTCGGTGATGGTGCCGATCAGGATTTCGGTGTCGGTCACGCCTTGCACCGGCCCGGCCGCCATCGCCGGCGCGGCAAGCGCGACGAACGACGCGGCGACGACCAGCACGCCGCGCAGCCGCGTCGCCAGTCGCCGGGATGGCGCCCGTTGTGGGTCGCCGTACAGTCGTTGTGCCATTTGGCGTCGTGCCGTCTTGGATGCTCCCCTGTTGCGGCCGGATCGCGTCCGGCCGTCGTTGCGCCCAATGCGGGCCGGCCGGCCGCCAGGGTTGCGCTGCCCGGCGCCGGGAGCCGAGCCTAGACTAGCGGGGGACGCAGCAATCCAAAAGCGTCAGACCAACGCTCTCTCTGCGAAAGGCAAGGTCACTCCCGCAACGGCAGCCTCGTCAAAGAATTCCAGCAAAGATAAGAATTCGACCAAGAAGACCCCCTCATCCGCGCCACATTTGAAAACTGCGGCAAAGGGATCTTACGCGAAGGAGAACGCCCCAAACCGGTCCGCTTCGACAGGCACCCCAGGTCCGAGAACAGCGCCGGCTAAATCCCGATGATACCGGACGTTATCATGCGTGAAGAGCGCGAGGCGTGCAGCTTATCCGCGGTCTGAAATCTCGGGGGTAGTGACCTGAGCCCCAACTTCCCTCCACTCAAAAGTAGAGTCGTGGGTTGCCGTCACGCCGATCGTGACCGTGTTTCTCGGTTCGGTCGAGCGCCGGTTGATCCGCTTTGCGGCTCAACTCCGCTCTGCGGCTCAACCCGTCCCGGCCTGCGTCTGCGACGCCGCCGCGCGCAGCCTGGGTCGAGACTGGCCCCGGACTAGATCCGGGACCACCGGCGATGCCGGCGCGCAGCGGACGCAGGCGAACACGGCGGCACCCGGATCGAGGCCGGCGTCTGCCCATTCAGCCCCGAGTGCGGCCGGTCGACGCATGCGTCGACCGTTGTAATCGCGCTGTCAGCCAGCCGGCCAGACCTGGAGGCAAATAGGCATCGAAGCGCAGCCCGCCGTCGCGAGCTTGTTCCCGAAGCTGTCCGACGTGTGTGGAGCGTTCCGTCATGGCAACCGCCTGTTCAGGGTGAGAAAGTCGCGGACCGTGATGATCTTGGTACCCTCATACAGTTTGAGCCCCAGCAGGTCGCGCTTGTCGCGGTGGTGGCACAATGATGGCCGTGCGGTTGATCGAGCTGTGCCGCGTCCTAAATTGGGATTCGGTGTACTGCCCACCAACTGATGCAGCCGCCTGCTACTGTCCGGGTGGCCGCAACTGCGAGCTTGCTGCATCGGCTGGCCCCGCCTCCATCGAGGCCGACAGCGCCGGCGGAATGGCCAGCACCAGCAATTCGCCGCGCGCTTTTAAGCGAGGTTCGCAGACGAGCCGTCCTGCCGCATCGCGGCGAGAACGTAACATCACGCCCGGCCGAAACAGCTTCGCCTGTGCAGGCCGCATATCGGCGAGGAACTGCGCCCGAGCAGTACCATCCGGTATCTCGTCTGCCAAATTCCGGCAGAGCTCATCCAGGTCGGCCGCAGTCCGAGACAGTTTGCGGACGGCGAATTCCGCATAAGGCCCAATGTGAGCGGCGAGACAGGTCGCCAGATATCGAACGGCGGCATCACGGCCAAGCTGGTCCAGAAGATGAATCTGCTGAGCGTCCTTGCCCCCGACGTCGTACTCCGGCGCGCCGAGAGCATCGCCGCGCAGCAGCATGAAACTCCAACCGTCGTGACGCTCCGGGGCTACGACGCGCTCGCCCGGCGCGAAGATCAGGGTTTCTCCCTCCTGCTGCAAGGCATGCCGAATGTCCTGAGGTACATCGGGTGCGGCAGCCGCGAGCAGCTCGGTTATATCCGGTTTCTCGGACTCGTCGGTCCCCTCGAAACGATGGCGCCGGAAGCCGTACCACAGGCGCCTGAACACCTCCCCCTCCACGGCTTCGGCATCCCAGTAATGCATGACCCAGTAGCGCACCGAGTAGGGCACCGCGGATCCGTCCAGCTCGTGTTGTACCGGGGCCACCGCGATTGGGCGCGCCGGGTCTAATTCCGCCAGATCGCTGATCAGCTCGCTGACGATGTCCGCGACTTGCTGCGGCGATAGCGTACCCGGTGCCTTCACGACAATTTCCGAGCGGATCGCCCGATTGTGCGGCAGTACCTGCAACTCGCCATCTGCGAGCTTTGCGTTCGGGATTACTGCGATCGCGCCATTGCGCCGGCGGCCCGTGACATTGCGCCAATTGAGTGACTCGACCTGGATCGTCTCATTCCCATAGACGATACCGTCCCCCACATGGATGGTGCGGTCCACGTTCAGCGCCATACCGGATATCACGCCGCCAAGCGTGGGTTGCATGGCGAAGCCCACGATCGCGGAGCCGATTGCCGACGTGGCAAGCACTACGCGAAGATCGTAGCCGAGCGAAGTCAGGGCGACGCAGCCCGCTGCAAAGCTGAGAAGCCCATACATCACCGTGCGCTGGAGAGCGGTGGGCGGCGCGGTTCCGGCGGGCAGGATCACCTGTTCGATCAGCCATCCGATCGCAAGCACGAACATCAGGCACGTCGCTGCCAGTGCCGCGATCTGGACAGCGGGACGTACCGGCGGTTGTCCGAGAACAGGATCGCCTGCGGTCGCGGCATAAAGCAGCCATAGCAGGATCGCGGCCACCGCGACGGTCAGCGGCCATCCGGCCCGGCGCAGCAGTGAGATGGTCTCGGTCACGGCGCGTCGCCGCGGCGTTCTGGTTTTTCAAGTTCTTGCAGCGCCTTTATCAGGCTCAAGCGCAGCCTGCCAATGGCACTCCCGAGCTCACGCACTTCTCGCACGCCGATCTGCGGCAATTCCAGCCCAGGGGAAGCGGACCGGCTGGCGGAATCGGCTGCGCCCGCGAGTGTATCCAGAGGGCGGATCAGCAGCCTGTCGAGCGCCGCCGAAAGCGCGAGATACGCGATACCGAACACGATCAGCAGACCGGCGGCGAGAATGCCAACCAGACCGATAACTCCCCTGAGTTGCTCAGTGAGCGGGACAGTCAGTATCTGCGCGCCGACCGTGTCGCCAACCTTCCAGCCAAAGCCTCGTAAAGGCCCGTATTTCGCGACCATTGCTGCTGGGGCTCGATCCGGCGTGCTGTGACAGGCAAGGCACGCTTCGTCACTGATGCGAACGGGTTGAGCCAGATAGAAGAGTTGACCTTGGGGGTTATCCTGCACGCCGGTCGCTTCCGCTAGCGACGGGTTATCGCGGAAGCGCCGGATCACCTCCATTTCGAACGCCGTCGGCGCGTCCTCCGGAGAGGTGGGATTCACCGTTGGCTGACGAAAGCTATACTGGCGAGCCTTCCCGCTGACAGTCTGGAACACAGCACGGGAGGAGTAGAAGGGCACCATCTCTTCGAAGAACTCGCTTCCGGCATGAGCCGCAAGCTTTGGCGTGATATGACCTTCGGTGTAGTCGCCGACGGCCAGGGCGAAGGCCATGAGGCTTCGCGCCTCTTTCTTCGCGTCATCCATGGCTGCGTCCCGAAGCAGCAGGTAGAAACCGCCGACACCGCCCAGCAGTGACAGAAAAAACACGGAAAACAGGATGCGGCGGACCAGCGCACGGACTGCGACGGTGTTCATGGTCACCACTGTGAAACGAACAGCGACGGTGGCGGAATTAGAGATTCAGTCGGCATTTTCCATTTGGCCGGCTTTCTGTGGGCGAGTTTAGGTATTTTGCCAGGTTCTCGCAAAGTTTTGGCTGGGTCTGACGTATGCGACCCGCGCCGCGATGCGGACCTCACAGGCGCTGGTAACCCCTTCGGTGGCGAGCACACGGCACACCTCTCCTGTCGTCGGCAGTCCGATCCGAGGCTCGGTGCCTATCATGCCTCGCGCTGATTGCCCAATTGCGGGCAGCGCCTATGCAAGGCTTCCTAGGGGTCCAGATGGAAGATGCCGAGCCGCCCGACGACGCGCCGGAAGAGCCGACCGCGCTCGCCGTCATCGACCCGCCGACAGCGACGATGGTCGTGCCGGCGATGGTCGCCGACCTCGGCGAAGCCGCGGCACTGCGCTTCATCGACTTCTTCACCGCCAATATCCGCAATCCGAACACGCGCGCGGCCTACGCCGTCGCCGTGCGCGGCTTCTTCGGCTGGCTCGAGGCACGCGGCATCGGCGACCTCGGCACCATCCGCACGCACCACGTCTCGGCCTACGTCGAGGTCCTGAGCCGCCGCTACAAGCCACCGACGGTCAAGCAGCACCTGGCCGCCATCCGCATGCTGTTCGACTGGCTGATTGTCGGCCAGGTGGTCGGCCAGAACCCGGCCGCCGCGGTGCGCGGCCCCAAGCATGTCGTCAAGAAAGGCAAGACGCCGGTGCTTGACGGCGATGAAGCACGAAAGCTGCTGGAGAGCATCGACACCAGCGCCGTCGTCGGCCTGCGCGACCGCGCGCTGATCGCGCTGCTGATCTATAGCTTTGCTCGCATTTCGGCCGCGCTTCACATGAACGTCGAGGACTACTACCCCCAGGGCAAGCGCTGGTGGGTCCGGCTGCACGAAAAAGGCGGCAAGCAGCACGAGATGCCCGCCCACCATCTTCTTGAGACCTATATCGACGCCTACGTCACGGCCGCCGGCATCGGCACGGAGAAGACCTCTCCCCTGTTCCGCACACTCGGTGGTCGCGGCCGCAAGCAGCTTGGTGTGAAGCGCATGAGCCGGCAGGACGCGCGGCGCATGATCGTCCGCCGGGCCCGTGAGGCCGGGATCATCACTAACCTCGGCTGCCACACCTTCCGGGCAACCGGGATCACCGTCTATCTGCTCAATGGCGGGCTGCTCGAATACGCCCAGAAGATGGCAGCACATGAGAGCGCGCGCACGACGAAGCTCTATGATCGCCGCAACGACCAGGTCACGCTCGATCAGGTCGAGCGAATTGTGTTGTAAGCACTCGACTCGACGTTCAATGGCTCTCTGATGGGAAATCAGCTTAGACACAAAATGCCCTCAGGGAGGGCCGTATGGCCTCGATGCGATTATCCTACCTCTCGTGCGCATCGACACGTCCTGAAGCCTTCTAGACCTTATGTCGGCGCCTAGGGGAGCTGCGCCCAAGCTGTCCGGCATCACCTCCCGGCCAGCGCCGCCGTCAGCAGCTACGGCCACAAGGTGCGTTGCTCAAGTACCTTCAGTACCAGGGCCGAGCCGACCTGTTTCGATACGGATTCCGGATCGAAAACATGGTCAGCCACATAGCGGCCTTTCGTATAGAGATTGGATAAGCTCCAAAGATACGGCGACCGGACGCCATGCGGCCGGTAACCGAAGCCGTTGAAGCTCTCCAGCGCATACAGCGTCTGCGGCAGCGACCAGTTCGTCATATTCGCGAATTTGAGACGCACGGCATCCTCGGCGCTGTCCTCCCAGGTACCGGTGCCGTCCCAGCCGGGGGGACGCCCTGCCGGAACCTGATGGGTGGGCGCAGCCAAGCTGTCACCGTTGTGCAGGTGCTTGAAGAAATTGTAGCCACATTCCAGCCCGTGCATGATGCCAATGAGCTGCCACGGAACCCCGTTGGTGCGCGCGCTTACCGCAACGTAGCGCGCGCGGCCTTTGAGCATCTGGTCGGCCGCTGCTGCCACCTGGGACTGCTTGTCGGGGTTGATGCGGCATGCGGCCCAACACAGCGTATAGTCCTGTGCCAGTTGGGCAAGCGCGGAGCCTTTCACGATCGGCGGCAGTTCACCGGCGGCTGGTGCGGGCACGGGCGCTGGGGCCGCACCAACCGGCGCGGGCGGCGTGAAATCCACCAGCACCTCGGGCGCATCCTTTTCCGTGGCCCTGAATTCCTGCGCCGCGAAGGCCTTGCTGGCACTGTCAGCAGCCTGCACCGCCTTGTCGGCAACCGCCTTGAAGGAGCGCTGGATCGCCGGATCGAACGGATTAACCTGCGCGGTCATCATCAACGCTTCGAGACGATCCGTCGCCTGGTCGATCGCCTGCGCGGTTTGCTGTGCGTCAAGCACCGCCAGGCTGTCCAGTTGGTCCTCGATCTGGTTGATTTGATCCAGCAATGCCTTTCGCGCCGCCGGATCGATCGCCTTGGCGCGCTGCGCGGTCAGCGCCATGCTCATGGCATTCAATTTCGTTCGCGCTTCATCTTGTGTCATGGCGCTCTCCCAGCCTTGATGAGGGCGATCGCTCCGGAGGCGGCGCGCGCCTGAATCAGCACGCTATCCGCCGAGGCCGCCAGAGACGACAGTGCCAAGGGCGAACCCGGAGAGCGTACAGCCGCCGCGAGTGCCGACAACGTGTCGTTGAGCTTGCCCAGCAGAACGACGTAGTCCGCCAGCGAGGTGTTGGACTCCGCCATCTGCACGAACGCGGTGTGGCGAGCAGCCGCATTGTCCGCCAGTGTCGTTCTGACGGCGCGCATGGGCTCCCGTGTCAGGGTCTCGTACATCGTGCTACTTGCACTCTGCAGACTGACGATCAGCGATTTGACGATCGGCTCGCCTTCCAGAACCAGCCGGCGCAGCTCCTCGGCGTCCTTCGCCTCCGCCCATCGCTCGATCAATGGCGCGAGCTTGTCGGCGATGGCCACAATGGGCAGACCCGCTCCGCCAGTCGCCACCGTAATGACGCCCGCAACGGAACCAGCCAGTGCATTGATCTGGGCCTTGGCCTCGTCGATGTTTCGACCCTCCGCCAGCGCCGCCAGAAGCTTGAAGTAGTCGCCGACGATACCCAATGCCCGGCGGAGCGAGGTGGTCAGCACCGGATCGCCGATGGTCGAAAAATACACCGCCGACTTCGGGTCGAAGGTCGGCGGAATGACGATGTCACCGTCCCGTGGCGCGCCACCGCTGGCAAGGGTTCTGACGAAGGTACGGCGTTCGGCGATCGAGAGTTCGGTGAGCACCGGCTCGCTGCGTGCCGCGACCGCCTCATAGGCCGCGTTCGCACGCTGAACCTGATCACGCGGGATGCTTGGCCCGCAGCCCGCCATCCCAAGGAGCAGAGCGAAAAGAGCTGCGATCACGCTGCGCTGCACAATCACGTCTGTGGCCCGCCCTGTGTTGTTCGTGTCTCGCTTCCGATGTTGATCCGGGATCCCCCGATCGACGGCATGGATAGCCGCACTGACAAGCACCGCAGCACATTTGGGGTAGCACCACAACTCTATTGCGCTAGAAAATCTAATGGTCTCCTCTGCCGCAGCGTGCCTGAAATTTCGCAACCGCTCCAGATCCTTGATCGACAAATGCTTCCGTTGGACTCGTTTGACCCCATAACGAAAGGAAAGGACGTTATCATGCGTGACGAGCGGGCGGGGTTCAGCTTATCCGCGGTCTGAAATCTCGGGGGTAGTGACTTGAGCCCCAACGTCCCTCCGCTCAAGAGTAGAGTCCTGGGTTGCCGTCACGCCCATCGTGGCCGTGTTTCTCGGTTCGGTCGAGCGCCGATTGATCCGCTTTGCCGCTCAACGCGTCCCGGCCTGCGTCTGCGACGCCGCCGCGCAGAGCCTGGGTCTAGACTGGCCACAGACTTGATCCGGGGCCACCGGCGAAGCCGGCGCGCAGCGGTCTGTAGCCTGCCGCCGGGCTTGACCCGGCGGCCCGCGAGCACGGCGGCAGCCTGATCGAGGCCGGCGTCTGCCCATTCAGCCCCGAGTGCGGCCGGTCGACGCATGCGTCGACCGTTGTAATCGCGCTGACAGTCAGCCAGCACGGCACGCGCCTGTGGCAACGAGGTGAACAGCGTCTCGTTCAGGCATTCGTCGCGCAGCCGCCCAATGAAGCTTTCCGCGAATGCGTTCTGTTGCGGTTTGCCCGGGGGCGGTTGCGGCGGTCGTGGAGCGCTAGAGCAGGTTCAGGCTGACTGGAAAATCACGCGTGGGGCTCCGGCTCTATCGTCATGCCGGGGCTTGGCCCCGGCATCCACGTCTTGCGATGCTGGAGCAAAGAAAGGCATTTATGCAGTTGACATAGCGGCTATCCCTGGCGACAATCATGCCAATCCGGTGCGCGGATGAGAGCGTTTCGATTGGACGCTCACCCGGCGTGCGCCCACGATGGTGATGTAACCCAGGGGATTATTATGCCGGCTCGTGTAACCTTAGACGCGATGATTCCTCGTGAAGACTTCGCTTGGGAAGGCGAGGAATTCGTGCTGGACCTTTTCCCTGGCCTGCCCATTGCGAGCCTGGCAAACGACTCGCCGATCCTGAAGCTTTTGCGCAAACCAGACTTCCAGCGAGAGACAAACCATTGGACGGCGGATCAGATTGCAACATTTGTGGCTAGCTTCCTAGACAACGAAGTAATCCCCTCGCTGATTCTTTGGAAATCCCCCAGTTTTGTATTCGTGATCGATGGCGGCCACCGCCTCAGTGCGCTTCGCGCGTGGATGGAGAACGATTACGGAGATGAGCCAATCTCCCAGAAGTTTTACAATGGCGAGATTTCCGATGTGCAAAAGCGCGTGGCCAAACGGGCGCGCACTCTGATTGAGGCAAGAGTAGGAAGGTTCAGCACCTTGCAGGGGTTCGTTGGGAGTAAGCTTGGGACCGACGAACAGCGCCGCCGAGCGAATCTGCTTTTCACGAGGGCGCTCCCAGTTCAATGGATTCAGGGAAGCGCGGCCTTAGCTGAAACTTCGTTCTTCAAGATCAATTCGCAGGGGACCCCATTAGATGAAACGGAAACGATGCTCATTACGAATCGGAGAAAGCCTGTGGCGATCAGCGCCAGAGCTATATTGAGATCGGGCGCTGGTCACAAATACTGGTCCGCTTTTTCTCGGGAGAATATCCCGATTATGGAGGGGCTAGCGAAAGACTTCTACAAGGTCCTGTTTGAGCCTGAAGTGACGCATCCCCTCAGAACGCTCGATGTTCCGCTCGGCGGTTCTGTTTCACCAGTTGACGCTCTCGCGCTGCTTATTGAATTCCTTGTCATCACAGGCACTCGTGATGCGAAGGGAAAAATGATAACCGAGTATGCAGACGATCCCACTGGGGAAGGCACTATATCAGTGCTGAGGAATTCTCTTGAGATTGTTAGTCGGATAACCAGCAATTCGAGCGGGAGTCTAGGACTTCACCCTGCTGTGTACTTCTATAACGAGAGAGGTCGCTATAATCGCTTCCTATTCCTTGGAGTGAGTTTGTTGCTCACCGAAAGAATGCGTAACAACGACGGAGGATTCTTTAGGAAATTCACCACCGCTCGTGCGCGACTCGAAAAGTTCCTAATGGAGAATAAATCTCTCATCGGTGGCCTATTGCAGAACATGGCAAAATCGCAGCGTGTTCCCAAGATGCGCGATCTGCTAATGTTTTTAATATCTGAGTTTAACGCGGGAAAATCCGTGACGCCAGAAGCGGTTATCAACGCTCTTGGACTAGAGGGCCGCGTGATTGACGTGGTAGCCGTAAAAACGAGTCCGGAATTCTCCGACGACACGAAAGCTATGATCTTTGTTCGCAAGGCCCTTGAAGGCGCCCTCACCTGTCCAGTGTGCGGCGGCAAGCTCGATCCTAGCAAATCTGTCTCATATGACCACATTGTTCGCGTTAGAGACAGCGGAGTAGGCAGTGCGGAAAACGGCGACTTGGTCCATCCCTATTGCAATAGCGCCATGAAAAACTGAACGGCAGGAGAGATATGACAAAACCTCACTCTATAATGTCAGATACCGAGTACTCTCCCGCCGAAACGGCGCGCCGCCGAGACGCCGCGATTCTTCGCGCCCTAACGACGCCGCCGTTGCCTCAGAAAGTTGCGCCTAAGCCCCAGAGTGCAAAGGCCACAGCGCAGCGACAACGGCGGGATCGTGAAAAAGCGAGAAGGCCCGCTTAGCCCGTGTCCTCATCGGCAAGTTTGCGGAGCCATTCGCGTATAAATGCTACGCGCTGTTTTCGCGTTAGGCGCGGCGTGATTGTCCGGTCAACCAACAGGTTGTTGATACCTCAGCCGCTTCCCTTTTGCGCCACGAATTGCGCGAAGCGTCCGCTCAACATCATCAACTCCGAGCCTGACGCGATTGCTGTAACGGAAATCGAACTCGGCAACGTAGCTGTGCAGGTGCTTCTCGCTGCAATGCTGGTAGACGCCCTTCATGCCGCGCTTGAACACGCTGTAGAAGCCTTCGACTGTGTTTGTGTGGATCGTGCCGCGTCCATATTCGCCCTTGCCGTGCGTGACATAATCATGCTCGGTGAAATGCTTGTTCAGATGTGCGTACTGGCCGGCCTCATCCGTCATAACATGTGTGTCACGAAGCACGTTCGCCTTGATGATCGGCAGAAGGTCCGCCGCACTGGTGCCGTTTACATGAAACGACCGGGCAGAGCCGCCGCGCTGAACCAAGGTCATTACCGCGCGCTTGTGGGCAAAGCCCCGACGCTTCGGCATGCCAGCTTTCTTGCCGATGAACGTCTCGTCTATTTCGACGATCTCACCCTCTCCGCCCATCGGAGTAGTGTCCTTGGTATTGTCCATGCACGCACGAATGCGATGCTCCATGAACCACGCAGTGCGATAGTTGACGTTGAGCATCCGGTGCAACTGGTATGCGCTCATTCCCTTCTTGCTCGCGGCCATCAGGTGAAACGCCAGCGCCCACTTGTGCAACGGCACATGCGACCGCTCCATGATCGAGCCATTCATCACCGTGAAATGCCCACGACACGCATTGCACTGGAACAAGCCGGGACGATGACTCTTGCCCTGCAACCGGGTCAGTCCATCGGTGGCCTTGCAGTGCGGACAGACCGGACCATTCGGCCAAAGCACGGACTCGAAGTGAGCGCGGGCCGCATCATCATCATGGAACATCGGGGCGGTAAGGTCGGTCATGGTCTATCTCCTGACCGAAAACATAGCCAAACCGACACGCTATGTCAACTGCATAATCGCCCAAAGAAAGACGTGGATGGCCGGCCTTCGCCGGCCATGACGAGGAAGGGCCAGCCACCGGTCGGCATGATTCCGGACGCCATGAAAATGCTCTAACCCCCGCCTACGCGGGGGTAAACATCGGCATCGGCGGGCCGTTCTCGCTTGGCACGAATTTCAGCTTCATGTCCTGGCCGATCTTCAGCGCGGCGAAGTCGCAGTCGACGATGTTGGTCATCATCGAGGGGCCTTCCTCGAGCGTAACATATGCCATCACGAACGGCACCTCGGCGCGGGACATCACGCTGAACGAGTAGATCTTGCCCTTGCCGGACCCTTCCACCCACTCGCAGTCGCCGAAGCAGAACGGGCACAGCGAGCGCGGATACCAGTGCGCCCGCTTGCAGGCGGTGCAGCGGCGGATCAGGAACTTGCCCGCCGCGCAGGCATCCCAGAACGGCTTGGTCTCCGGATTGCTGTCGGGCGTGCCGGCAAAGGAAATCTTGCGTTGAACGTAGGCCATGTCGATCACTCCCGCTCCAGGATCACAGTCGCGCCGCAATGCCGCGTGCCGAGCGAGCCGCCCGTGCCATGCGCCAGCGCCAGGTTGCAGTTCTTCACCTGCACCGCCGGATGCGCCTCGCCGCGCAACTGACGCACCGCCTCGATGATCTTGGTGATGCCGCCGCGGTTCGCCGGGTGGTTGCTGCACAGCCCGCCGCCGTCGGTGTTGAACGGCAGCTTGCCGACGCCGGAGATCAGGTTGCCGTCGGCAACGAATTTTCCGCCTTGCCCCTTCTCGCAGAAGCCCAGATCCTCGAGCTGCATCAGCACGGTGATGGTGAAGCTGTCGTAGATCGAGGCGTATTTGATGTCGGACGGCTTGATGCCCGCCATCTCCCACGCCGGCGGGCCGGACCAGCGCGCGCCGGAATAGGTCAGATCGACATCGCCGCCCATCTGCCCCTTCGGCCCCTCGCCGACGCCGATCACCTTCACCAGCGGCCGCTTCAGGCTCTTCGCTATCTCCGGCTTCGCCACGATCAGCGCGCCGCCGCCGTCGCTGATCACGCAGCAATCCAGCCGGTGTAGCGGCGTGGAGACCATCGGCGACTTCACCACGTCCTCCACCGTCACCACGTCGCGCAGCATGGCGTGCGGATTGTGCTGCGCGTGGTGCGACGCGGCCACCTTGATCCAGGCGAGCTGCTCGCTGGTGGTGCCGTATTCGTGCATGTGGCGCATGGCGCACATGGCGTACATGTTCACCACGGTCGGGTTGTAGGGATATTCGAACTGCACGTCCGGCTGCGCCACGTTGCCCACGCGTGCGGCGGTGCCGGTCGCCTGGCCCTCGCTGCGCGGCCGGCCGGCGAGCGTGATCAGCGCGATGCTGCAACGCCCGGCGGCGATCGATTCCAGCGCGTGGCCGACCGCCACCTGATAGGACGAACCGCCGACATCGGTGGAATCCACGTGGCGGCATTTCAGGTTCATGTAGTCGACCATCGACAGCGGGCCGAGGCCCGGCGCGTCGCCGGCGCAGAAATAGCCGTCGATGTCGTCCTTGGTCAGCCCGGCATCCGCGAGCGCGCCCTTGGCGCATTCGGCATGCAGCAGCGCCACCGACTTGTCGGTGGCCTTTCGCGTCGGGTGTTCATACGCCCCGACGATGTAGCCCGCCCCTTTCAAACTCATGCGTCCCTCTCCCTTGCGAGCATCGCTCTGATCCGGTCAACGGTGCCGAGTATACCGATCAGTAGCCTCTCCGCCAGCCGGGGTTCTGGCTTGCGTGGCGTGCGTCGCCTGGGCTTGACGGCGGAGCAAGACACGTGACAGCAGACACACTCTTCGTCCCGCCGCGACCGCCCGCACCTGCGGCACCAGAGATGGCTGGCCAAATTCGGACAGGTCGACAAGTGGAATTTCTGCCTGAGAGCGGCGCTTTGACCGGGAATCCGCCAACGAAATACCCCGGACAGAGTGAAATCGTTCCCGCTTTTGTCCGTTGCGTGGCAGACCTGGGACAACGGGATAAGCCTCTGACAAGTACCTGCTGTTGGGTGCCGGATTAGATGCGTTTTCGGCATCCGAGGTCGCTGGAGTCCACGACATGAAAAACGATCTGGCGAAATTCACTGTTATCGTTGGACTCCTCAAGGACGAATTGGCAAACGAGGCCGAG